>DASXTP010000022.1:0-25635 GCA_036505355.1 Candidatus Eiseniibacteriota bacterium | reverse complement strand
ACCGTCACTGCCCCGGCCCAAGGCACCCTGCTCGCCGTCGCCGCCGCCAGTGCCACCACCACCGATCCCGATCCGTCCAACAACGACGGCTCGGCCCCCACCCATCGCGTCACCACCGTGGTTGGCGAGCTCGCCGACCTGGCACTGGTGAAGACCGGTCCCAATTCGGTCAACGCCATGGGCTCAATCCCGTACACGTTGACCGTCACCAACAACGGCCCGAGCATGGCCGCCCAAGTGGCGGTGCATGACACGCTCCCGGCTGGCGTCACCTTCGTTTCGGCCGACAACGGCGGCACCCAGGCCGGCGGCATCGTCAGCTGGCCCGTGATCGCAAGCCTCGCCAGCGGCGCCAGCGCCGTCCGGACAGTCATGGTCACCGCCCCGATCACCGGCACCATCGTCAACGTCGGCACCGCGTCTTCGACCACCGCGGACCGCAACCTCGCCAACAACGACGGTTCGGCGCCGGCGAGCCGCCTGAGCACCACCGTGTCGGAGGTGGACCTCGCCATCGAGATGACCCACCTCGGCCAGTTCATCGTCGGCCAGAACGGCCTCTACACCATCACGGTACGCAACGTGGGAGCCGGCACGGCGACCACCGCGATCACCGTGACCGACACGCTGCCCGCCGGCCTGAGCTTCTCTTCCGTGCTGCGGCCGACGGCCGCTGGCTGGAGCTTCTCCAACGCGGCGCCCATCCTGACCTGCTCGCATCCCGGACCCCTCGGGCCCGGTGGCTCGCTCAGCTTCGACCTGCAGGTCAACGTGGATCCGGCGGCGGTGCCGAGCGTCATCAACGCGGCCACGGTCGCCAACCTGCAGGACACCGACCCGGCGAACAGCCGGGTGGTCGACCTGCCGGCCGTCGTGGCTCTGGATGTGGTGCTGGTGGCCGAGAAGTCGGCGTCGCGCAGCGAGGTCGAGATCGCCGATCTGGTGGACTACTCGGTATCGGTCCGCAACCTGGGCACCAGCCCGGTCCCCGATCTGGTCGTCACCGACGTCCTGCCCCCCGGCTTCTTCTATCACGCCGGCAGTGCCCGATTCGGCGGAGCGCCGCTCGCGGATCCGGCCGGCGCGCCGGGCCCGAACCTGGGCTTCGGCATCGGCGCGCTCGGCAGCGGTGCCTCCGGCGTGCTCACCTACCGGGTCGAAGTGGGCCCGGGGGCCACGCTCGGCGACGGCGTCAACCGCGCCTATGCGACCAGTGCGGCGGCCAATGCGGTCTCGAACCAGACGGCTGCGTCGGTACGTGTGCAACGCGGCGTGTTCACCGACGAAGGCACGATCGCGGGCAAGGTGTTCCTCGACTGCGACTGCAGCTCCGACAGCCTCCAGGGAGCCGAGGAGCTGGGCCTCCCGGGCGTGCGGGTCGTGCTCGAAGACGGCACCGCGGCAATCACCGATGTCGAGGGCAAGTACCACTTCGTCGGCGTGAGCCCGCGCCTGCACGTGGTGCGGGTGGACGGCGCCACGCTGCCGGCCGGTAGCCGTGTCGAGATGCTTGCGAACCGCCAGGCTCGAGATGGCTGGAGCCGGTTCGTGGATCTCAAGGCGGGCGAACTCTTCCGCGCCGATTTCGCGCTGCACCAGACCCCCGAGCTCCTCAAGGAGGCCCAGGCTCGCCGCGAGCGGGGTGAGATCGCCCAGCCCCTGGCCATGGACTTGGCGCTCGGCTCGGCGACCGTCGCGGCGCCGGCCAAAGGAGCCGGACCGACCCCCGGAGGCTATCGCGGTCTGCTCGAGTCGCGGCCATACGCCAGCGCGGCCCGCAGCATGCCGCTGGCTGGCGAGACGCCGGGCGGCCCGGTCGTCTCCGCCCCGACCGGTGCGGGTGGTGCGTCTGAAACCGGTGCGCAACCCGCCGGCGCAACGCATGCGGCGCGCCCCTCGCTCCTGGCGCTGGGCCTCCTGCAGGGGCGGCTGGAGCTCTGGAACCGAAACCAGGATCCGGTCTTCCCGCACCGGGATCGCTTCGAAGACGAGCTGCGGGACTTCTCGGCGTCCGACGAGGATGGACGCCTCCTGGCCGGCGGCCGCGGCGCCCTGTTCCTGACCGGACCGATCGCGCGCGATACCCGGGCGACGGTGCGATACGACTCCGAGCACGATTCGCGACAGCGGTTCTTCCGCGACATCCGTCCCGACGAGCTGTATTCGATCTACGGGGATGCCTCCGTGCCCGAGTTCTTCGCCCCATCGCGAAACCGTCTGTACGCCAAGGTCGATCGGGGCCGCTCGTTCCTCGAGTACGGCGACATCAACACCGCGACCTCCAACCCCCTGCGCGGGCTGGGCGCCTTCCATCGCGTCTTGAACGGAGGCCGCGGCCATCTCGAGTGGGCCCACGGGGTGCTCGAAGCCTTCGGCAGCCGCGGCCTCTCCCGCCAGGTGGTTGACGAGCTGCCGGCGCTCGGCATCTCCGGACCCTACGCCTTGAGCCGCAGCGACGGACTCCTCAACAGCGAGCGCGTCGAGCTCCTCACCCGCGACCGCAATCGCCCCTCGGTCATCGTCGACCGCCGGCTGCAGCAGCGCTTCCTCGACTACTCGATCGAGCCCTTCAGCGGGCGCCTCGTGTTTCGGCGCGCGGTGCCGAGCGTGGACGAGAACTTGAACCCGATCTCGATCCGGGTCAGCTACGAGAGCGAGTCCGCCGGCGAGCCCTTCTGGGTGTACGGCGTGCAGGGTCAGGCGCGTCCAGTCCCGCAGGTCGAGCTGGGCGGCGGCGTGGCGCGCGAAGAGGATCCGCTGCTCGGCGACCGCACGATCCTGAGCGCCAACGGCGCCGCGGACCTAGCGCGCGGCGTCACGGCGCTCGGCGAGTTCGCACACAGCGACAGCGCGGACGTCACCGGCAACGCCGCGCGCGCCGAGATCCGCGCGACAGGCGGCGGAGCCGACCTGGACCTCTTCGGCATGCGAACCGGCTCCAACTTCTCGAACCCTTCGGCCGGTTACGGGCCGGCGCGAGACGAGCTCGGTGCCCGCGGCGGCTGGCAGGCACGCAAGGACACCCGCCTGTTCGGCGAGGCCCTCTACAGTCGGGACCGGGACGGAGACGGGCATCGTGCCGGTGGCCAAGTGGGAATCGCACAGCGCGTGGCGGACCGCATCACCGCCGAGCTGGGCTTCCGCGCCAGCCAGGAGTCGACGCGCCCCGCGACCGAAGGGACCGCCGCGACCACCGGCGCGACGCCCAACGACACGCGCAGCCTGAGGGCGCGGCTCACCGACCAGCTCACCGAGCGGGCATCGGTGTTCGGCGAGTACGAGCAGGATCTCCAGGAGTCGGACCAGCGCCGTGCCGCGGCGGGAGGCGACCTCCGGGTCGCGAGCCGCACCCGAGCCTACGGCCGATACGAGTTCATCTCCTCGTTCGCCGGTCCCTACGCGCTCAACACGGTGCAGGAGCGTTACAGCGCCGTCGTCGGACTCTCCTCCGACGACACCCCAGCCGGCACGGTGTTCAGTGAATATCGCCTGCGGGACGCGATCGGTGGTCGGGAAGCCCAGGCGGCAATCGGGCTCCGCAACCGTTGGACGCCGCGCGACGGGTTGCACCTCGACGCATCGGCCGAACGGGTGGCGGCGATGCGCGGCGGCAGCGACCGCCAGACCGCCGCCGGCTTCGGCCTCGACTACACCGCCGCCGAGCGCTGGCGCGGCACCGGCCGGCTCGAGTGGCGCAGCAGCGCCGGGGACGACCAGGTCTTCGGCTCGCTCGGCTACGCGCACAAGCTGGCTCGTGACTGGGCATTCCTGGGCCGCAGCTCGGCGAGCTTCATCGACCGCGTCCGCGTGCACGGTCGTGGGCAGCTCGGCGTGGCATGGCGCGAGACCGACCGCAATCGTTGGGACGGGCTGGCGCGGATCGAAGGCCGCTACGACCGCGACCGCGGGCCGGCCGGCGTCTTGGATCGCACTGCGGTGGGGATCGCTTCGGCTCATCTCGACTATCAGCCGACGCGTCCGTTCCAGCTCCGCGGCCAGGTGGCGACCCGGTTCACCGACGTCCCGGACCTCGAGACCCGCACCGTGAACGCGACCCTGCTCGCGCTGCGCGGCACCTGGGACTTCCACCGCCTGTGGGACGGAGGGCTGATCGGCCGCTCGCTGTTCGCCGGCTATGCGCGACGTCGCCAGGACGGCATCGGCGCCGAGCTCGGCTTCACGCCGATCAAGAACCTGCGCGTCGCGGGTGGCTACAACCTGTTCGGCTACGCCGACGGCGACCTCACCGGCGGATCGCGCAGCGAGCACGGTGCCTACCTGGACGTCGGCTTCAAGCTCGACGAGGACGTGTTCCGGTTCCTGAACCCGGGCGCCACGGAGGCACGCAAGTCCAAGCCGGAGGGAGGCAAGTGATGCGAGGATCGGCACTGCTGCTGGTGGCGGCGCTCGCGGGTGCAAGCCTCGCGAGGACCGCGTGGACAGCCCCGCCGGTGGAATCCGAACTCACGCCGGAGAAGTATCGGATCACCGATCCGGCGATCGCCCGCGACCGCGCGGCGCTGGATGGCCTCGGCCGACGACTCGCCGCATTCGATTCGGTCGCGTCACCGGGGCGCGTGTACACGCGTGAGCTGGCGGTGGCCTGGCTTGTCCTGGCTCGCGAGCAGTACGCCCTAAACGACCGTTCCGGGCTCGTCGACGACGCCTTCGATCGGGCCTCGGACCTGGCTCGGATCCTGGAAGCGCGAGCGGTGATGCTCAAGCCTCAGCCACGCGCCGCGAACGGCGCACCCGCGATTCGCGAGGATCTTTGGCAACTGGCGGACAGCCTCAAGCGGACCGAGGCGCTGCGCTGCGTGGCCCAAGAGGTCGCTCGGCTCGAGGTCACGCTGGTGCGGGCCGGGCACGAGACCACGGTGTGCCGGCCGGACGACCCGCATCCCCAGGCGGCGGCGGCGACCGCTCAGGCCGCGCGGGTGCGAACGCTGGCCGCCGAGTGCATC
This sequence comes from Candidatus Eiseniibacteriota bacterium, assembly GCA_036505355.1. Classification (GTDB taxonomy): domain Bacteria; phylum Eisenbacteria; class RBG-16-71-46; order RBG-16-71-46; family RBG-16-71-46; genus WS-8. The sequence goes on along the minus strand of DASXTP010000022.1, from coordinate 20,671 downwards.
CTGTCGGTCGCGATCGCCCCACCACCGACGCCTCCACCTCCCGATGCGGCACCCGCACCCGTTCCCGACGCGGTTCAAGCGGCGCTCCGGCGACTCGGCGCCTTCGCCAACGTCCACTTCGACCTCAATGCCGACACGATCAGCGTCGCCAGCTCGGCGGTGCTCGACAGCGTGGCCGCCGTCATGGGCTCGGTGCCCGAGATCCGCGCCACGCTGATCGGCCATACGGACCCGCGCGGCAGCGTCGCCTACAACCTGGCGCTCGGCCAGCGCCGGGCGACCGCGGTGCGTGACTACCTAGTCTTCCGCGCGGGCGTGGACGCGGGACGTCTTTCGATCGGCAGCCAAGGCAAGACGAACCCGGTCGCGATCGGGCTGGGAACGCGCGAGCACGCGCTCAACCGCCGAGTCGAGATCCTGTACTCGGGCCCGGTCGAGGCACAGCTCTCGGTGCGCCACCAGGAGGGCGACCTGCAGCTCGAGAAGTCGCGCCCCAAGCCCCCTACCGCGGGCCGGCGGCGCGGCACTACAGGCACCAGGCGGCGTCCCGCCGGCACCGCGAGACCCGGCCCCCAGACCGCCACGACCCCGCGCTGAGCCGCCACCGCTCCGGCGGCGCAGGCGCCGACGAGGCTGTGTCAGAAAACGCCCGAGGGCAAGGCGCGCGGGCGGGCGACGAGCGGAATCGTGGCCGACCACGCTGCGCGTGGTGCCCGGCCACATCGAGCGAGGAGCGACCGAGCCAACGCAGCCGATCGGGGGTTTCCAAACACAGCCTAGCGCCCGGTCGCCACCGCCGCCGCGTGCAGGCGCTGCTCGAGCGTCGCCAGCTCGGCCTGCAGCGCCGGTGGCAGGCGGGATCCGAACTTTTCGAAGTGCGTGCGGACCGCCGGCAGCTCGCCGATCCAGCCCTCGACATCGACGCGCAACAGCTCCGCCACCTGCGGCTCGGGAATACGGAGCCCCGTCAGGTCGAGCGCCCCGGGCGCCGGCAGCCGCCCGATCGCGGTCTCGACAGCCTGGCTCGTCCCGCGGACGCGCTCGAAGATCCACTTGAGCACTCGGCTGTTGTCGCCGTAGCCGGGCCACAAGAACCGGCCGTCGGACCCTTTGCGAAACCAATTCACGTAGTAGACGCGAGGCAGCTTGCCGGGATCGGCCTGCGCCCCGACCCGGAGCCAGTGGTTGAAATAGTCGCCCATGTGGTAGCCGCAGAAGGGCAGCATGGCGAACGGATCGTGGCGCAGGGTGCCCACCTGACCGGTTGCTGCGGCGGTGGTCTCGCTGCTCATGATCGCGCCCAGGAACGTGCCATGCTGCCACGACAGCGCTTCGTTCACGAGCGGCACCACCCCGGCGCGGCGTCCACCGAAGAGGATCGCCGAGATCGGGACACCGTTGGGGTTCTCCCACTCCGGAGAGATCACCGGACACTGGCGCGCCGGAGCGGTGAAGCGAGCGTTGGGGTGCGCGGCCTTGCGCCGGCTGCCGGGAGTCCAGGGACGGCGCAACCAATCCACCAGCTCGGGGGGCGGCGTGTCGGTCATCTCCTCCCACCACACGTCGCCCTCGGGAGTGAGGGCGCAGTTGGTGAAGATGCTGTTGGCCTCCACCGTGCGCATGGCGTTGGGGTTGCTCTTGAGGCTGGTGCCGGGAGCCACGCCGAAGAAGCCGGCCTCGGGATTGATCGCGTAGAGCCTTCCGTCGGGCCCGAACTTCATCCACGCGATGTCGTCGCCCACGGTCTCGACCTTCCAGCCCGGCAGCGTGGGATTCATCATCGCCAGGTTGGTCTTGCCACAGGCCGAGGGGAACGCGGCAGCGAGATAGATCTTGGCGCCCGCGGGATCGGTGATGCCGAGAATCAGCATGTGCTCGGCCAGCCAGCCTTCGTCGCGCGCCTGCACCGAGGCGATGCGCAGCGCGTGGCACTTCTTGCCGAGCAGCGCGTTTCCGCCATAGCCCGAGCCGTAGGACCAGATCTCGCGGGTCTCCGGAAAGTGGGAGATGTACTTGGTCTCCCGGTTGCACGGCCAGGGCGAATCGGGCTGGTGATCGGCGAGCGGTACCCCCACCGAATGCAGCCCCCGCACGAACTCGCCGTCGTGGCCGAGCGCGCCGAGCACCCGAGTACCGACGCGAGCCATGAGATGCATGTTGGCGACCACGTACGGCGAATCGGTGATCTCGACCCCGATCTTGGCGATCGGCGAGCCGATCGGCCCCATGCTGTAGGGGATGACGTACAGGGTCCGCCCCTTCATCGCGCCGGTGAACAGGCGCGTCAACGTCTCCTTCATCTCGGCCGGGTCACGCCAGTGGTTGGTCGGACCGGCGCCGTCCTGGTGCCTGGAGCAGATGAAGGTGAACTCCTCGACCCGCGCCACGTCGGCCGGGTCGGACCGGACGAACACGCTGTTGGGACGCCGATCTCGGTCGAGCCAGATCGCGGTGCCGGCCTGGACCAAGAGCCGCAGCATGCCCTGGTATTCCTGCTCGGAGCCGTCGCACCAGACGACCCTCTCCGGCTGGCACATGGCCGCCGACTCCTGGACCCAGGTCTCCAGCTTCCTGTGAGTGATCATGCCGTTCGCCTTCTCCCTGTGGCGTCCACGTCCTCGTCGGATCGACCCGGCAGGTCGGCTTCGGCTGACACCAGGCCGTCGCTCGGCTTCTCGGGGCGAGTGGAGCTCGGCTGCGGTCTTCCGGAAAGGTCTCGGCGGCCCCGCCCGCAAAACAAGGGTCGGCGCAGTTTATTCGCTCGTGGCGGTCCCGATCAAGGACCGGTCGGATCACGAGGCGGGTCCGCACTCGGAACACTATTTTTCTTGCATTCCTACAGTTCACATAGCGGCGGAACGCAGGGTCTATGGTAAGCTTTACGCGCAACTCGATCCATCCACGGAGCTTCCGGCTTTTCCCCCTTGCTCATTCATCTCGGCTGCCGGCGGCGCCGAGCGTCCCCTGCGACACCATCGTGCTTTGTCAGGGATTCCGCAGCGCCGCAACCAACCTCAAGCATCGCCCCCCCGACTGATCACAAGGAATCGAACGGCCGCGCAGATCGCGCTTGGTCCTTCGAGCCGCTTGAATCAAGCCCGGAAGCGGCTGGACCGCCAGCATGGCTGCGCCGCACCTGGTTGCCGCGCCGGTGCCGGGCGGGCACTTTGCTCGGGATCCTGGTCCTGCTGGCGACCACCCCCTCGGCTGACGCCGCCGAGGAGGCCGATGTGGCCGTGGTCAAGGTCGGTCCCACCTCGGTCGACGCCCTGGGCTCGATCGGCTACGCCCTCACCGTCACCAACCACGGGCCGAACGACGCCCTGGGAGTCATCCTCGAGGACGCGCTGCCTGCCGGCGTGACCTTCGTCTCGGCCAGCGACGGCGGCAGCGAATCAGGCGGCATGGTGACCTGGCCCGCGGTGACGAGCCTCGCCAATGGCGCCAGCTTCACCCGCACCGTCACCGTCACCGCCCCCGCCACCGGCACCCTGCTCAACATCGCCTCGGCCACCGCCGAGACCCCGGACCCCACGCCCTCCAACAACGACGGCACGGACCCCCTGAGCCGCGTCATCACCGCCGTCGCCGAGCTGGCCGACTTGATGGTCACCAAATCCGGCCCGGCGACCGTTGATCCAGGCCAGAGCGTCGTCTACACCATCACCGTCGCCAACAACGGCCCTTCGACCGCCGCGACCGTGGTGCTGCGCGACACGCTGCCGGCAGCCGCGACCTTCGTCTCGGCGAGCAACGGTGGAACACGGTCGTCGGGGGTGGTGACCTGGCCCAGCGTGGCAAGCCTCGCCAGCGGCTCGAGCTTCGTCCGCACGGTCACCATGACCGCTCCCGTTTCGGGAGCGACCCTGCTCAACGTCGCTGCCGCCACCTCCACCACGCCCGACCCCAATCCAGGCAACAACAACGGCTCGGCCGCGACCAGCCGGGTCAGCACCGTGGTCCTCGAGCAAGCCGACCTCGTCGTCACCAAGACCGGCCCGGCCTCGGTCGGTGCCCTGGGCTCGATCAGCTACACCCTCACCGTCGACAACAACGGGCCCTCCACGGCCACCAACATCGTGCTCCGGGACACCCTGCCGGCCGGCGTCACCTTCGTCTCGGCGAACCACAACGGTACCGAGTCGGGTGGCGTGGTGACGTGGCCGCCGGTCGGTAGCCTTTCCGAGGGCAACGACTTCAAACGCTCAGTCACCGTGACCGCCCCCGCCACCGGCACCCTGGTCAACATCGCATCCGCCACCGCGGCCACTGCCGATCCCACGCCGAGCAACAACAATGGCTCGGCGGCCCCGAGTCGGGTCACCACCACCGTCACCGAGCAGGCCGACCTGGCCGTCACCAAATCCGGTCCGGCGCTCGTCGCTGCCTTGGGCTCGATCAGCTACACCTTGACCGTCACCAACAACGGCCCTTCGAGCGCCGCGAACGTGGCACTTCGGGACAGCCTGCCGGCCGGCGTCACCTTCGCGTCCGCAAGTGACGGCGGTACGCAGTCGGGTGGCGTCGTCACCTGGCCCGGTGTCGCGAGCCTCGCCAGCGGGGCGAGCTTGACCCGCACTGTCACCGTCACCGCTCCCGCCTCTGGCACCCTGCTCAACATTGCGTCCGCGACGTCCACGAGTGCCGACCCCACTCCCAACAACAACAATGGCTCGGCGGCCGCCAGTCGCGTCACCACCACCGTCACCGAGCTCGCCGACCTCGCCGTCACCAAGACCGGCCCGGCGTCCGTCAACGCCCTCGGCTCGATCGGCTACACCTTGGCCGTCACCAACCACGGCCCTTCGAGCGCCGCCACCGTGGTGGTGCGCGACACCCTGCCCGCCGGTGTCACCTTCGTCTCGGCCAGCAACGGCGGCACCCAATCGGGTGGCGTCGTCACTTGGCCCGGCGTGGCGAGCCTCGCCAACGGCGCGAGCTTGACCCGCACTGTCACCGTCACTGCTCCCGCCTCGGGCACGCTGCTCAACATCGCATCCGCGACGTCCACCACTGCCGACCTCACCCCGAGCAACAACAATGGCTCGGCGGCGGCGAGCTGGGTCACCACCTCCGTCACCGAGCAAGCCGACCTCGCCGTCACCAAGTCCGGCCCGGCCTCGGTCGGTGCGCTCGGCTCGATCAGCTACACCCTCACCGTCACCAACAACGGCCCTTCGAGCGCCGCCAGCGTGGTGCTGCGGGACACCTTGCCCGCCGACGTCACCTTCGTCTCGGCGAGCAGCGGCGGCACCCAGGCAAGTGGCGTCGTCACCTGGCCGATCGTGCTGAGCCTCGCCAACGGCGCGAGCTTCACTCGAACCGTCACCGTCACTGCCCCCGTCTCCGGCACGCTGCTCAACGTCGCCGCGGCCAGCGCCGCTACGAACGATCCCATTCCGGCCAACAACAATGGCTCAGCCGCGGCGAGCCGGGTTACCACCACCGTCTCCGAGCAAGCCGACCTCGCCGTCACCAAATCCGGCCCGGCGTCCGTCAGCGCGCTCGGCTCGATCGGCTACGCCCTCACCGTCACCAACCACGGCCCTTCGAGCGCGGCGACCGTGGTGGTGCGCGACACCTTGCCCGCCGGCGTCACCTTCGTCTCGGCCAGCGACGGCGGCACCCACTCGGGTGGCGTCGTCACCTGGCCCAGCGTGGCAAGCCTCGCCAACGGCGCGAGCTTCAGCCGCACCGTCACCGTTACCGCCCCCGCCACCGGCACACTCCTCAACGTCGCCTCGGCGACCGCGGCCACTGCCGATCCGACGCCGAGCAACAACAATGGCTCGGCGGCCACCAGTCGCGTCACCACCACCGTCACCGAACTCGCCGACCTCGCCGTGACCAAGACCGGTCCCGCGTTCGTGAACGCCCTGAGTCCGATCGGCTATGCCCTCACCGTCACCAACCATGGGCCCTCCAGCGCCTCGACGATCGCGCTGCGCGACACCCTACCCACCGGCGTCACCTTCGTCTCGGCGAGCGACGGCGGCACCCAGTCGGGGGGCGTCGTCACCTGGCCCAACGTGGCAAGCCTCGCCAACGGGGCGAGCTTCACTCGAACCGTCACCGTCCTCGCACCGGTCACCGGGACCCTGCTCAACGTCGCTGCGGCCAGCACCGCGACGAACGATCCCACTCCGGCCAACAACAATGGCTCGGCGGCCCCGAGTCGCGTCACCACCACGATCATCGAGCAAGCCGACTTGGCGGTCGTCAAATCAGGCCCAGGGCTGGTCGGCGCGCTCGGCTCGATCGACTACACCTTGACCGTCACCAACCACGGCCCCTCGAGCGCCGCCACCGTGGTGCTGCGCGACACCCTGCCCGCCGGCGTCACCTTCGTCTCGGCGAGCAGCGGCGGCACCCAGGCAAGTGGCGTCGTCACCTGGCCGATCGTGCTGAGCCTCGCCAACGGCGCGAGCTTCACTCGAACCGTCACCGTCACTGCTCCCGCCTCCGGCACCGTTCTCAACATCGCATCCGCCACCGCGGCGACCATCGACCCCACGCCCGCCAACAACAATGGCTCGGCGGCCGCCAGTCGCGTCACCACCACCGTCACCGAACTCGCCGACCTTGTCGTCACCAAGACGGGGCCCGCCTCGGTCACGGCCTTGGGCTCGATCGGCTACACCCTCACCGTTACCAACAACGGCCCTTCGAGCGCCGCCACCGTAGTGCTGCGCGACACGCTGCCCGCCGGCGTCACCTTCGTCTCGGCGAGCAGCGGCGGCACGCAGGCAGGTGGCATCGTCACCTGGCCCAGCGTGCTGACCCTCGCCAACGGCGGAAGCTTCATGCGCACCGTGACCGTCACCGCTCCTGCGACCGGCACGCTGCTCAACATCGGCGCCGCCACCGCAGCCACCGCCGATCCCACGCCCGGGAACAACAACGGCTCGGCCGCGGCGAGCCGCGTGACCACGGTGGTCGGCGAAGTGGCCGATCTCGCCGTCACCAAGTCGGGCCCGGCCACCGTCAACGCGCTGGGCTCGATCGGCTACACCTTGACCGTCACCAACCACGGCCCCTCGACCGCCGCCACCGTGGTGCTGCGCGACACGCTGCCCGCCGGCGTCACCTTCGTCTCGGCGAGCAGCGGCGGCACCCAGGCAGGTGGCGTCGTTACCTGGCCGATCGTGCTGAGCCTCGCCAACGGCGCGAGCCTGACCCGCACCGTCACCGTCACCGCGCCTGTTTCCGGCACGCTGCTCAACATCGCGGCCGCGACCTCCACCACCGCCGATCCCACGCCCGCCAACAACGACGGCTCGGCGGCCGCCAGCCGGGTCACCACCACCGTGATCGAGCAGGCCGATCTCGCGGTCACCAAGACCGGTCCGGCCACCGTCAGCGCGCTGGGCTCGATCGGCTACACCCTGACCGTCACCAACAGCGGTCCCTCGAGCGCCACGAACGTCGTGCTGCGCGACATCCTGCCCGCCGGCGTCACCTTCGTCTCCGCCAGCAACGGCGGCACGCAGGCGGCCGGGATCGTCACCTGGCCTGGCGTCGCGAACCTCGCCAACGGCGCGAGCTTCAGCCGCACCGTCACCGTCATCGCTCCCGCCACCGGCACACTGGTCAACGTCGGCTCGGCGACCGCCTCCACGGCCGACCCCGACGCCGCCAACAACGACGGCTCGGCGATGGCGAGCCGCGCCACCACCACCATCGCCGAGATCGCCGACCTCGCCGTCACCAAATCCGGTCCGGCCTCGGTCAATGCGCTCGGCTCGATCGGCTATACCCTCACCGTCACCAACCATGGGCCCTCGAGCGCCTCGACGATCACGCTGCGCGACACGCTGCCGGTCGGCGTGGCCTTCGTCTCGGCCAGCAACAGCGGCACCCAGTCGGGTGGCGTCGTCACCTGGCCCAGCGTGGCGAGCCTCGCCAACGGCGCGAGCTTGATCCGCACCGTCACCGTCACCGCTCCCGCCACCGGGGCCCTGCTCAACGTCGCCGCCGCGACGTCCGCTACCGCCGATCCCACGCCGGCCAACAACGACGGCTCGGCGCTCGCCAGCCGCGTCGTGACCGTGATCAGCGAGCAAGCCGACCTGGAGGTGACCAAGAGCGGGCCCTCCTCGGTCAACGCCCTGGGCTCGATCGGCTACACCCTCACCGTCACCAACCATGGGCCCTCCAGCGCCTCGACGATTGCGCTGCGCGACACGCTGCCGGCCGGCGCGACCTTCGTCTCGGCCAGCGACGCGGGATCGGCTGCGGGTGGCGTCGTCACCTGGCCGAATGTGGTGAGCCTCGCTGCCGGCAACCGCTTCAGCCGCACCGTCACCGTGACGGCTCCGGCTTCCGGCAGGCTCCTCAACGTCGCCGTCGCGGGCGCCGCCACCGCCGACCCCACGCCAGCCAACAACAACGGCTCGGCGCTCACGAGTCAGGTGAGCACCGTGGTCACCGAGCAGGCGGACTTGGCGGTGAGCAAGACCGGTCCGACCGTGGCCACCATCCTGCACGCCATCGACTACACCCTCACCGTCGTCAACCGCGGGCCATCGAGTGCCGCTGGGGTGGTGTTGCGCGACACACTGCCGGCCGGGGTGACGTTGGTCTCGGCGAGCGACGGAGGCACTGCGGTGGCTCGCGTCGTCACCTGGCCCGGCATCCCGAGCCTCGCCAATGGCGCGAGCTTCACCCGCACGGTCACCGTCACGACCTCCGCCACGGGCACACTGCTCAACGTCGGCGCTGCCACGGCCGTCACGGCCGACCCCGACCTCGCCAACAACAACGGCTCGGCCGCGGCGAGTCGGGTGATCACCTCGATCGTCCCGGAGCTTCCCGACCTGGCGCTCGAGAAGACCCACAGCGAGTCGTTCGTGGTCGGCCAGCGGGGCATCTACCGGCTGATGGTGCGCAACCTGGGGCCCGGCAGCGCCGCCGGTGCCATCACCGTGACCGACACCCTCCCCAAGGGTCTGAGCTTCTCTTCGGCGAGCGGTACGGGCTGGAGCTTCGCGGTGACCGGCTCCACCGTGACCGGCACCCATGGAGGTCCGCTGGCCCCCGGCGGCACTCTCGGCTTCGACCTGGTGGTCGACATCGGGGTCGAGGCGCTCCCGAGCGTCACCAACTCGGCGGTGGTCACGAGCCCGGAGGACCCCTATCCGGCGAACGACCGCGCCACGGACGAAGCCGCGGAAGTCCGCTTGAACGCCGCCCTGCTGGTCACCAAGTCGGCATGGCCCAGGGAGGTCGAGATCGCCGACCGAGTCGAGTACACGGTGACGGTGCAGAACCTGGGCGCGAGCCCGGTGCCCGACCTGGTGGTGACCGACGTCCTGCCGGCGGGGTTCGTCTACCAGGCGGGCAGCGCCCGCTTCGCCGGCGCGCCGATCGCCGAGCCGGCTGGAGCGCCCGGCCCCCGCCTGCGCTTCGACCTCGGGACGCTCGCGAGTCAGGCGACCGGAGCGCTCAGCTACCGGGTCGAGGTGGGTCCGGGTGCCTCGTTGGGCGACGGGGTCAACCACGCCTATGCCGCCAGCGCGACCGGCGAGACGGTCTCCAATCTGGCGGCGGTGGCGGTGCACGTGCGTGGCGGCGTGTTCACGGACGAAGGCACGATTACGGGCATCGTCTCCGTCCTCCGTCCCGAAGGCGCAGGGGGCGCGGAGGAGCTCGGCGTGCCCGGCGTGCGAGTCGTGCTGGAGGACGGCAGCGCGGTGATCACCGACCTCGAGGGCAAGTACCACTTCGTCGGCGTGAGCCCGCGATTGCACGTGGTCCGCGTCGACCGGTCATCCCTGCCCGCCGGTGCCGACGCGCTCACGTTCTCCAACCGGCAGGGCGGCGATGGCTGGAGTCATTTCGTCGACCTCACCGCCGGCGAACTCTACCGCGCGGACTTCGCCTTGCACGAGACGCCCGAGCTGCTCACCGAGGTGCAAGTCCGCAGCGGGCGGCCGCAAGCCGCGCACGACACGACCGCGGATCCGGCCCCCGGCACCGCGAGCACCACCCACCGGGACCCACCGCACGGCGAGTCCGGGACCCCGAGCGGCTCACCCGAGTGGCGACGGTCGATGAGCGCGGGGCAGAGCCTGCTGATGATGGACCCATCGTCCGCCACGCTCGCCGCCTCGGTGGCCGCGGCGGCGCCCCGTGCCCCGGCGCCCTGGGCGCTGAAGTCGGGCGCGGCCGACGGCGCGCCGCAACCCGAGACCGGCGCGGCCGCGGCGCGGTCCGATCGCGCCCCCGTGCCGAAGGAGTCCGCCGCCGGCAGCGGAACGCAGCCGGGACGACCCTCGCTGCTGGCGTTGGGCCTGCTCCACGGCCGGCTCGATGTGTGGGATCGGCCCCGCGACGCCGCACCGGGCGGCCATGATCGCCTCGAGGACCCGCTCGGCGACTTCAGGGCCGCCTGGGACGGCGAGCGCACCCTGGTCGGGGGACGAGGAGCGCTGTACCTCGACGGCCCGCTGGCGGGCACCTATCGGCTGCGACTGCGCTACGACTCGGAGCACGATCCGAGGCAACGGCTGCTGCGCGACCTACGGCCCGACGAGCTCTACCCCATCTACGGGGACGCTTCCGTCCCCGAGTTCGCGGCCCAATCACGCAATCGGCTCTACGCGCAGGTGGCGCGCGGCAGCTCGTTTGCCGAATACGGGGATTTCGGCACCGCCAGCGCGAATCCGCTCTGCGCGCTGGGGACGTTCCATCGCGTCTTGAACGGAGGCCGCGGCCACCTCGAGTGGGCCAACGGGATGCTCGAAGCCTTCGGCAGCCGCGGCCTCTCGCGCCAGGTGGTCGAGGAGCTGCCGGCCCTCGGCGTCTCCGGTCCTTATGCGTTGAGCCGCAGCGACGGCCTCCTCAACAGCGAGCGCGTCGAGATCCTCACCCGCGACCGCAATCATCCCTCGGTCATCGTCGATCGCCGGCTGCAGCAGCGCTTCCTCGACTACTCGATCGAGCCCTTCAGCGGCCGCATCCTGTTCCGCCGCGCGGTGCCGAGCGTGGACGAGAACCTGAACCCGATCTCGATCCGGGTCAGCTACGAGAGCGAGTCCGCGTCCGAGCCCTTCTGGGTGTACGGCGGTGAGGGCCGGCTCCGCCTGCTGGCCCCGCTCGAGCTGGGCGGTGCCGTCGCGCGCGAAGAGGATCCGCTGTTCGGCGACCGCACGATCGCCAGCGCCAACGGAGAGCTGAAGCTCGGCCGCGGGATCGCGGTGCGGGGCGAGTTCGCTCGCAGCGACAGCGCGGGCACGACCGGTGAGGCGGAGCGTGCCGAAGTCCGCGGCGCCTACGGAGTTCTCGATCTGAGCGCATTCGGCCTGCGGACGGGATCCGCGTTCGCCAACCCGTCGGCGGGCTACGGGCCGGCACGCAGCGAGCTGGGAGCGCGCGGCGGTTGGCAGTTGCGGTCGGGTACCCGGCTTTCGGGCGAGGGGCTCTACAGCCGCGACGACCGGAGCGGTGGGCGTCGGATCGGCGGCCAGGTCGGGCTCTCGCAACGGCTGGCCGAGCGGATCACGGCCGAGCTGGGGTTCCGGTCGAGCCTCGAATCGGGAGTGCCGGCGAGCGGCGAAATCGCCGCCACGCCGGGAGCCGCGCCCAACCAGACGCGCAGCCTGAGGGCGCGCCTCACCGACCAGATCGCCGACCGCGCGTCGATCTTCGGCGAGTTCGAACGCGACCTCGAGAACCCCGACCAGCGGCGTGCGGCCGTGGGTGGCGACGTCCTGGTAGCGAGCCGAACCCGGGCTTACGCGCGCGCCGAGCTGATCTCGTCGTTTGCCGGCCCCTTCGCGCTCAACTCCCGGCAAGAGCGCACCAGCACCGTCGTCGGACTCTCCTCCGACGACACGCCCGCCGGCACGGTGTTCGGCGAATACCGCCTGCGCGACGCCCTGGGAGGCGACCAGGCGCAGGCCGCGATCGGGCTCCGCAACCGCTGGGCCCTGGGCGAAGGGCTCCACCTCGACGCGTCGGCCGAGCGGGTGGCGCCGCTGCGCGGCGGCGGCGCGAGCCAGAGCGCGGCCGGCCTCGGCCTCGACTACACCGCCGCCGAGCGCTGGCGCGGCACCGGGCGGCTCGAGTGGCGCCGCGGCTCGAACGAGGAACAGGTCTTCGGCTCGCTCGGCTACGCCCACCAGCTCGGCCGCGACTGGGCGCTGCTCGGCCGAGGCTCGGGCAACCTCCTCGACCGCTTGCTGGTTCACGGACGCTCGGAGCTCGGCCTGGCATGGCGACAGACCGAACGCAGCCGGTGGAACGCGCTGGCGCGGTTCGAGACCCGCTACGATCGCGAGCCGGATCCCAACGGCACGCTGGTCCGCACGCTGGCTCGCGTCGGATCGCTCCACGCCGGCTACCAGCCGGTGCGCCCGTTCCAGCTTCGCGGCCAGGTGGCGGCCCGCTTCACCGATGATCTCGAGACCGACGGCGGCTCGGCCGATGCGAAGCTGCTCGCCCTGCGTGGCACGTGGGACTTCCACCGGCTGTGGGACGTCGGCCTGGTCGGCCGCACGCTGTTCACCGATCGTGCGCGCCGCCGCCAAGATGGGTTGGGCACCGAGCTCGGCTGCTCGCCGATCAAGAACCTGCGACTCTCGAGCGGCTACAACTGGTTCGGCTACGCCGACGGCGACCTCACGAGTGGATCGCGCAGCGAACGAGGCTTCTACGTCGACTTCGGCTTCAAGCTCGACGAGGACGTGTTCCGGTTCTTGAACCCGAGCCCGACTCGGGAGCCGGAGAACGCCCCGTCGCCGGCGCCGTCCGTGGTGGCCACGATTGCCCCGGCCCCGCAGAGCCCGACCGGGCGAGGCTCGACGTCGTTCGGGTGGCCCGCGCACCCCGCCCCGACCGCGCCGGCAGAGCCTGCCGCACCCGGCGAGACCGGCCCTGAGGAGGGACCGGCGTCACCGCGGGTCGTCCCGGGCATCGCCTCGGCAGGGCTGGAGCATGCGCTCGATCGGCTGGGATCGTTCAACTCGGTGCACTTCGAGCGCGGCTCGGACACCGTCAGCGTGCTGAGCCAGGTGCTGCTCGATAGCGCGGCGGCGGTGATGAGAGCCGCGCCCGAGATCCGCGCGCTGCTCATCGGCTACACCGACACGCACGGCAACGTGTTCGAGAACCTGGCGACCGGGCGCCGGCGCGCCGCCGCCGTGCGCCGCTACCTGGTGGCGGCAGGCGTGGACTCTTCGCGGCTCGGGACCGGGAGCCAGGGCATGTTCAACCCGGTCGCGACCGGCAAGGGTCCGCGAGTGGACGCGCTCAACCGCCGGGTCGAGATCCTGTATTGGGGCCCCGGAAAGTCGCAGCTCAACGTGCTGCCCCACGACCGAGACATTCGCCCCGAGGATCCCGCGGGCGCCGCTCCCGATGCGCGCCGGCCCCAGAGAACCCCGAGCGCAGGGAAGCCGGTGGCGAAGCGGGTGCCGACCAAGGACAAGCCCCCCGCCAAGCCCCAGTCGGACGGAGCGGGACTGCTGGACGCCACACGCTGACGAAGCGGTCGGCGTAGTCGAGAAACCCCGGCCCACGCCGGGGCAGGGGCGCGGTCGTTTGGTTCCTCGTGCGTGAGCTAGTCGGACGCGACGTTGGCAACCGAAGCCTTGCAGCCTATCCTGCGGCCGAGGACACCACGATGATCGGACGTTCGATCCTCCACTACCAGGTTTACGAGAAGATCGGCGAAGGCGGCATGGGCGTCGTCTACAAGGCGCGCGACGCCAAGCTCGACCGCATCGTCGCCCTCAAGTTTCTCCCCGCGGCCGTCGGCGGGCACGAGACCGAGCGGGCGCGCTTCGTCCAGGAAGCGCGCGCCGCCTCGGCGATCAACCATCCCAACGTTTGCGTCATCCACGACATCGCGGAGGACGACGAGCAGCTCTTCATCGTCATGGAGCACGTGGAGGGCGCGACGCTGCGGGGACGAATCGAGCAGGGATCGCTCCCGCTGGACGAGGTGGTCGACTTCGCGCTCCAGATCGGCGAGGCGCTGCGCGAGGCGCACCAGCACGGCGTCGTCCATCGCGACATCAAGTCCGAGAACATCATGGTCAACGCCCGGGGCCAAATCAAGGTCATGGACTTCGGGCTCGCCAAGCTCAAGGGCTCGATCAAGCTGACACGCACCTCGAGCACGGTGGGCACGCTTGCCTACATGGCCCCCGAGCAGATCGAGGGCGGTGAGGTGGATCTCCGCGCTGATCTCTTCTCGTTCGGTGCCGTGCTCTACGAGATGCTGGCCGGCCGCACGCCGTTCCAGCGCGACAGCGACGCGGCCACGATGTACGCGATCTTGAACGAGGCGCCCGAGCCGGTGAAGAAGTTTCGCCCCGACCTCTCATCGGAGTTCCTCCACGTGCTGAACCGCGCGCTCGAGAAGGACCGTGAAGACCGCTACCAGTCGGCCGCCGACATGCTCATCGACTTGAGAAGGCTCAAGCGGGAATCGAAGCGTGTGGTGCGCCCAGGCCCGCAGGCGGAGGTCGCGGCCGGTGCCGCCGGCTCCGCGGGGGACGCAGCCGGAACGCCCGCTGCGACATCCGCCGCGGTGCCAAGCTCCCGCGTCATCGGTCCCAGACGGCTCCATTGGCTCGTGGCCGCCGGCGCTCTGATCGCGATCGCCGCGCTCGCCCTCTTTGCGCTTCCAAAGCACAAGGCCGCCCCGGCGACCTACAGGCAGCTCACGTTCGTGGGCCGGGCGCGCTCCCCGACGATCTCCCCGGACGGCCAGTCGATCGCGTACGTGGAGGACGTGCCGGATGGCGACGACAAGGTCATGGTCCAGGATGCCTCCGGTGGGCCTCCGCTGGAGATTTTTCGCTTCAAGAACATCGGCGGGGGCTTCGATTCCAACGCTTTCGGCCCCCGTTGGTCGCCGACCGCATCCGAGTTGATGGTCTTCGCCTTCAACGACACGACCGGCGGGTTGTATCTGGTGCCACGGCTTGGAGGTCCGGCGCGCCCGCTGGGCCGTGGCTTCCTCGGGGCCTGGTCGCCCGATGGGTCTCAGCTCGCCACGTGTGGTCAGCCGTGGAAGCACGTCGGCATCGGACGGCCTGGGGGGAGCGTCTCCGAGTCCCTAGTCGTGTCCGGTAGATACACGTGGCTCCTAGATCTCGACTGGTCCCCGCGCAGCGACGTCGTCCTCTGCCTGACCCAGGACTCATCCGGCTACGCCATCCGCGCGGTCCGGCGAACCGACCGCCGGCAGGGGCTAATCTACCGGGACAGCGTGGACATTTCTTGCCCGCGCTGGACCCCACGGGGCGACGCGATCTACTTCCTGCGGTCGTCTCACCAGACGTCCGATCTCATGCGCCTCAAGGTGGCCGGGGATGGTCTCACGTCGAAGGGACCTCCAGGGACCGTGCTCGCTGGGCTGGACCTGGGCTACCAATTCGCCGTTTCGAAGAACGGGCGGCGGCTCGTGTTTGCGCGTGGCGAGGGAGGATCGAACGTCTGGGTGGCAACACTCGGCGTGGGGCGCGGCGCTCGAGCTGCCGAGACGAAGCAGCTCACCCATGGCACTTCGGAAATCGAAGGGGTCCACTTCTCCCCGGACGGCAGCCACATCGCCTTCGGGATGGGCTCGAGCGACGTGAAGAACATCTACACGCTCGACCTGGCCGCCGGCGAGCAGAAGCGGATCACATTTCTCGACCAGCCCTGCCACTTCCCGGCCTGGTCTCCCGACGGCAAGCGGATCGCCTTCGTCGCGGGCCGCATGCTGGGCGGCCGGATCTGGGTGGTCCCGTCCGAAGGTGGCACCCCTCGCCCCCTCGGGCGCCCGGTCCTGGGCGAGGAAACTGAGCTCGAATGGGCGCCGGGCTCCAAGATCCTCTATCACCTGCCTGGAAACCGGAACTTCGCCATTCTCGATCCCGAGACCGAAGCAGAGAGGCCGCTGGTGCCGAACGACTCCGTGGGTTGGATGTTCGATCCCCACTACTCACCCAGCGGCCGGAGCGTCGCTGTGGATTGGAACCGGAAACCCGCCGAAGGGCTATGGATCCTGTCCCTGACCGATTCGTCGCAGATGAGGCTCCTGGACGGGTACGGGCCCATCGGCTGGTCGCCCGATGGAGAGTGGATCTACGCCATCAACGAGACGGGCTCATCGCGGCTGGTGAGGATCTCCCTCGTCGGCAGACGCATCGAGGAGGTCGCCCGATTGCCCTTCGAGATCTCGTTTTTGGTGGGGATCGACCTGTCGCCCGACGCCAAGCGCATCGCCTGCGTGGTGCCAGAGACCAAATCCGACGTCTGGTTGGTGGAGAACTTCGACCCGGCTGTGAAGTGAGGCCCACGCCGACATCGGGCCCGGGGGGGGCGACGAACCCCACATCATCGCTGAGTCCACGGCGGCTCGCTAGCCCGCGTCTTCCGGTCGGCAGGGTCTTGTTCCGGCCTGACCGTGGCGGGCCAGGTGCCCCTTGCACCTGAGCCGTCTCCCGGCGGATATTGTCAGTCGCGAGTCGCGTCGTCCCCACCACCCGCAAGGAGGCTGATTCCCATGGCTGCCAAGAAGCCCGCCAAGCGATCGAGCTCGAGGTCGAAACCCGCCCGGCGTGTTGCCGCACGACCCAAGGCGTCCAAGGTTTCGGCAGCGCGCCGCGCGGCCCCCCGTAAGGCGTCCAGCGCGGCCCGACCGAAGCCGGCCGCGAGCACCCCGAGCGCAGCCCCTCCGGCGATGCAGGGTCCGAACGCGATCGGGGCCGCAAGTCAGCACATGGACTACACCAGCCACGCCATGGACGAGGTGAAGCGCTTCTATACCGAGTTTCTGGGCTTCTCCAACTTCCAGCACGATCCGAGCATGAACCACCTGTTCGTGGTCACCGGGCCCAGCTCGAGCCTGGGGTTCATGCCACCGATGCCCGGTCCTCCCGACCAGTGGCGCCCGCCACGCGAGCCGCAGATCTATCTCATGGTCCGGGACGTGAACCGGGCGCACGCCGACCTGATGGCCAAGGGCGCCACCTTCCAGCAAGCGCCGGCCGACATGCCCTGGGGCCATCGCGTCGCGATGCTTCGCGATCCGGAGGGGCGGATCGTCTGCCTGGCCCAGGACCTGACCAAG
This sequence comes from Candidatus Eiseniibacteriota bacterium, assembly GCA_036505355.1. GTDB lineage: Bacteria > Eisenbacteria > RBG-16-71-46 > RBG-16-71-46 > RBG-16-71-46 > WS-8. Next base: position 3,603 of record DASXTP010000022.1, on the reverse strand, counting down.
CGATGAGCCTCGACGGAGCCCTGGCATGAGCAGCCGCGCCCAGCAGCTTCTGCAACTCGGCCAGAGCGTTTGGCTCGACTTCATTCGCCGGGGACACTTGGTCTCGGGCGAGTTCGACCGGCTGGTCCGCGACGAAGGCGTGGTCGGCGTCACCTCGAACCCGACCATTTTTCAGCTCGCCATCTCCGAAAGCGGCGATTACGACGGCGCGCTGCAGACGCGGATCGCGCAGGGACTCGAGGGACCGGCGCTGTTCGAGTCGCTGGCGGTCGAGGACATCCAGATGGCCTGCGACCGTCTGCGTTCGACGTTCGAGCATAGCGGCGGGCGCGACGGCCGCGTCAGCATCGAGGTGAGCCCGCGGCTGGCTCGCGACACGGCCGCCACGCTCGAGGAGGCGCGACGGCTCCATCGCTCGGTGTCGCGCCCGAACGTGATGGTCAAGGTCCCGGCCACCGCCGAGGGATTGCCGGCCATCGCCGCGTTGACCGCCGAAGGGTTGTGCATCAACGTGACGCTGATCTTCTCGCTCGCGCGCTACGAGCAGGTGATCGACGCGTACCTGACCGGCCTCGAGCAGCGTGTCGCCGCGAGGCTCCCGGTGGATCGCATCTTCTCGGTGGCCTCGTTCTTCGTCTCGCGCGTCGACACCAAGGTGGACGCCGCGATCGAGGCCGCTCGGGCGGCGCTCCCCGAGGGCTCGGGCCAGCGGGCCGAGTTGGAGGGGCTCCGCGGCAAGGCGGCGGTCGCCAACGCACGGTTGGCGTACCGGCGCTTCCGGCAGCGGTTCGGCGCCGCGCGCTTCCGGCAACTGGAAGAGCGCGGGGCCCATCGGCAGCGGCCGTTGTGGGCCTCGACCAGCACTAAGAATCCGGCCTACCGGGACGTGCTCTACGTCGAAGAGCTGATCGGTCCGGACACGGTGAACACCATGCCGCTGCAGACGCTGGCGGCGTTCAACGATCACGGCGCGGTGGAGCCGCGCCTCGAGCGCGAGCTGGACCAAGCCGAGGCGCGGTTGGCGCGGCTCCCGAAGCTCGGCGTGCCGGTGGAAGCCCTGATCGAGATGCTCGAGCCCGAGGGCGTGGCGGCTTTCGCCCGGTCTTACGAAGCGCTGCTCGAGGCCCTCGAAGCCAAGCGACGAGAGCTGGTGGCGTGATCGTCGCCGGTGGCGGCGAGCCACTGGCACGCACGCGTGACCCGGATGACTGCGGCGGCGGGATCCAGGAGCGTAAGTCGTACGGCTCGCATTCAAAGGAGGCATCTCTTGCTTTGGCTCATCGCGGTCCGCTCGACCTTGATCTTGCTCGTCGCGGGCCCGGCGCTTGCGCAAGCCCCGGCCCGTGAGCTCGACATCCTCCACCAGGTCAGCGAGCACTACAGCGGGCTCAAGAGCTACGAGCTGCGGGCCCAGGTCGTGGTCGAGATGGACGTGCAGGGGCGAAAGCAATCCGAGGATTTGTCGCTGCTGCTGGCCGGAAGCCAGCCTGGGCGGCTGCACGAGGAGGTGCAGCACCCCCAGCAGGGCTCGCTCCGCGTATCCGACGGCCACGACACCTGGACCTACGTCGCCGCCTTCAGTCAATACACTCGGGAGCCGGCGGCGGCACCCGATCCGACTACGATGGATTCGGCGCAGGTCGCCTCAGCGGGCATCGCGGCCAACCTGCTGTACACCTACCGCACGCTGGACCGGGGGGTGAAGAGCGCCCGGATTCTGCGCGAGGAGCCGCTGCGGTTGGAGAACCGAGCACGGCCCTGTTACGTGATGGAGATCGCCTTCGCCAGCCCGCCCCGTCCAGCCGGCGTGGAGGAGCTACCCCGCCTGTATTGGATCGATCGGGAGCGGCAGGTGGTGCTCAAGTCCCAGCTTCACTTCCGTCAGTCGAGCCAGGGACACACGCTCGATCGCACCGAGACCGTGATCTTCACGCTTGCCAGCCTCGACCGACCGGTCGCGGACAGCCTGTTCGTGTTCCACGCCCCCACCGGGGCCAAGGAGGTCGCCCATTTCTCACGCCCGGGGGTCGTCGACCTGAGCGGTCAACCGGCGAGCGATTTCACGCTCAAGGACCTGAGCGGGCGGACGCACAGCCTCAAGGGCCAGCGCGGCAAGGTCGTGCTGCTCGACTTCTGGGCCACCTGGTGCGGGCCGTGCCGGATGCAGATGCCCAACGTCGAGAAGCTACACAACGAATTCCGGAGAAAGGGGCTGGTGGTCTACGCCATCAACCAGCGCGAGTCGGCCCAGACTGCCCGTGCCTACTTGCAGAAGAACAAGTACACCACCCTGGCGCTGCTCGACACCGACGGCAAGGTCGGCGAGCGCTATCACGTCACCGGGATTCCCTCGCTGGTCGTGATCGACCGCAAGGGCGTGATCGCCGCCCACTACGTGGGCGTGCACAGCGAGTCGGATCTCCGATCGGCGCTCCAGAAGGCGGGGCTCAAGTAGGGGCGGGACGGGACGCAGAGCCCGACCCGTCAAGCCCAAAGCGCTAATGCGGGTCACGAGGGGTTTGCTTCCCGCCCGAAGCCTCGAGCCCCCGAAACAGCTCCCCGGCGGCGCTCAGCTCCACGTTGCCGCCGGACAGGATCACTCCCACCCGCCGGCCCGCGCCCTCGATCCGCCGCTCGAGCAGCGCGGCGAGGCCCAGCACTCCCGTCGGCTCCACTACCAGCTTCAGCCGCTGCCAGACGAAGTGCATGGCCCGCACCAGCGCCTCATCGGACACCGAGAGCATCTCGTGCACGTGGCGGCGGATGACCTGGAAGGTGAAGGCGCCGAGCGACGGCGTGCGCGCCCCGTCGGCGATCGTCACCGGGTTCTCGACCCGCACCAGCCGACCCGCCTCGAACGACCGCACGCCGTCGTCGCCGGCTTCGGGCTCGACGCCGACCACGCGGCAGCCCTGCGCCAGGTGCCTGGCCGCCAGGGCCGAGCCCGCTAGCAGGCCTCCCCCGCCCACCGGGACCAGCAGTAGATCCATGGCGCCCGCGTCCTCGAACAGCTCGAGCGCCGCCGTGCCCTGTCCCGCCACGATGTCGGGATGGTCGAACGGGGGCACCAGCGTCAAGCCCCGCTCGCGCGCCAGTCGTTCGGCCATCGCCTCGCGACCCTCGCCGGCTCGATCGTAGAACACCACCTCGGCGCCGTATTCGCGCGTCGCGGCGAGTTTCGCCTCGGGCGCGAAGCTCGGCATCACGATGGTGGCCGGCAGCTCGAGCAGCCGCGCTACCAGCGCCACCGCCTGGGCGTGGTTGCCCGACGAGTAGGCCACCACCCCATGGCGCCGCACCTCGTCCGGCAGGCGCGAGATCATGTGGTAGGCGCCGCGAAACTTGAACGCCCCCATGCGCTGCAGGTTCTCGCACTTGAGAAAGACGCGGGCTTGGACCCGCTGATCGAGTGTGCGCGAGGTCACGACCGGGGTGCGATGGGCGACGCCGCCGAGCCGCCGGTGAGCCTCGAGCAGCAGGCGCAGCAGCTCGTCGTCGGTGGGGACGACAATGTGGGGAGAGCTCATGGGCGGAGGGCAGGGGAGTGACCAGGTGTCGTCCCGTTGCGTCCGAGGAGGCCCGTAGCCAGGATGGCGGAGGGCC
>DASXTP010000021.1:0-22322 GCA_036505355.1 Candidatus Eiseniibacteriota bacterium | reverse complement strand
ATTCCGCTGCTCTACGGCATTTCCTCCCACACCCTGCCGGTCTATGGGGTGGTCTTCGGCCTCTTCACCTGCAACGTGTTCTTCCTGCCGGCCAAGAGCGCCATCACCCCCGAGATCGTGCCCCCGGGCCAGCTGCTGACGGCGAACGCTTGGCTGGCGAGCGCCGGGATCGCGGCCACCGCGGCCGGGGCGCTGGCCGGAGGCTGGGTCGTGGACCATTGGGGCTGGGCGACCGCCCTGCTGATCAACGGGGGCACTTACCTGTGGTCGGTCGTCGCCCTCGCTCTGATCGCCTATCGGCCGAGCCGCCCGACCGTTCCCACCCCCGAGATCTCGTGGCACCGTTATCTCACCGAGGTCGGCGAGGGGTGGAGCGTGGTCCGGCGGAATTCCAGCGTGGGGCTTGCGCTGCTCGCCCTTGCCGCCGTCTGGGTGGCTGGCGGCTTTCTGCACGTCGCCGGCAACCAGCACATCCAGCGCGCGGCGCGCACCCCCGGCATGGAGCGTTTGGGAGGTCTGCTCTGCGTGCTTGGCGCCGGCGGCGGGCTCGGGACCTGGTGGATCAATCGCCACGGTTACCGGATCTCCCGCGCGTGGCTGCTGGGCGGCGGCCTGCTGCTCGCGGGAGCGGGGCTCATGGGGTTCGCCCTGACCCGGCACTTCGCGGCGTTCGCCGCCGCCGCGTTCGTCATCGGGCTCGCGGCGGCGCCGGCGTTCATGCTTTCCGAGACCCTGCTCCAAGAGAGCACCGAGGCCCGCCAACGCGGACGCGTGTTCAGCACGCGGGACTTCTTGATGCGGCTGGTGTTCCTGGTCGGCGTGTCGGTGGCCGGGGTGGCGACTCGCGCGCTCGGCACGCGCGCCACCCTCGTAATCGGCGCCGTGGTGGTGGCCGCGGCGGGAGGCTTGGTGATCGCCTGGGGTCGGCGGGCCAGGTCCGTGCCCCGCGACCCGCTGGCGGGCGGGGCGGGCTGAGTGACGGAGCTAGTCGGCGACCGGATGGGGGGCCGCGGAAAGGTCCACCCCCCAGCGCTCGCGAACTGCCTCACGAAACGTGCCCGGTGCCCCACTGTCGCCGAGACGCCGCCGATACTCCTCGTAGGCGTGCATCAGGTCCGGGCCGAATTGCGCCAACACTCGACCCCGGGCTCGCGCTTCACCCAGGGCGGCCCCGAGCCGGTTCGCCAGCGAATCCAACAGCTCCGCCGCCACCTCGCCGGGTTCCTCGGGCCCCTCGGTCGCGGGCCCGTCCTCGAGCTCCCGGTCATCGCTGGCTCGCGCGGCGCCCACCGGGACCCCGCTCGCCGAGGCGGGACGAGCCCTGGCTGCCACCGGCTGCGGCTCCACGCGAACCCCGTTTCCTTCCCGCAACAGGAGGAAGCTCCCGCCGCAGGAGGGGCAGTGCACTCTCGCTCCCCGCTCGCCGAGGAGCGGCTCGGGGAGCCGATAACCCGTCGCGCAATGTGGACAGTGGACGATCATCGGGGACCAGATCGGCCGGGCCGGGTACCGGGATCCCCCCGGCCGGCACACCGGACACACGGCCGCCTTCCAGTAATTGTCGAACATTCCGGCGCGGCGAGAAAGAGCGATCTGCTCCCCACCGCAGCCCAGGACGATCTCCCCTGTTCTCGGCTGGTTCGGCGGCCGGCTAAAGGTCGGTGCGAATCGCCCAGAGGTCGGGGAACAACGGCCGGTTCAACGTGGTCATGAGGTACTCGGCGCCGGCCGAACCACCCGTCCCCCGCTTGGTGCCGATCGTGCGCTCGACCATCTTCACGTGCCGGTAACGCCACTCCTGAAGCCCTTCGTCGAGGTCCACCAGCCGCTCGCAGAGGGTGCTGACGACCGGGTCCCGGCGATAGACGTCGATCAGGATCGACTGCATGGCGGGCGCGGGTTGGAGGGACGTGGTCACGTCCCGGGCCAGCAGCTCCGGCGGCACCGGGTATCCCTGCTGGGCCAGGAAGCCCAGGAAGGCGTCCCACAGGGTCGGCTCCGCCAGACGGCGCGCGAGGCGGCCGTGCGGCTCGCCCCCCGGCGCGTAACGCGCCAGGGCCGCCCGCTCCTTCATCCCCAAGACGAACTCGAGTTCCCGGAACTGGAACGACTGGAATCCGCTCCCCGACTCGAGCCGATCGCGGAACGACAGGAACTCGAGCGGAGTCATGGTCTCGAGGATGTCGATCTGGGCCACCGCAACCTTGAGAATGGTGAGCACCCGCTTCAGCGTGTGAAGCGCCCGCGGCGTGTCCGGCCGGGCCAGCAGCCCCTTGAGGTAGTCGATCTCGTGCAGGATTTCCTTGAACCACAGCTCGTACACCTGGTGGATGACAATGAACAAGACCTCGTCGTGCTCCGGCCCGTCCGAGAGCGGCTGCTGGAGCGAAAGGAGCTGGTCGAGCTTCAGGTAGCTGGAATAGGTCACGGCCATGGCGTTTGGCCTCCGGAGCATAGGGGCTCGCCGCCGAGCCCCGGTGGCGTCTCCTGGATCAGGTGAATCGAGGGCGGTAGCGGTTCAGCGACTCGTACGGATCCGGCCACCGGAGCGGGTAGCCGAGCTCGTAGGCGGCGTGGCGCGTCCAGTACGGATCCCACAGATGCGCGCGGGCGAGCAGGCACAGGTCGGCCCGGCCGGCGGCGAGGATGGTGTTCACGTCTGCATAGGACGAGATGTTGCCGACCGCCATGGTCGCGATCCCGACCTCGTGGCGGATTCGATCGGCGAACGGCGTCTGGAACAAGCGTCCGTAGACCGGGCGTTGGTCGGACACCGTTTGACCCGCCGAAACGTCCACGACATCGCACCCATGCGCGTGCAGCATGCGCGCGACTTCCACCGCGTCGGCGGGCTCGTGGCCGCCCGGGTACCAGTCGACGGCGGAGATCCGGGTCGACATCGGCTTTTCCGCCGGCCACACCGCGCGTACGGCATCGAAGACTTCGAGTGGGAAGCGCATGCGGTTCACGAGCGGGCCCCCGTAGTGGTCGGTGCGGCGGTTGGTGAGCGGCGAGATGAAGCTGGCAAGCAGGTATCCATGCGCCGCGTGGATCTCGAGCAGGTCGAACCCGGCTTGGGCGGCGAACCCGGCGGCGCGAGCGTAGTCGGCGATCGCGGCCTCCATGTCGGCCCGCGTCATCTCCTTCGGCACCTGGCTGTGTGCGTAGTAGGGAATCGCGGACGGCGCGACGATCGGCCAGTTGCCCTCCGGAAGCGGCTCGTTGTCGCCCTCCCACAGCCGCTGCGTCGAGGCCTTGCGGCCGGCGTGCCCGAGCTGGATCGCGATCTTGGCCGAGGTCTCCCGGTGCACGAAGTCCACGATCCGCCTCCACGCCCCGACGTGCTCGGGCCGGTACAGGCCGGTGCACCAGGGGGAGATGCGGGCCTCGGCGCTCACGTCGGTCATCTCCGTGAACACCAGCCCCGCCCCACCCATGGCGCGGGTTCCCAGGTGCACCAAGTGCCAATCGCCGGGCATCCCGTCGGTGGCCGAATACTGGCACATCGGCGAGACGGCCACGCGGTTCGCAAGCACGAGATCGCGGAGCCGAAACGGCGTGAACATCGGCGGCGGGGCGGCCCCGCTCGTTGCCGGGCGCGTCTCGGTGATCCGGGCATTCGACTGCACTTGCCGGGTCGCCTGCTCGGCGAACCAGCCGTCCACCCGCGCCACGAAGTCCGGGTCGCGCTGCTTGAGGTTCTGATGGGTGACGCGCAGGCTGCGGGTGAGCAGGGTGAAGGCGAACTGCAGCGGGTCGTGGTCGAGGTAGCGCTCGGTGTCTTCGAACCATTGGAGGCTCGCCTGCGCGGCCCGCTGCAGGCTCTCGACGGCGGGACGCCGCGCCTCCTCGTAGGCGGCGAGCGCGACCGGAATCTCGGCATCAGCCTTCAGGGCCCCGACCAACGCGATGGCGTCTTCCATCGCGAGCTTGGTGCCCGAGCCGACCGAGAAGTGCGCGGTGTGCGCCGCGTCCCCCGCCAGCACCACGTTGCCGTGGTGCCATCGCTCGTTGCGGAGGGTCGGGAAGCTGCGCCAGATCGACCGGTTGGAAAGCAGCCGATGGCCCTCGAGCTGGTCGGCGAACAGCCGTTCGCAGAAGCGGATCGTCTCCGCCTCCCCCGCCTGGTCCAGACCGGCCGCCCGCCAGGTCGCCTCCCGCGCCTCGACGATGAACGTTGAGCCTCCAGGCTCATACTGATACGCATGAACCCGCCAAAGCCCTTGCGTGGTTTGCTTGAAGTAAAACGTGAAGGCAGGGAAGGGCTTGGTCGTGCCAAACCACACGAACTTGTTGGGCCGCACGTCGGCCACCGGCCGAAAGTGCTCGCGGTAGCGTTCGCGCACCCACGAGTTGGCGCCGTCGGCCGCCAGCACGAGACCGGCATCGCCGATCGCCCCGGGATCGCTGATCTCGCGCTCGAAGCACAGGTGGACGCCAACCTCCCGGCAGCGATCGGCCAGGATCCGGAGCAGGGTCTTGCGCGACAAGCCGGAAAACCGGTGGCCGGTGGAGGTCAGCACCGCGTCCCGGTAGTGGATCTCGATGTCGTCCCAGCGATGGCTGTGCGCCGCCATAGCCGCCGTCACATGGGGGTCGGCCTGCCCCAGCGCCTCTTCGGTGGCGTCCGAGAAGACCACGCCGAAGCCAAACGTGTCGTCGAGGCGGTTGCGCTCGTAGACGGTGACCTCGTGGCCCCGATCGGCCTGCTTGAGCAAGAGGGCGAAGAACAGACCCGCCGGCCCGCCGCCGATGCAGACCGCCTTCACGTCCCGCCCTTCAGCAGCTGTCCGGCGATCACCAGGTGCTGGATCTCCGTCGTCCCCTCGTAGATGCGCAGGGCCCGCACCGCGCGATACAGCCGATCCACGGGATGATTCGCCATCACGCCGGCACCCCCCAACACCTGCACCGCATCGTCCACGATCCCTTGCGCGGCCTCGGTGGCGAACGCCTTCGCCATGGCGGCTTCGAGGGTGACCCGCTCGGCCCCGCGGTCGGCCTCCCAGGCCGCGCGGTACACCAACAACCGGGCGGCGACCAAGTCAGTCGCCATGCGCGCCAGCTTCTCCTGGACGAGCTGGAACTCGGACAGCGGCTTGCCGAACTGACGCCGCGCACGCGCGTGCTGCAGGGCCTCGGTGAGCGCCCGAGCCGCCATGCCGCAGGCGGCCGCGCCTACGGTTGCCCGCAGGCGGTCGAGCGTCTGCAGTCCCAGCGCCAAGCCCTTGCCTTCCTCGCCGAGGCGGTTTGCGGCCGGAACGCGGCAGCCGTCGAACGCGATCTCGCCGAGCGGATGCGGGGCCGAGAGGATCTGGGGGCCGAGGTAGCGGAGCCCTTCGCTGTCGGCGGGCACCACGAAGCACGAGATCCCGCGGCCGCCTGCCGTGCGATCGGTGGACGCGAACACGGTGTAGAAGTCGGCGATCCCGGCGTTCGAGATGTAGGTCTTGACCCCGTCGAGGACATAACTGGTCCCGTCGCGCCGCGCGGTGGTTGCGATCGCCGCCACGTCCGAGCCGGCTTGGGGCTCGGTCATGGCAAAGGCGGCCATTGCGTGCCCCGCGATCGCCGCCGCGACCCAACGCTCGCGGACCTTGGGATCGCCGGCGAGCAGCAGCGGCAGCGTCCCCAGCCCCTGCAGGGCGAAGACCGCGTCGGCGAGCGGCGAGGCGGCGGCCAGCGCTTCGCGGGCGAGGCAGCAGGCCCGCCAGTCCTGGCGCTCGATCGATGTGAGCCAGCCGCCGGCACCCATCTCTTCCAACAGGACCCGCGCCTCCCGACGGGCCGCGGCATCGTCGGTCGGCTCGCGTCGGGTGGCGAGCGGAGCCGCGAAGGCGCCGATTTCGTGGGCAAAGGCGGTGTGGCGGCCTTCGAGGAAGGCGCCGATCGGCAGCGGGTCGGGCGTCATGGCGGAAGCGGCATCATAGCGGCAGGTCGGTCCGGCAGCCAGGCGTGGCGACCATGTGTGGCGACCATGGACCTTGGCGCGGTTCCGCCGCCATCGTGCTCGAGTGGGCGAGGCGACCATGGGTTCAGCCCACCCATCGCCTCCGCAGTTCGGCTCTCACCCGTCGAACCGCTCTCATCGATCAGGAGCTCACGTAGTCCTGGCGCGCCTCATGTACTACCTCATCCTTCGCTGGCCCGAGGGACTCAAGTTCCGATGGAGGCCGCCATGGTATCGCGTGGCGAAACAGCCTCTCCTCCTGCTGTGCTGGCCATTTGCGTTCCCGGAGGAGCCCCCCGCCCTTGGCTTCGGCTCCGCACTGATCTGGCTATCCCTTCGTCGCAATCGCCAAGAACTCTCCGAATTGGATCTTCCTGCTCCTCCCCAGATTCTGGAACGCCACCTGAAGTTGCTGGATCCGTCCGCCGTGCAGACTTTCCTCTTCCTGGAAGTGGACGAGGGTCATGCCGCACGCCTCGATGAGCGATCTCAGGCCCTCCGCCGAGAATTGATGCGGATGGAGGGGGTCGATCACCCTCGGCCTCCCATTCAAGTAGCCATCGACCAGCAAGAACAGGTGGCCGCCGCGCTTCAGCAGCCTGGAGCAGTTGTTCAACACCGCGGAAGGGGCTTTCGTATGATCGAGAACGTTGATGCAAAACACCAAATCGGCGCGCTCGTCGATGACGGCGCTCTCTCCCGGTTGGCAGACCAGGACCTTGCCGCTGGGCAACCGGTCGAAGATGTGTTCCTTGTACCCAGGGAGATTCCGGTACTCGTCCAGCAGCGGGTCGATGCAATAGGTGGTTCCCGAGTGACTCAGGGCGTAGCCGATGCCGGAGGGTCCGCATCCGAGGTCCACGACGACCGGTCGGTCCGGCAACTGGATGAATGCAAACCGAGAGGTGATGGTGGACAGGGGGAGGCAGTCGACGTAACGGTCATACCGGCTCGGTTCGCCGGCCCGATAGCCGAAGCGATTCAACCGGGCCAACCAGGGCATGTAATACGGCGGAGTGGTTCGCCAGTACTGGATCTCCTTGGATTGGGCCTGTCGCCAGCGTTGGGTCGGGGGGAGAAGGGTGCTCTTGGCGTAGGCGATGGCGGACCGGAGGAGTCTCATGGACGAGATCAAGCGAACCGGGCGTCCCGCTTGGCGCGAAACGCCTCGTACGCCTCGCGGAAGTTCGGGTGCTCCATGAGAGCCGCCTGGGCTTCGGACTCGTAGCGCAGAGCTTCCTCGAGTCCCAGGACGGCTTCGACGTCGAGCGCCCGCTTGGTCACGGCCAGCGCCGGCGAAGGACCGCGCGCGAGTCGCTCGGCCAAGGTGGTGGCCTCTGCCAGCACCCGATCCTCGGGCACGACCTTCTGGTAGAGCCCGATCTCGTGGGCCCGCTTGGCATCGATGAAGTCGCCGGTCAGCAGCAGCTCTGTCGCGGTTCCCAACCCCACCAGGCGCGGCAGCAGCCAGGAGGCACCCATGTCGGCGCCCGACAGACCCACCCGCACGAACAGGAACGCGATCTTCGCCGACTCGGCCGCGATCCGAACGTCGCAGGCGGTGGCGATCACGGCCCCGGCCCCAGCCACCGTGCCGTTGAGACCCGCGATCACCGGGCGCCGGCAGCGCCGCAGGTTCCGGATCACGTCGCAGGTCATGGTGGTGAACTCGCGCAGGCCCTTGGCGTCGCGGGCGAACAGAGCCCCGATGATGTCCTCCACGTCGCCGCCCGAGCAGAAGGCCCGTCCCGCACCGGTCAGCACGATCGCTCGCACGCCGGGCTCGGTGTCGAGGGTCTGGAACGTGTCGCGTAGCTCGGCGTACACCTCGAACGTCAGGGCGTTCAGCCGCTCGGGCCGGTTGAGGGTGATCGTCACGACGCCGGTTTCGGGGTCCAAGCGATAGAGGAACGACCGCGGCTCGAGCGACATGCTAGGGGCGACCCCCGAGGACCGCGGTGGCCTCGATTTCGACCAGGGCCCCGCGATCCACCAGCTCTTGGACCTGGACCAACGCCATCGCCGGGTAGTGATCTCCGAACCGGGCCCGCCACGCCTCACCCAGCGGTTTCAAGCTGGCGCGGTAGGCGTCGAGGTCGATGACGTAGACGGTGAGGCGCGCGACATCGGCGGGCTCCCCCCCGGCGGCCCGGACGACGGCCAGTACTCGGTCGAGCGCCCGAGCAAACTGGTCGACGAAGCTCGGCGGCTCGCCCTGGCCGACCCCGGACAAGGGCCCAAAGCCCGCCCAGCCGGCCTGGCCCGCGACGAACAGGAGCCGGCCGCCCGGAGGGGCTAGGATCCCGTGGTTGAACCCCCGCGGAGCGCCCAGCGACCCCGGGTTGACGATCTCGAACCTCATGGCGTGCCGCCTCGGGGCTTGAGCACGATCGCTTGGCCGTTGACCTCGCCCGACGGCTCGAAGCACAGCTCGAGGACCGCTGCCGCCACTTCCTCGGCGGTGACGAGCCGGTCCTGACCCGTGGTGGCGAGCACCGCCGCCAGCGCCTGCTCACGGGGGAGCCCGGCATGGGCTTGCACGCCGGCCAGCGTGCGCTCGGTGAGCGGCGTGTCGACGTAGCCTGGGCAGAGGGCGTTCACCGTCACGCCGCTCCCCGCGAGCTCGAGGGCTACCGCGCGCGTGAAGCCGACCACCGCGTGCTTCGCCGCGCAGTAGTGAGCCACGTACTTCGCGCCCTCGAGCCCCGCGAGCGAGGCGACGTTGACCACCCGGCCCCAGCCTCGCTCGACCATGGCGGGAGCGAACTGCCGCGTGCACAGGAACGTGCCGGTGGCGTGGACCGACAGCATCCGGCTCCATTCCTCGAGGGAGATCTTCCGGAACGGCGCCGACCCCGCAACCCCCGCATTGTTGACCAGGATGTCCACCGTCCCCAGCCGGCTCCGGGCTGCTTCGCCGAGGGATGCGACACTTCGCTCGTCGGTGACGTCACAGCCCACCGCCCAAGCCCGCCCGCCACGATCGCACAGCGCGGCCGCCACCGCCTCGATCTCGGCCGAGGTTCGCGCCGCCACCACGACGCCGGCTCCGGCCTCGGCGAGTGCCCAGGCCACTGCGGCGCCAATGCCGCGGCCGCCGCCGGTCACCACCGCGCCGCGATCGGCCAGCGCTCCGCGCGGCGCTTCCGAGGGCCGCTCGCCCGTCACGCCGCTCTCTCCGGGGCCAGCACCTCGAGCACCGCCTCAGCCAGGATGCCCCCCAACACCTCCACGGTCGCTCGTCCCTCCTCGGGGGTCGCCTCGGCGGGCGAGCCGAAGTAGGCGCGTGGGCCCCCGGCCTCCTCGAAGGTCCGGACCCCATCTCGAATCGCAGCCGTGAGCGAGCGGGGATTCGTCGGGAGTGCCTTCCTCAGCTCTTCCCGCACCAGCTCGGGCCGCTCCGCCAGCACCACCGAGCCCTCGAACCGTCCGGCGTGGCAGGCACCACTTCGAAACTCCTCCGTCAGGCGGAGCGCCCACGGCCTCCGCGTCAGGTCGGGGCAGACCACCGGCAGCAGACGGTCTGCCGACGCACGCTCCACCGCCGAGTCGAGCGCCGCCCGATGCGCTGGATCGAGGTGCGCGTTGGCGACCGCCAGGGCGGCGAATCCGTGACGCGTCAGCTCGCGCGCCAGGTCCGAGACCACGGCGATCACGGTCGAGGGTTCCATCGACAGCGTTCCCGCGAAGGAGCCACCGAACGGGGCGGCCGTGAACGGCAGGGCGGGCAGCAGCACGGTGCCAACGCCTCGGGCTTCGAGCCGCGCCGCACCGGCGCGCGCCATCGCCGAGGCGATCACGACATCGGTGGCGAGCGGCAAATGAGGCCCGTGAGCCTCGAGCGCCCCGACCGGCAGCACCGCCACGGTGCGGCCGCGGTCCAGGTCGCGCACCTCCTCCCAGGTCAGCTCGGCCAGCTCCCGGACCGCCATCGCACGCGGCTCCTCCGGCAGGCTGCCGAAAAAACCCGATTGCGGCGTTGCTCGGTCGCTCCTCGCGGCGAAGTATCCTGCGGATACATCTCGCTCGTCGCTTCCCTCGCGCCTTGCATTGGGGCTCTTTCGGCAGCCTTCTCCTAAGTCCAAGGTTGCCACTCGCCCGGGGCGCCTCCATGATGGGGCGAGGCCCGCCAAGGTACCATGACCTACGAGCCGCCGGAACGATTGAACATCGCGGAGTACTTTCTCGACGCCCGGATCAGCGAGGGCCGCGGCGCCCGCCCGGCCCTGCACACCAGCCGGGGGACGTTCTCCTATGCCGAGGTGCAGGCGTTGTCGAATCGGTTCGGCAACCTGCTCGCGGCGGCCGGCGTCGAGCCCGAGCATCGGGTCCTGATCGCGCTGCCGGACTCGCCGGAGTTCGTCGGCGCGCTGTTCGGAACGCTCAAGCTCGGGGCGGTGGTGGTAATGGTGAATCCCGGGCTCCCGCCCGGCGAGGCCGCGTCCTTCCTCGAATACACCCGCGCGCGGGTCGTGGTCACGCACCGCGACAGCCCCGACGCGTTCCACGCGGCAGCGCGCCGCTCGCCGTTCGTGAAGGGCGTGCTCGAGGTTGGCAGCGACGACTTCGACCGCCGGCTGTCCGCCGCCTCGACGACGTTCGAGACCTTTGCCTCGCATCGCGACGACCCCGCGATATGGCTGTTCTCGGGGGGCACCACTGGTCGCCCCAAGGCGGTGATCCAGACCCACCGCTCGTTCGCTCACACGACCGAGTGCTACGCCAAGCGCGTGATCGGCTACACCGAGACCGACATCACCCTCTCGGTGCCCAAGCTGTATTTCGGCTACGCGACCGGCTCGAACCTGTTCTTCCCGTTCGCCGCGGGCGGGGCGGCGGTGTTGTTCCCCGAGCCGGCCACGCCCGAGGCGCTGTTCGAGCGGATCCGCCGCTACCGTCCGACCGTGCTCATCAACGTGCCGACCATGGTCCATAAGATGGTCTCCCATCCGGACGCGAAGGCCCAGGACCTGTCGTCGCTCCGGCTCTCCACCTCGGCCGGGGAAGCGCTGCCGGTGGAGCTCTATCAGCGCTGGAAGGACACCTTTGGGGTCGAGCTGCTCGACGGCCTCGGCACGGCCGAGATGTGGCACATCTTCATCTCCAACCGCCTGGGGGCCGTCAGGCCGGGCACGCTCGGCACGACGGTGCCCGGCTTCGAGGTCAAGGTCTGCGACGACGAGGGACGCGAGCTTCCGGCCGGCGAGACCGGCTGGCTGTGGGTGCGCGGGGACTCGCGGGCGATCGCCTACTGGCAACACATGGAGAAGACGGCGCAAGCCTTCCGGGGCGAGTGGTACGTCTCGGGAGACCTGATCGCCAAGGACGCGGACGGGTACGTCACCTATTGCGGCCGCGGCGACGAGCTGCTCAAGGTGTCCGGCAAGTGGCTGGCTCCGCAAGAGGTCGAGGGCTGCCTGCTGCGGCATCCGGCGGTCTTGGAGGCGGCCGTGGTGGGCGTGACCGATGCGAGCGGGCTGGTCAAGCCGCGCGCGTACGTCGTGCCGCGCGCCCTGCGCGACGGGCTGGCCGACGAGCTCAAGACCTTCGTTCGCGACCAGCTCGAGCCCTACAAGCACCCGCGCGAGGTGATCCTGCTCGAGGCGCTCCCGCGAACGCACTTGGGCAAGGTGGACCGCGGACGCCTACGAGCGCAAGAGCGGGCATGATCGGCTGGGCGCAAGAGCGGGCATGATCGGCCGCCTGGCCGAGGGCCGCCGCGCGAAACACGACGGCATTCGCCAGGGCTCCGGACGACGCGATCAGCTCGCGGTCTTCTCGCGAAGCTTGATGCTGCAGCCGAGCGCCTTGGTCTCGGCGGTCGGCACCGCGCGCCCGGCAGCCAGCGCCTCGACTGCCTGCTTGAGCCACGGCTGCTTCACCGCCCGCCCGTCGCGGGCGTTGTCGTCGATGGTGCCGTGATAGACCAACTTGCCCTCGGCGTCGAACAGGAATGCCTCGGGCGTGCGCGCCGCACCGAACGCCCGGGCCACCTCCGAGGTCTCGTCGACCACGTAGGGGAAGCGCAGGCCGAGCTGCTTCGCCCGCACCTTCATCTCGTCGAAGCCGTCCTCCGGGAACTCCGAAGGATCGTTCGAGTTGATGGCGATCACGCCCACTCCCTGCCCGATGGCGGCGTTGCCGATGCGGGCAATGCGCTTCTGCCACATCTTCACCCACGGGCAGTGGTTGCAGGAGAAGACGATCAGCGTTCCTTTCTTGCCCGCCGCCTCGGCGATGGTGATCTGGCGGCCGTCCACGTTTTTCAAGCTCACCTGGCGCATCGGCGCCAGATCGCCGAGCCCGAGCGTCTTCGGCGTGGGGTCGTCGGCCGCGGCCGTCGAAGTGGCGATCGCTACGAACAACGGAATGAGGAGTCGAATCGAGCTCATGGCGAGGAGTCCTCCATGGAAGAACGTTTGGCTAGCGCCTCCTCGAGGGACTTGCGGAGGCGCGCTTCGTCGGCTTTGCCTTCCCAGAAGGCAATCTGCCTTCCGGCACCATCGTAGACGAACGTCGCCGGCAGCGCTCCGGACCATCTCGGGCTGAGCGCGTCGATGAACGACATGTCGTCCTCGGCCTTGAGATAGCTGGTGTCGGTCACCCCTTGCGCGGCGAGGAAACGACGCACCGCCGGGAGCCGATCGTCGAAGTCCGCCGAGACCAGCAGCAGCTCGAGCCCTCGGGGCTCGTACTCGCGAGCCAGTCGCAGGAGCAACGGGAACTCCTCCCGGCATGGCACGCACCAGGTCGCCCACACGTTCACCAGGGTCGCCCGCGCTCGCCTTCGGGACGCCAGGGCCAGAATCTCTCGCGCTGGCGCCGGCATTACGACCGGGGCTCCCGTCTGCCCGGGACCGAGGGCCGCGGTTCGTTCACCGCCGCCCGCCGAGCACGCACCGAGCGAGAGCAGCAGCGCGGCGCAGGCCCATCGGGACGGCGAATGCATGCGTCCAATCTAGCGTCGGGCAGGTCGGCGAATGTACGGGTGCAGTCAAGACGCCCGGGAGTTCTCAGATCTCGCGCCTTCTCCGGAACCCTACGACGTACAAGGCCGGCTGGTGCTGCGGCAGACCGCGGTGGCCGACGGCAGCGGGCGCGACTCGATCCGGCTCGAGCTGACCTCGGCCCAGGGAACCCTGGGAGCCGGCATCTATTTCGCCGTGGTCCGCGATGCCGCCGGTGTCGCCTCCAATCCTTTGCATCTGGTGTTGCTGCGATGACTTTGGAAGCTTCCGCCCCGTGAACCGTCAGCCGGCCAGCGCCAACTCGAGCGGCTCGCGGTAGTGCTCGACCAATGTCGCCCGCAGCGCGGCGTGCTCCGCGCGTTGCAGCAATGGATCCGACGCCACCACGGCGCGCGCCGCATCGCGGGCCCTGAGCAGCAGCGGCTCGTCGCGCGTGAGATCGGCGAGCTTCAGGCGGGGTAGCCCGCTCTGGCGCGTGCCCCACAGCTCGCCCGGGCCACGTAGTCTCAGGTCGACCTCGGCCAGCGCGAACCCGTCGTCGCTGCGCGCCAGCTCGGCCAGGCGCTCGCGCCCGCGGCCCGAGGCGGCCGGGCCGGCGACCAACACGCACACCGAGCGGTGGCTGCCGCGGCCGACGCGGCCGCGCAGCTGGTGGAGCTGAGAGAGGCCGAAGCGATCGGCGTTCTCCACCACCATGAGGGTGGCGTTGGGAACGTCCACCCCCACCTCGACCACCGTCGTCGTCACCAGCGCCTGGATCTCGCCGGCGACGAAGCGGTCCATCACCGCCTGCTTTTCCTTGAGCCGGCCGTGCAGCAGGCCCAGCTCGAACCGTCTCAGCAACGGGTGGCCGCGCAGGCGCTCGAACTCGGCCTCGGCGGCCCGGGAGTCCAGCCGACCGGCCTCCTCGATGAGCGGGACCACCACGAACGCCTGCCGCCCGGCCGACAGCTCGCGGGCCATGAACTCGAGCACCTGCGGAAACTTCTCCTCCCCCGCCACCCGAGTCACCAGCCGGCCGCGGCCTGCGGGCCGCGAGCGCAGCGTGCTCACGTCGAGGTCCCCGAAGCAGGCGAGCGCCAGGGTGCGCGGAATGGGAGTGGCCGTGAGCACCAGCACGTCGGGAATGACGCCCTTCCGGGCCAGAGTGGAGCGCTGCTTGACGCCGAAGCGATGCTGCTCGTCCACGATCGCGAGCCCGAGCCCCGGAAGCTCGACCTTCTCCTCGAGCAGCGCGTGGGTGCCGACCACGAGCAGCGCCCCGCCAGCCTTGAGCCGCGCCAGCAGGGCGCGCCGCTCGGCCAGTGGCGTGGCGCCGGTCAGGGCCGCCACCTCGACTCCGGCCGGTGCCCAGGGCGTGAGGGTTGCCGCGTGCTGGCGGGCAAGGATCTCGGTCGGCGCCATGAAGGCCACCTGATGCCCGGCCTCGATCACGTGCAGCGCGGCCAGCAGAGCCACCACCGTCTTGCCGCTGCCCACGTCGCCGACCAGCAGCCGGTGCATGGGAAACGGACGCTCGAGGTCGGCGACGATCTCGGTCAACGCCCGCTCCTGATCGGGCGTGAGGCGGAACGGCAGGCCACCTCGACACGCCTCGGCGAAGCGTCCCGGTCCGGCGGTCGAGAGTCCGCGTCCCTCTTCGGCCAGCACCCGACGCCTGAGCTCCAGCACCGCCTGCAGCAGGAACAGCTCCTCGAACGCCAGCCGCTCGCGTGCCGCTTCGAGTCGCGCTTCGTCGTGCGGAAAGTGGATCTGCTCGAGCGAATCGGCCAGCGGAGCGAGCCGCGACGCGGCGCGTAGCGCCTCGGGCACCGGGTCGGCCACTCGATGCGCCGCCCGGTCCAGCGCCATCCGCACCAGGCGGCGCATCCCGCGCGCGGTGATGCCGCGGGTCAGGGCGTGCACCGGGACCAGCCGGCCGGCGTGGAGCACCTGCTCGAGCTCCCCTTCCACGACCTCGAACAGGGGATTCGACATGCGCCGGTCCACCGGCTCGAGCTCGCCGCTCACCACCACCCGCACCCCAGGCTTGAGCGTCCGCGCCAGGAAGGGCTGGCCGAAGAAGTAGCAGGCCAGCGTGCCGGTGGCGTCGGCCACGGTGGCGACGAAATCGGTGCGGCCGCCCCGCGTGCGAAGGGCGGCGGCGCTGCGCAGGGTGCCGACCACGGTCAGCAGCTCGCCGGGCTTTAGCTCCCCCACGCTCACGAAGCGCCGTGCGTCGAGATAGCCGCGCGGGTAGTGGCGCAGCAGGTGCTCGACGGTCACCAGGCCCAAGCGCTCGAGCAAGCCGGCCCGCGCGGGGCCGACTCCGGGCAGGAACTGAAGCCGCGACCATGGCTCGAGGCCGCGTGCCGGCGCGGCGGGTGGTTCGGCGGTCGACATCGCCCGCAGCATCTCACATCCCCATCGAGCCCCGGCAGTCTAGCGGGCCCGGGCCGCGTGATTGGAAAACGGCTGCGCCCGCGGCCGAGGGCTCCTCGCGGCCGAGGGCTCCTTTACAGGCCGCGCGGCGGCTGCTACGGTATGCGGCCGGTTTGCAGTCGCAGAGCCCCTTGTCCCTCGAGGAGGAACTCCGTGGCCCAACGTTGCGATGTCTGTGGCAAGGGGACCCTCTACGGGCACTCGGTCAGCCACGCCAACAACGCCACCAAGCGGGTCTGGAACCCGAACCTCCAGCGCGTGCGCGCCCGGGTGGAAGGTCGCGTGAAGAACCTCTACGTCTGCACGCGATGCTTGCGGGGAAACCGGGTGCAGAAGGCGGTCCGCGGCGGGGGCCGGCCTCATCCCGCCCCCAACCCCTAGCGACCGAGGGCCTCGCGGCGCCTTTCGAAGCACCCGGCGCCCAGCCGAATCCCGAATCCCGGCCTCTAGCGCGGCAGCGCCTGGCTCGCCCTCGCGAGCAGGGCTCGGGCATCCGCCCAGCGGGGCCGCTCGAGCACGACCTGCCGCAGCAGCGGCACGGCCCGCGGAGCGCTTCCCAGGTCCAGCTCGAGCCGGCCCAGCTCGAGCCGGGCCTCCGGGTAGGCGGGCTCGATCGCCAGCGCCTCTCGGCACGCGGCGCGCGCCTGGACCAGGTCGCCGCGTGCGCGTCGCACCCGAGCGAGCTGAAGACGCAGGTCCGGGTAGCTGGGTTGGAGCCGGATCGCCGCGACGAGCAGGGCTTCCTCCGGGGTCTGGTTCTCGAAGGGGTTCTCGGGCTCGTCTACGATCCGGCGCCCCGGTCTACACCGCCAGCGCGTTCCGCGGACCACGTCCTCCTCGCGCACCCAGCCGCAGCGAGCCGCCCGCAGGGCTTCCTGAGTGCGCCCCAGCGCGTGGCAGACCATTGCCCGCAGGCGCTGGGCGCGGGCGAAATGGCGATTGAGCCCGAGGGCCCGCTCGAGCGACTTCGCCGATTGCGAGAACCGTCGCGCCCTGGCCAAGGCGAGCCCCGACCAGAAGTGGAGGTCCGGGTAGTCGGGGTGGACCCGGAGCGCGCCCCGCAGATGGTCGAGGGCCACCTCGGGCCGATCCTGCTCCAGGTACGCCCGGGCTGCCAGCAGCCGGGCTTCGAGGTACTCGGGGTTGATTGCGAGCGCCGATTCGAGCTCGGCGGCCGCCTGCCACGCCTCACCCTCCACGAGGAGCTTGCTGGCCAGCGCCAGGCGCCGGTCGGCGTATCGGGGGCGCTCGGCGACCGCGGTTCGTAGGGCTTCGAGGTTCGCTGCGGCGGCGGCGACCCGCCGCGCGGGATCCCACGGCACCAGGTCCGCGGGCGGCAGCACGAGCAGCAGCTCGACGGCGCGGGAGAGCGCGGGCTCGAAGGCCCCGGCGGGCACGAGCTGAGACCGGCAGACGGCAAGCAACAGCTGGGCGTCCAGGTCGGCCGGGTCCCGCTCGAGGGCACCCCTCAGCAAACCCAGCGCGTCGAGCAGCCTGCCGGACCGAAAGCAGACGCGGGCCAGGCCAACGGGAGCCCCCGGGCAACCCGAATCCCGAGCCAAGGCCAAGGTCAGCTCGGCCTCGGCCCGCGCGCATTCGCCGTGGCCGAGCCAAGCGACGCCCGCCTCGACGTGCGCCTCGGCCGCGGCCCGCTCACGAGCCAGCGTCATCGGCGGCTCTCGGGGCACGGCGGCCGGCGACCCTCGGGCCGCGACGCCGGGCTCCGCACCGACTCCGGTCAGTCCATCTGCTTCCTGAGGAAGGTGGGCACTTCGAGCGATTCGCCGCGCGCCGGACTCTTGGCCCAGCGGTTGCGGTTGGTCCCGCTCTCGTCACGCTTCCACGGTTGGGGATGCCGGAGCTCCTCGTCCTCCGCGGCGCGCACCTTGTCCACCAGCTTGAGTCGTGGCTCGGCGTGGCCGAAGCCGGTGGCGATCACGGTGATCAGCATCTCGCCGTCCATGTTGGGATCGATCACCGAGCCGAAGATCACGTTGGCTTCCTCGCCGGCGGCGTTCACCACCACGCTGGCAGCCTCGCTCACCTCGTGCAGCGTGAGGTCGCGTCCGCCGGTGATGTTGACCAGCACCCCTTCGGCGCCGGCGATCGATACGTCCTCCAGCAAAGGACTCGAGACCGCGGCCTGAGCCGATTCGATCGCGCGATTGGGTCCGGTGGCGCGGCCCGTCCCCATCAGGGCGTTGCCCCGGTTGGACATCACCGCCTTGACGTCGGCGAAGTCCAGGTTGACCAGTCCGGGAACGGTGACCAGGTCGGAGATGCCCTTGGTCGCCTTGAGCAGCACCTCGTCGCAGACGCTGAAGGCGTCGGTGAGCGTGGTGTTCTTCTCGACCACCGACAACAGGCGCTCATTGGGGATGACGATCAGCGTGTCGACCTCGGCCCGCAGCTCGGCCAGCCCCTCGTCGGCCTGACGCATGCGGCGCCGACCCTCGAAGGTGAAAGGCTTGGTGACCACCGCCACCGTCAGCGCCCCGGTCTGCTTGGCGAGGCGAGCCACGACCGGCGCGGCTCCGGTCCCGGTGCCTCCGCCCATCCCGGCGGTGATGAACACCATGTCGCTGCCGACCAGCGAATCGCCGATCGACTGCTCGTCCTCTTCAGCCGCCCGCCGACCCTGCGAAGGATCGCCGCCCGAGCCCAGCCCCCGGGTGGCGTTCGCCCCCATCTGGATGCGGGTCGGGGCCAACGACTGGTTCAAGGCCTGGACGTCGGTGTTGGCGGCGATGAACTCCACGCCTCGCAGCCCCGCGCCGATCATCCGGTTGACCGCGTTGCCACCCGCTCCCCCGACCCCGACTACCTTGAGTTTGGCCGTGGTGGTGTGATCGATCTCGAGTTCGAACATAGGAGGCACTCTCCCTGTGCCGCTGCCGCGGCGGTTGACCTGGAAGCGGTGTGACCGATGCTGCGTCGGCTCGTCGCGCCCCGCCCCGAGGCACGCACCTCTTCCCGGTATGGATCAGTAGAACAAATCGCTGAACCACCGTCGCAGGTCGAACACCGCCCTGCGATCGCTGGTGGTCCGTTTCTCCATCGATGACGAGTCTCCATTGTCGTCCTGGCACGCGTGCAGCACCAACCCCACGCCGGTCGAGAACCGGGGGTCCGCGACGTTGGGACCCAACCCACCCGAGATCTCGGGAACGCCGAGGCGCACCGGCATCTCGAAGACCTGCTCGGCGAGCTCCGCCACCCCCGGCATGAGGGAGGTCCCGCCGGTCAGGACCACGCCTCCTCCCAGCAGCTCGGCGAAATGGTTCTTCTTCACCTCGCGGTTCGCCATCGAGAAGATCTCCTCCATGCGCGGCTCGATCATGGAGGCCAGCACGTGCCGCGAGATCTGGCGATCCACGCGGCCGCCCACTCCGGAGACCGTGACCCCTTCCGCCGAGGACACCAGGGCCGCCAGCGCGCAGCCGTGACGGATCTTGATCTGTTCCGCCTTGTCGATGGGCGTGCGCAGGCCGATGGCGATGTCGTTGGTCACGTTGGCCCCGCCGCAAGGCACAATGGCGGTGTGGCGGATCGAACCCTCGAAGAACACCGCCACGTCGGTGGTCCCCCCGCCGACGTCGAGCAGCACGACCCCGAGATCTCGCTCGTCCCGTTGTAGCACCGCGTGGCTCGACGCCAGCGGCTCGAGCACCAGGTCGCAGACCTTGAGGCCCGCCCGCTGGATCGAGCGGCAGATGTTCTTTGCCGAGGTCACCGCCCCGGTGATGATGTGCACCTCGGCCTCGAGCCGGACTCCGCTCATGCCGATCGGATCCTTGATGCCGTCCTGATCGTCGACGATGAACTCCTGGGGGATGACGTGAATGATCTCCCGGTCCATCGGGATGGCGATCGCCTTGGCGGCTTCCACGACCCGCTCCACGTCGGCCGACCCGATCTCGTTGTCCTTGCGAGAGACGGCGATCACGCCCCGGCTGTTGATGCTGCGGATGTGATCGCCGGCGATGCCGGCGTGGACGCCCTTGACCGGCACGCCGGCCATGCGCTCCGCCTCGTCGACCGCCCGCTGGATGCTGCCCACGGTCTTCTCGAGATCCACCACCACGCCGCGGCGCAAGCCTTCGCTCGGAGTGTTGCCGACCCCGACGATGCGGATCTCCCCCGCACCGGTCATCTCCGCGATGATGCAGGAAATCTTCGTGGTGCCGATGTCCAGTCCGACGTACGTCCGTGTCGCCTGTGCCATCCCTCTCACCTCCTAGGCTGTGTCTGAAAAGACCCGAATGGCTGCGTTGCGCGGGCGGCGCCGCGCTCCAACGTGGCCGGGCACCACGCGTAGCGTGGTCGGCCACGATTCCGCTCGTCGCCCGCCCGCGACGCCTTGCCCTCGGGCGTTTTCAGACACAGCCTAGTGGGCTGCTGCGAGAGCCTGCGAGAGCCCGAGTCTCTTCGGTCAGCCACTGTGTGCATCCTCCGATCGGGCCGCCGGTCGCACGATGACCTGGTTCTCGAAACGCAGATCCAGCTCGTCTGCGGTGGTACCCCGTTGCTTGAGATCCGCGAGCACGACGCGAAGGGCGGACAGCCTGCGTACCGACGGGGGCCATGCCGGAGCGAGCACGCGGGTCCCCGTCACCAGGGTGAGCCCGGTGCTGTGGAGATCCGAGACGTCCACTTCCGAAACCTCTCCGCAGAGCTGCAGCTCGCGTTCCGCCAGCGTCCGCACCCAGGCCAAGCCGCGCCTGACCTCAGGGCTGACGACGTGGGCACCGGCGGGCAGCCGTTCGAAGCTCCCCCCCACCAGCAGCGGCACGTCCGCCACCACGCCGTGCTCCAGCGGGGCGAGCAGCACGCCGCCGGCGTCGAGCTCCCAGGGCACCCCGTGGCTCACCAGCAGCACGGGCACGCGCTCTTCCACCTCGACCCGAATGCCGCGCGGCAGCCGCCGGCTCAGGCGCGCCCGGGCCACTCGGGGCTCGAGCAGCAGAGCCTGGCGGGCCCGCGACAGGCTGACCGCGAACAGATCGTCTCCCGGATGGATGCCGGCGACCTCGACGACTCGCGCCGCATCGAGGTAGCGAGTCCCCTCGACCTCGACCTCGGTCACCACGCCGAAAGTGCGCCTCAGCCCCGCCCAGGGCAGGTGCACCAGCACGGCCACCGAGAGCAAGAGGGCGAGCACGCGCGCCACCTGTCGGAGCGGACGCCGAGGCCTCGGGGTCGAGCCCGGAGGCCTGAGCGCCTTGCCCAGGTAGTGTCCCATCATCGACCTCCACCGACGCGCACCGCGGGGCGCCCGAGGGCGGCGAGCACCTGGTCCCCGAGCTTCCACACGTCGCCGGCACCGAGGGTGAGCACGAGGTCGCCCGGCCGCGCCTCCGCGACCACGGCCGCCACGGCCGAGGCGGGGTCGGCCGCGTGCTCGACGTGGCGGGCTCCCTGGCGGCGAGCGCTCTCCACCACGGTCATGCCCGAAATACCCGGCAGGGGCGGCTCCCCCGCGGGGTAAACGTCCAGCACCCAGACCCGAGCCGCCTCCCCGAAGGAGGCCCCGAACTCCTCCGCCAAAGCTTGGGTCCGCGTGTAGCGGTGGGGCTGAAAGAGCACCAGCACGCGCCGCTGGAGACCGCGTGCCGCGCCGAGGGTGGCCTGGATCTCCGTCGGGTGGTGGGCGTAGTCGTCGACCACCCGCACTCCCCCGGTCTCGCCGCGGGTCTCGAACCGGCGCGTGACGCCGTGGAAGCCGGCCAGGGCCTCGCGGATGTGGCCGAAGCCGACCTCGAGCTCGACCCCCACCGCCACCGCCGCCAACGCGTTGAGCACGTTGTGGCGCCCCGGGATCTTGAGCTCGAGCTCGCCCAGGTCCAGCCCCTGCGCCAGCACGCGGAATCGCGAGCCCTCGGGCAGCAGGGTCACGTCGGCGCCCCGGATCTCCGCCTCGGGGCAGCAGCCGTACAGCAGCGTGCGCTTGCTCACGCTCGGCAGGATCCGTCGCACCTCCGGGTCGTCCACGCACAGCACCGCCACGCCGTAGAACGGAACGCGGCTCGCGAACTGGACGAACGCTTCGCGGATCTCCTCCATCCCCGCGTAGTGCTCGAGGTGCTCCCGGTCGATGTTGGTCACCACCGCCACCGCCGGCGAGAGCCGCAGGAACGACCCGTCGCTCTCGTCGGCCTCGGCCACCAGGAACTGGCCATGGCCCAGCCGGGCGTTCGAGCCGAGCGCGCGCAGCCGTCCACCGACCACGATGGTGGGATCGAGCCCGCCGCGGGCCAGCACGGTGGCGATCAGGGAGGTGGTGGTGGTCTTGCCGTGAGCCCCCCCGACCGCCACCCCATATTTCATTCGCATCAGCTCGGCCAGCATCTCGGCGCGGGCGATGACCGGCACGCCGGCGGCGCGCGCGGCGATCATCTCGGCGTTGTCCTCGCGCACCGCGGTGGAGCCGACGACCAGCTGCGCGCCCTCGACGTTGGACTTCGCATGTCCGATGAACACCCGCCCGCCGAGCTGGACGATGCGGTCGGTCACGTCGGTGGATTTCAGGTCGCTGCCCGAGACCTGATACCCCATGGTGAGCAGTACCTCGGCGATCCCGGACATGCCGGCACCGCCGATGCCGATCAGGTGGATGCGGTGGGTGCGCCCGTACATCAGCGCTCCTCTTCGGAGGCGGCGTCGGCGGCACCGGCGCGTCGCCGGCCCTGGGCGACCCGCTCCAGGCTGCGCACCAGGCGCTCCGCCGCATCGAGCCGGGCGAAGGTCCGCGCGTGCGCCGACAGGCGCCGCAGCGCTTGTCGGTCGGAAAGCAGGTGGGCCACCTCCCGGGCCAGCCGCTCTCCGGTGAGCTCCCGGTCCAGGATCAGCACCGCGGCGCCCCGTTCGACCAGGTTGTTGGCGTTGATCTCCTGGTGATTGTGCGCCGCGTACGGATAGGGCACCAGAATCGCCGGCGTGCCGCAGGCGGCGATCTCGGCCAGCGTCATGGCCCCGGAGCGACA
>DASXTP010000020.1:0-12670 GCA_036505355.1 Candidatus Eiseniibacteriota bacterium | reverse complement strand
CGGGATCTCGGCCGAGACGGTGGCAGCGATGCGACACCGCTTCGGCCTGGACCAACCCTGGTACGTGCAGTACGGCCTCTATCTCAAGAACCTGATCCTGCACCTCGACTTCGGCGAATCGTTCTCCCGTCACCAGCCGGTGTTCGCCGTGCTGCGCGAGGGACTGGGCAACACCCTGCTGCTTGCCTGCGCGGCGGCGATCGTGACCTGGGGATTGGCGATCCCGCTCGGGGTCTGGGCGGCGGTGCGGCAATACTCGTGGGTGGACAAGCTGCTGTCCCTGATCGCGTTCCTGTGGCTGTCGATCCCCGAGGTACTGTCGGGGCTGCTGCTGCTGTTCCTGGCGGCCCGCACCCATCTGCTGCCGGTGGGGAGCATGCGCTCGCTCGATTGGGACGAGCTCGACTGGGCCGGCAAGACGGTGGATCTGCTGCGCCACCTGCTGCTGCCGGCGGTGGTGGTCGGCCTGATCCCGCTCGCCAGTCGCATGCGCCAGATGCGGGGCAACCTGCTCGACGTTCTGCGCCTCGACTACGTGACGACCGCGCGCGCCAAGGGCCTCGACGAGGGCACGGTGATCTTCAAGCACGCGGTGCGCAATGCCATCAATCCCCTGATCACCTTGTTCGGCTACACGCTGGGCGCCCTGCTCTCAGGATCGTTCGTGGCCGAGATCATCTTCTCGTGGCCGGGCCTCGGCCGGCTCACGCTGGACGCCATCCTCACCCAGGACCAGTACCTGGTGATGGGCTCGTTCCTGATGGCGTCGGTGGTGCTGGTGCTCGGCAACCTGATCGCCGACGTGATGCTGGCGCTCGCCGACCCGCGGATCGCCTACGACTGACGCACCCGGGGACGTGCCGGATCCGGCGCCGGATTCCGTCCCGGTGCCGCCGTACTCCGGCAGCGACGCCGAGGAGCCGACCGCGGCGCGCACGCCGTGGCAGCTCTTCGTGCGCCAGTTCCGGCGCAGCCAGATCGCGGTCGCGGGCAGTTGTGTGCTGGTGGTTCTCTACGCGGTGGCGCTGCTGGCTCCGTTCGTCGCGCCCTATCCTCAGGAGGAGATGGATCGGCAGCGCTTCTACCACCCACCCCAGCGGCTGCACTGGGTCGAGCCTTCGGGCAAGGTCCATTGGTGGCCCTTCGTGCACCCCACGCACCTGGTGGACGCGGCCAACTTCGACTACCGGGAGGACCACGGATCGATCCGGCCGTTGCGGCTCTTCGTCAAGGGCGCGCGGTACCGGTGGCTGGGCCTGTTTCCGAGCGATCGCCATCTCTTCGGGGTGGACCCGCCGGCCCGTTTCTACTTGCTCGGGGCCGATCCGTCGGGCCGTGACGTCTTCTCGCGGCTGCTGTTCGGGTCGCAGATCTCGCTCACCGTCGGCCTGGTCGGGATCGCGATCTCGTTCACGATCGGCCTCGTGCTGGGCGGCATCTCCGGCTATTTCGGTGGCTGGATCGACGCCCTGATCATGCGCTCGACCGAGCTGCTGCTCAGCATTCCGACCCTCTACCTGCTGATCGCGCTGCGCGGCATCTTCCCGGTGACGCTGCCGAGCCATCAGGTCTACCTCGCGATCGTGGTGGTCCTCTCTCTCTTCGGCTGGGCGGGACTGGCGCGCATCATCCGGGGCATGGTGTTGTCGATTCGCCGGGCCGATTACGTGGCCGCGGCCGAGGCGCTGGGCATGGGCCACCTCCGCATCATCGCGCGCCATATCCTACCCAACACGATGTCGTTCGTGATCGTCGCCGCCACGATCGCGATCCCGAGCTTCATCCTCGGCGAGGTCGTGCTGTCGTTCCTGGGCCTCGGCGTGCAGGAACCCGCGGCCTCTTGGGGCAACATGCTCAACCAGGCGCGCAGCCTGCGCACCCTGTCTTCGTTCCCGTGGATGTTGTTCGCCCCCGGCGCGGCGATCTTCGTCACGGTCCTGGCGTTCAACTTCCTGGGCGACGGGTTGCGCGACGCCCTCGACCCCCGCAAGGTGTCGGGAGGGAAACCCGGATGAACGAGCCGCTGCTTCACGTCGAGGACCTGAAAACCCACTTCTTCACCGACGACGGAGTGGTCCGGGCGGTGGACGGCGTGTCGTTCGAGATCGGCCCGCGCGAAACCCTGGCGGTGGTGGGCGAATCGGGCAGCGGCAAGACCGTTACCGCGCTTTCCGTGCTGCGCCTGGTGCCGGACCCGCCGGGGCGCATCGTCGGTGGGCACGTCCGATTCAAGGGCCGCGACCTGGCCGAGCTGGACGGCGCCGCGCTGCGGAAGATCCGGGGCAAGGAGATCTCCATGATCTTCCAGGAGCCGATGACCTCGCTCAACCCGGTCTACACCTGCGGCGAGCAGATCATCGAGGCCCTGGTGCTCCACGAGCGCATGGATCGCAAGCAGGCGCGCGCACGTGCGATCGAGATGCTGACCCTGGTCGGCATCTCGCTGCCCGGGCAGCGCGTCGACGAGTACCCGCACCAGATGTCGGGTGGCATGCGCCAGCGCGTCATGATCGCCATGGCGCTGGCATGCCGGCCGGCGATCCTGATCGCCGACGAGCCGACCACGGCGCTCGACGTGACGATCCAGGCGCAGATCCTCGAGTTGCTCAAGCGGCTCCAGGCCGAGCTCGGCATGGCGGTGCTCCTGATCACCCACGACCTCGGCGTCGTGGCCGAGACCGCCGACCGGGTGGCCGTGATGTATGCCGGCCAAGTGGTGGAATACGGCGACGTCGTCGCCGCGTTTCGACGCCCCCTGCACCCCTATACGGCCGGCCTGCTCGCCTCGCTGCCACGGCTCGGAGCTCAACGCGAACGGCTGCTCGTGATTCCCGGCAACGTGCCCAACCCGGCGCGCTTCCCGAGCGGCTGCCGGTTCCACCCGCGCTGCCCGGTTGCTCAGGAGCGCTGCCGGCGGGAAGAACCACCGGTGCTGACCTTCGATGGCTCGCATCGGTCGCGCTGCTGGCGTGCCGACGAGATCGCCGCCGGCCGACTCGATCCCACCGGGCCCGCGGCGCCGGAGGCAGGAGGCCCCGGTGGCTGAGCCGCTGCTCCAGGTGCAGGACCTCAAGAAGTACTTTCCGATCAAGCGGGGCCTGATGTCCCGCACCGTCGGGCACGTCAAGGCCGTCGACGGGGTCTCGTTCTCGGTCGAGAAGGGTGAGGTGCTGGGGCTGGTGGGGGAGAGCGGGTGCGGCAAGACCACCACCGGACGCTGCATCTTGCGCCTGATCGAGCCCTCCGCCGGAAGCGTCCGCTTCGAGGGACTCGAGGTGACCACGCTCGCAAAGAGCGAGCTGCGGCGGTTGAGACGCCGAATGCAGATCGTGTTTCAGGACCCCTACTCGAGCCTGAACCCACGGCTCACGGTCGGCAGCATGCTGACCGAGGCGCTCACGATCCACAAGCTTGCCCGTGGCCAAGCCGCCCGGGACCGCGTCGCCGAGCTGCTCCGCCTGGTGGGGCTGCACCCCGACCATGCGCGGCGTTACCCCCACGAGTTCTCGGGCGGGCAGCGCCAGCGGATCGGAGTGGCCCGGGCGCTGGCCGTGGACCCCCAGTTGATCATCGCCGACGAGCCGGTGTCGGCGCTCGATGTCTCCATTCAAGCTCAGATCATCAACCTGCTTCGCGACCTGCAGCGCCAGATGCACCTCACCTACCTGTTCGTCGCCCACGACCTGTCGGTGGTGGAGCACATCAGCGACCGAGTGGCGGTGATGTATCTCGGCAAGATCGTCGAACTGGCCGACCGTGAGGCACTGTACCGTGAGCCGCGGCACCCCTATACGGTGTCGCTGCTGTCGGCGATCCCGGTCCCCGAGCCCGGCCGCCGGAGCCAGCGAGTGGTCTTGCGGGGTGACGTTCCGAGCCCGGCGCGGCCACCTTCCGGATGCCGATTCCACCCCCGTTGCTTCATGGCCCGGGAGGTGTGCGGCCAGGAAGAGCCCGCGCTGCGCGAGGTGCGACCGGGCCACTGGGCCGCCTGCCACTTCGCCGAGCAGGTGGATCCACGGCCCGTCGTCGGCTGACGGGCCCCGACCACGCTCTGCCTCTCGCGCCGACGCGGGCGCGGCCATTCCCCCAGTTGGGGCCGTGATCCGGGTCAAAGCCCCCATGGCCTCGTCCAGGGCCGAGAGGGCGAAGGCGGTGGCGACTCACCGCACTCCATCGTCTAACTACAAGGGCCGTTGGCCGGTGGCCGAGCCCCGCCGATCCGCTCCCCGAGCGGAATTCCTCCGGCATTCCGCTTGCGTTTCCCCGCCCGTGAAGTCCGGTGCGCGAGCGCCGGGCCCAAAAAACTGAAGAGAGTGTTCCCTGTGCGACTCGTGATCGGCCGGCTGTGGGCTGATCCCCCTATCGCGAGCGAAGGAGTCATACGGACCGGCGCACGGTCGATACGGGGAACTTCTTCGGGCCCCGACCCGCGGCTGCCAGCTTGGATCCACGCCACTGAATCCGCGGACGGGGCCCATGATGTTGAGCCCGCGGAGATGGCCGCCGGAGGGGAGTGAGAACGTTCCCATCCGGCGGCCATTGGTCTTGAAGTTGCGAGCCCGGCGTAGCGTATAGTGGTCGTGCCCCCCCACGGCTTCGGCCGCCGCACGGCTTCTTCGATGGGAGGATGATCATGAGGCATCGTTCGACGAGCATCCCGTGGCGAGATCTGACGTTGGCCCTCTCCTGCGCGCTGACGCTGCTGTCGGGCCCGAGGGCGCTGGCCGACCCCGAGCCGGTCGAGACGCGCACCGTCCCGTCGGCCCCCGTCTCCTCGTTCCTGGGCTACGTCCCGGATCAACTGATCGTCGTCTTCACGGCGGATGCCCGCCACCAACTCGTGCTGAGCCGCGAGGAGGGGCGACCGACCGTGAACTTGCCGTCGGTCCAGCAGGTGCTCGATGCCATGGGAGCGATCTCGATGAGCCGGGAGTTCGCCGGCGCGAAGCCTCAGGCCCAAGGCTCGCGGTTCCCCGACCTTACGGGGCACTACATGGTCCGGCTCGGACCGGGCGCCAACCTCGACGCCGCCGTGGCGGCCTTCGCCCGGGATCCCCACGTGGACCACGTCGAGAAGGTTGGCATCCACACCGTGGACGCGACGCCCAACGACACCTACTACCGCTTCGGCACGGCCACCTTTCCCTACGACCAGTGGCATTACTGGGACGCCAACGGGGTCGATGCCGATCTCGGTTGGGACCTGGAAACCGGGTCCCAGTCGGTGGTGGTAGGGATCCTCGATACGGGTGTGAAGTACCGACACACGGATTTGGGTGGCCCCGACCCACCCGGGCCGGCCGACAACCTCACCAACGGCAACGTCTGGGTCAACGCGGGCGAAATCCCGGCCAACGGCATCGACGACGACGCGAACGGTTTCGTGGACGACGTGGTCGGCTGGGACTTCATCGACTCGGCGAACCTCGCCGGCGCAAGCTGTCAGGACGTGGACTGCGGCCTGGTGGACAACGATCCCAACGACGGCGTAGATCACGGGACTCACGTGGCCGGGACGGTGGCCGCCATCACCAACAACGCGCGCGCGGTGGCGGGGGTGGCGGGAGGCTTCAGCGACGGCACCACCTCCGGGGCGGGGAATGGCTGCAAGATCATGGCGCT
The DNA here is from genome assembly GCA_036505355.1 of Candidatus Eiseniibacteriota bacterium. GTDB lineage: Bacteria > Eisenbacteria > RBG-16-71-46 > RBG-16-71-46 > RBG-16-71-46 > WS-8. Next base: position 7,048 of record DASXTP010000020.1, on the reverse strand, counting down.
GAGAATCGGCTACCGGACCCGGGTCCAGGGTCAGTTCACCGGGGTGCTGAGCATGGCCTGGGCCGCCCAAGCCATGAACTACGTCGCCACCATGGTCGACCACGGCGTCAACGTCACGGCGATCAACTGCTCCTGGGGCTCCTCCAATTCGGGCGGGATCACGGCAGCGGTCAGCAACCTGGTGGCCCACGACGTCATGATCTTCAACTCGGCCGGGAACTCCAACGCGACGACGCAGCCGTACATGTGCACGCTTCCCGGCGTCACCGCGGTCGCGGCGACCGACTCCAACGGAGCCAAAGCCAGCTTCTCGAACCACGGCTCGTGGGTCGACATCTCCGCCCCCGGCGACGGGGTCTTGAGCACCTACCACGATCCCACCGACCCCGACACCACTCACATGTACGTCGCCATCCTGAGCGGCACCTCGATGTCCGCGCCGCACTGCTGTGGGGTTGCGGCACTGCTCGAAAGCTATGATCCATCGCTCGATCGCACGGCCAAGTTGAACCTCATGACCAGCACCGCGTTCACGCCACCCGGCTTTCCCTCCGACATGGGAGCGGGAATCGTGAACGCAAACAACGCGCTGGCCGCGGCGCCGCCCGTGGTGGCGGTGAGCGGCCCCCCCGTTTCGCAGACGCGACTCTCGCTCCGAGCTCGGCCCAATCCAGCCCGCGGGCATCTCGACGTGTTGATCGGCGGTCCTCCGGGCGGCATGCTGCATGTGGACATCCTGGACATGGGGGGTCGGCGGATCCGCGGCCTCGAGAGCGTGACCGGAAGCCGCGTGCACTGGGACGGCACCGATGCCGACGGTCGGCGGGTGACGCCGGGCCTCTACTTCGCGATGGCGCGGTCCGGAGGGGCCACCGCGACCACCAAGCTCGTGATGCTGGAGTAGGGGATGGCCCTCGACGCCGTCCTGCGATGCGACCGCGGCCGTATGGTTCGACATGGGACACCGGGGGGCGGTGGGGCCTCGGTTAAGGTGGCGACGAGCGGGTTCGAAGTCTGATAGATTGCCTCGGACTGGCACTCCGGAGGATGACGTTGCCCATCTACGAGTACCGCTGTTCGACCTGTGGCGAGCGTTACGAGTCCCTTTTCTCGCACTCGAACCCCTCGCCTCCCTCTTGCCCACGCTGCGGCGCCACCCGGGTCGAGCGGCTGCTGTCCACGTTCGTGGTCGGGAGGCCGACGGCTGCCGGCCCCGCGGTGGGCCCGTGTGGCTCCCCGGACTGCGCGTGCCGTTCACCTCATGTCGAGTGACCGCGTGAAGCGGGAGGAGTCGTCATGACCAAGGCCGACCTCGTCGAAGAAATCGCGGTGCGAACCGGGATTTCCAAGAACCACACCGGGCTGATCGTCGACGGGTTGCTGGACGCCGTCTGTCGGGCGCTCAGCGAAGGAAGTCATTTGGAGATCCGCGGCTTCGGCACCTTCAAGGTGCGCGAGCGCCGCGCGCGACGCGCCCGCAACCCCCGCAGCGGCTCGGAGGTTCTCGTGCCGGCCAAACTCGTTCCGGTGTTCAAGCCGAGCAAAGAGCTGAAGGCCCAGATCGCGGGTCCCGTCGAGACGCCCGAACCGGTGGGCACCTGATCCCACGCGTGGTCCGACCAAGGAGAGCGGATGGGTTCCGGCAAGAAGCGTAAGCGCAAGAAGATCGCCACCCACAAGAGGAAGAAGCGCCTGCGGAAGAACCGCCATAAGAAACGGAATCGCTGAGCCGTCGCTCCCACCGGAGCGACCGGCGGAACGGCTGCTGGGGCGCGCCTCACGCACGCGCGGTGGCTGGCTCTTCGAGCCGGCCCAGCGGCGAGGCGGGCGACGCCGCGAGCTGGTGTGGCGCGGGCCACACGCTCCGGAAGACGGCGACTACTGCATCGCCGAGGCGACCCCCGAAGGTCCGGCACGCCTCATCGAGGTGCTGGGCGCGGACGATCGGCCCCAGTGGGACGATTGGGCCGTGACGTCGCAGTTTCGGCTCCGGACCCGCTTCGGCCGTGACGCGCTGGCCCAGGCAGAGGCGCTCCGCCCGCCGGCGGCGGCCGAGCGACGGGGTCGAATCGACCTCCGCGGGCACTTGGTGTTCACCATCGACCCCGAGGACGCGCGCGACCACGACGACGCCCTGTCGTGGCGATCTCTGACCCGCGGCCGGCATGAGGTCGGGATCCACATTGCCGACGTCTCGCACTACGTTGCGGTGAGCTCGGCGCTCGACCGCGAGGCCGAGGCGCGAGGCACGAGCTGCTACCTGCCGGGCGGCGTCGTGCCGATGCTGCCCGAGCGGCTGTCGAGCGACCTGTGCTCGCTGCGACCCGACCGGGATCGCTTGGCGCTGTCCGTGCTGGTCGAGCTCGACGCTCAAGGCGGCGTGCACGCGTGGCGGTTTGCCGAGACGGTGATCCGCAGCCGCCACCGGCTGGAATACCGGCAAGTCCAGCGCGCGCTGGACCGCGTGGCGCCGCTCGAGCGCGAACTCCAAGATGCCCTGGAGTCGCTGCTGCCGTTGATCCGGGCGTTGCGGGCGCGACGCCGTGCCGCGGGGGCACTGGATCTCGAGATCCCCGAGGCCAAGGCGTGGGTGGACGAGAACGGCGTGCCGATCAAGATCGAACGCCGGGAGCACTACGAGAGTCATGAGCTGGTGGAGGAGCTGATGTTGCTGGCCAACCGGTGCGTGGGCCATGAAGGGATGCGCCGCGCGAGCGGCCTGCTCTATCGGGTGCACGAGCCCCCGTCCGAACGCAAGCTCGCCGAGCTGGACGTGATGCTCAAGGCCCTGGGCCTGCCTCGGCTGGGCGCGTCGCATGCGCCTGCCGCGGCCCTCCAAGCGTTGCTTCGAGTGCCGCTCGATCCACCGCATCGGCGACTGCTGCATCGCCTGGTGCTCCGGTCACTGGCTCGGGCCCGCTACCTCGATCGGGACGTCGGCCATTTCGGGCTGGCGACGCGCGAGTACTGTCACTTCACGTCGCCGATCCGCCGCTATCCGGATCTGCACAACCATCGTCGCGTGCGCGAGTGGATTCGCGGGCGCCGCACCGCGGCCTGGGACCCGGTCGAGCTCAAGGCGCTGGCCGAGCGCCTGAGCGGCGCCGAGGGGACCGCCACCGAGGCCGAGCGGGAAGCGGTGCGAGTCAAGGGACTCCGCCATCTGGAGGCGCGACTCGGGGAGCGGGCATCGGGTATCATCACCGGGCTCATCCCGCCGGGGTTCTTCGTCGAGCTCGACGACGTGCCGGTGGAGGGCTTCGTACGGGTGTCGCAGTATCTCGATGACGCTTTCGTGCTGGAGACCTCCGGGGTGCGCCTGACCGGACGACGAACCCGACGCCGCTTCGCCCTGGGCGACGCCGTGCGGGTGACGATCGCCCGGGTGGACGTCCCCGCCCGGGAGTGCGACTTGGCGATCGAGGGGCCGCAGCGGCGCCACCGCCGCCGGGATCGAGGGAGGATGTGATGCTGCGGAAAAGGACTCGGAGGATCGAACGACGGCGTGTGACCCGCGCGGAAGCGGCCCTGAGCATGCGGGTCGAGGCTCCGCCTTCCGATGGACAGCTCATCCAGATTGTGACCGAAAGCCAGAACATCTCGGAGAGCGGGGTCTACTGCTGCGCCCCGCACTATCTGGCTCCGCTGTCCAAGGTAGCGCTGACCATCGTGCTGCCGGCCCTGCCCGGCACGCGTGGCGCTCGTCGACTGCTCAAGTGCAGCGGCGTGGTGGTGCGTTGCCTGGCGTCCGCCCAGCCGCTGGGCGACCGCAAGTACGAGCTGGCCTGCAGTTTCACCGGGCTCGAGGAGCGCCATCGCCGCGTGCTGGGCGACTTCGTGGCCTGGCGAAACCTGCAGGCGGTCCATTCGACGAACTCGCGGGCCGGGCGCCGCTCTCGAACCCCCGCGACCTCGCCGTCGAGCACCACGCCCAAGCGCCGACACAGCGGAGCCCCGTCTGCCAATCGTCGCATCTCGAGCGCCGCCTCGGGCCGCGTCCGCACGCGGGCGCGCCGCCGGCTCGGGCCGTGACGACGGTTGACGGGCCCCTGCCATGGCGGCACCGGTCCCCGATCGACTGACGGTGCTGCCCGGGCCGCCCCTTCTCGGGGAGCTCGATCCGCCCGGCGACAAGTCCATCACCCATCGGGCCTACCTGCTCGGGGCGCTGGCCACGGGCGAGACGCGCGTCCAAAATCCCAACCCCGGTGCCGACTGCGAATCGACCCTGACGTGCCTCGAAGCGCTCGGTGCCACCGTCGAGCGGGGCCGGGGAGTGACCACGATGGGCGGGCTCGCCGGGACTTTTCTCGAGCCCGACCGGGTGCTCGACTGCGGAAACTCGGGCACCACGCTGAGGCTTTTGAGCGGACCGCTGGCTGCCCATGAGTTTCTCTCGGTCCTGGCCGGGGACGCCTCGCTCTGCCGGAGGCCCGTGGCTCGGGTCATCGAGCCCCTGCGCCAGATGGGAGCCCGGCTCTGGGCGCGCGGCGGCGGGCGCTTCCCGCCGCTGGTAGTGCTCGGCGGCGCGCTGAAACCGGTTCACTACCGGCTGCCGGTGGCGAGCGCCCAAGTCGCTTCCAGCGTGCTGCTCGCCGGACTTTACGCGCCTGGCTCCACGGCGGTGGACATCCCCGGGCCCGCCCGTGACCACACCGAACGGCTGCTGAGCCTGATGGGGGTCGAGCTGACCGCCGAGGAGCGACCGGACGGCGGGCGCAGGGTCGCGCTGGAGGGACCGGCTCGTCCGCGGGGGACCCCGCTGACGGTGGCTGGAGATTTCTCGGCCTCGGCATTCTTCCTGGCCGCGGCCGCCGCCGTGCCCGGGGCCAGCGTCACCGCCCGCCGCGTTGGTCTAAACCCGACCCGCACCGGATTGCTCGACGTGCTGGCCGCCATGGGCGCCACGGTGCTCACGGACCGAGTGCGAATCGAGGCGGGTGAACCGGTGGGGGACGTCACCGTGACGGGGCCCGATCACCTCCAGGCGTTCGACGTGCCGCCCGAGTGGCTGCCGCGCCTGGTGGACGAAGTCCCGGCCTGGGCGATCGCGGCGTCCGCGGCCCGGGGGGTTTCGCGACTCACCGGTGCCGCCGAGCTGCGCGTCAAGGAGACCGACCGGCTGGAGGCGATCGCCGAGAACTTCGGCTGCCTCGGCTTGTCGGCCCGGCGGCTAGACGGCGGGTTGGCGATCGAGGGGGGTCGAGCCGCGGGGGGGCTCGCCCACTCCCATGGCGACCACCGGATCGCGATGGCGTTCGCGGTGCTCGGAACCCTTGCTCGGCAGCCGGTCACGGTCGAGGATACGAGCTCGATTTCGACCTCCTACCCCGGATTCCTGGAGGCGTTGGAAAGACTCGGCGCCGTGACCCGGGGCGAGGCGACCCTGGGAGCGTCATGAGCTTCGTGGTCACGATGGACGGGCCCGCCGCGGCGGGCAAGAGCACGACGGCCCGCGCCGTGGCATCGGCGCTCGGTTTCGTTTATGTGGACACCGGCGCCCTTTATCGTGCCCTGGCCCTTAAGGTCCAGAAGGGCGGGGTCTCGCCCGAAGACGACGAGGCGCTCGAACGCTGCAGCCGGGAGGCGCGGTTGAGCCTTTCGGGCTCCCCCGATCACCCCCGGGTCTGGCTCGATGGCGCCGACGTGAGCGGGGAGATTCGCACCCCCGTGGTGAGCGAGCTGGCGTCCCAGTTGGCGGCCCGTCCAATCGTGCGTCGGCGGCTGGTCGAGATCCAGCGCGCGCTGCGGGAGCGCGGATCGCTGGTGGCGGAGGGAAGGGACTTGGGGACCGTGGTGTTCCCGGATGCCGAGGTGAAGATCTACTTGGATGCCGATCTGGAGACCCGGGCCCGACGTCGGCATCGGGAGCTGGAGCGGCAGGGCATGGCGGTCCCGATCGAGGACGTGCGGCACGAGGTCGAGCGCCGCGATGAGCGCGACCGCACGCGCGCCGACAGCCCGCTCGCTGCCGCCGCGGAGGCGGTGCGGTTGGACACCTCGGAGATGACCGTGGACCAGCAGGTGGAGGCGGTGCTCGAGATCGTTCGGCGACACCCCGCCTTCCCGGCGGGATCCCCGCCGAGCGCGCCCGGGGCGGGCGCGCCGACCACGAAGGACTAGGAGTTTTCGTGGGCGCGTATTATAGTGCCGCCCGGCTTTTGGCGAGTGGTTGCTTCGCCGCCCTGACGGGGTGGGAGGTCCGAGGTCGCGAGCACGTGCCTCGCAAGGGCGGGCTGATCGTGGCCGCGAACCACGTCTCGTTTTGGGATCCCCCGCTGATCGGCGCTGCCCTGCCGAGGGAAATGCATTTCCTCGCCAAGGAGGAACTGTTCCGGACCTTCGGGCTGGGACCGCTGATCCGCAGCGTGAACGCGATCCCGATCCGCCGCGGGGTCGCGGACTTGAGCGGTTTGTCGCGAGCCATGGATACGCTCCGGCGCGGAGAGGCGTTGTTGATGTTCCCGGAGGGCAGCCGGATGCGCGACGGCGAGCTCCATCCGGCCCGACCGGGAGTGGGAATGATGGCGGTGCACGCCGACGCGCGGGTGGTGCCCTGCTACATCTCGGGCAGCAATTGGCCGCGGCTGTGGCTGGTTCGCCGCCGACGGGTCCGCATCTGGTTCGGGCCTGCGTCTCATTGGACCAGCTTGGCGGGAGAGGACGCGAATCTCGCGCCGGGCCGGGAGCTGTACCAACGCGTCGGGGACGCGATCATGCGGGAGGTGGCGGTCCTGAGGACCGGACAACAAGCAACGGCGTCACGCGGGGCGGCCTGAATCGTCCCGCCATTCCTATAGAGTCGGAGGAGGTTTCACGATCCATGTTGGATACCACCGAAGGAACCCTCAACCCCGCGCGCGAAGCTCCGCAGCGGGCCCCTGTTTTCCCGGCCGTCCCTCTCAACTACGAAGACGAGGAAGAGCTGTCGCCGGAAGCCCGGGCCGAGATGTTCGGCCACTATGAGGAGTCGCTGCGCTCCCTGGGCGAAGGCGAGATCGTGCGCGGCACCGTGCTGTCCTTGGACGACAAGGAAGTGACGGTGGAC
>DASXTP010000019.1:0-13305 GCA_036505355.1 Candidatus Eiseniibacteriota bacterium | reverse complement strand
CCGCTTGCTTTGGGTGGCCGGTGCCTTCTCGCTCGCGAGCAGCAGCCTCGCCTTTCCGCTCCTCTACGTGAGCCGCGTGGGGTTCACCGCCGCGCAGGTCCCGCTGGTCTATTTCGGCTACAACCTGGTCTATGCCGTGCTCTCGTGGCCGATCGGCGAGCTCTCGGACCGCATCGGCCGCCGGCCGATGCTGCTGCTCGCGTACCTGCTCTTCGCCGCGGTCTATGGGGCGATGGCCTCGACGCGCCTGCCGGTCGGGGTCGTCGCCGCGTTCCTTGCCCTCGGGGTGCACAGCGCTCTGCTCGAAGGCTCGCAGCGCACCCTGGTGGCGGACCTGGTGGTCCCCGAGCGGCGCGCCACCGCGTTTGGTCTTTATTACACGGTGGTGGGGCTTGCGCTGCTGCCGGCCAGTGCGCTCGCCGGCTGGCTCTGGGATCACTTCGGCCCGCGCCTCGCCTTCGGCCTCGAGGCGGCGCTGGCGCTGCTCTCCGCCATTCTCTTCGCCGTGCTGCTGCCCATCGGGCGTGAGCGCGTGGAGCGTCACCATGCCCACGCTCGGTGACCTGGGAGAGCTCGAGGTCCTGAGGCGCCTGACCGCCACCTTGCGCGGGGGTGCGGGGGTCTTGGTCGGTGCCGGCGACGATGCGGCCGTGCTCGAGCTGCCCGTGGGCCGCGACCTGGTGGCGACGGTCGATGCGTTCGTCGAGGGGCGCCACTACCTTCCGGAGTGGATCACGCCGGAGGAGTGCGGGGCCCGACTCGCGGCTGCCAACCTGAGCGATCTCGCGGCGATGGCAGCCGCTCCGCGCTGGGGGCTGTTCTCGCTGGGGGTGCGGGCCGGCCACGAGGTGGACGACCTGCTGGCGCTCGAGCGCGGACTGGCCCGGGCGCTGGAAGCCTCGGGAGCCGCCCTGGTCGGGGGCAACCTGACCGCGGTCGATGGACCCGAGTGGCTGTCGCTCAGCTTGCTGGGCGCGGTCGAGCGAGCCCGGGTTTGGACGCGGCGAGGGGCGCGACCGGGCGACGGGATCGCGCTGACCGGCGCTCCGGGCCGTGCCGGGGCGGCACTCCGCCTGGTGCGAGCGCGCGGCGCGGCGGCGCGCAGCCCCGAGTGGCGGCCCCTGCTCGATGCCTGGTTGAGGCCCGCATCCCGTGTGGCGGTAGCGCAGGCCCTGGCCGGGGCCGGCGCGGTGACCGCCGCGATCGACGTCTCGGATGGCTTGGCCGGAGATCTCGGCCGTCTGTGCGAGGCGAGCGCGGTGGGAGCCGAGCTCGACGAGAGCGCCTGGCCCGAGGACGCCACGCTCGAGCGGGCCGCTTCCGCGCTGGGGCTTCCGCTCGACGAGCTACGGTTGGGGCCTAGCGACGACTACGAGCTGATTCTGGCCGTGGAGGCGGGGCGGCGGGATGCCTGCGCTGCGGCGGCGGGCGCCTCGGGGGTGCCGCTTTCCTTCGTTGGCACCTTCACCGACGCTCCGGGGACGCTCGAGCTGCGAGGTCCCCGAGGACTGCGCCCGATCGCCGCGGTCGGCTTCGATCACTTCCGGCGCAGCGGGTGAAAGCGGCTGAAGCCTACGCTAAGGACGTATCGAATCGTGCAGCTGGTGAAGCACCTTCTCGGCCGCGTCCAGCCGGATCAAGCCGAAACGCGGATCGTCGAGGTCGAGCACGGCATAGATCGTGACCGTCACGGCCGCGGCAAAGAGCACGGAGTGCACGAGGCCGCGCCCTTGCCGCTTGGACATGGCGTATCCGGCGACGAACGCGCCCAGGAGTGCGAACGCGATCAGGAGACCCAGGATCAGCGACGGCAGGTGCGTTCGGAGAGCCACCGTCCGAGCCGTGGTGACGTCGATCATCTCGCTGATGGCGGGGAGCAGGAGCCTGGACGTGTTCTGCGTCGGGTCCGCATGGCTCGACGTGACGGCGCGGGCCCAGATCCGCTGCTGCAATGCCGCCGCTTCCCCGATGAATCGGTCGACGGTGGCGAGGTTGGCGGCATGGCCGTACACGCGGAGCCGAGCCTCGAGGTATTCTCGAAACAAGCCACGCATGTCCGGCTGATCCGCCGCCGGCATGACGTCCAGCCACAGATACGCGCTCCCAATCGCGTTCGTCTCGCGGACGATCAACTGCCGGCGTGCGTCGAGCCGCGACATGGTGCCCCCAAAGGAGAAGCCGAGCAGGAGGCCCAGGAGCGCAAAGAGGGCGGCCTCGATGACGCCGATTCCCTCGTGCGCATCGTCCATCCTCGAGGAGTGGCGGCGCCCGGTGCGGAATCCGAGCTCGAGAGACGCCATCATGCCCATGAACAGAGCCAATGACAGCAGGACGGCCGATGTCACGAGGTTCATGGGCGGTCTCCTGAGGGAGTACGCGGCGCCGGTGGGCAGGGAGGGAAGGGCCGCGCCTCACGAGGAACGGGCTCGATCGTGCTCGAACGCGATCGCGGCGTGGCCCGATCGCTCCCTCATCGAATGCGCACGTCGTGTGTACTCCGCGTTCGAGCTTCCGTAACACCCTAACGCGAGCGGGGCCGCTCCACCCCGCGGCCCGCGGTGACGAACAGCTCGGGCGGACCGGCGGTGCGCTGATGGTGCTTACCCTCGTGGGCCAGCAGCCAACGCTTGCGCGGCATGCCGCCGCCGTAGCCGGTGAGGCTCCCGTCGGCGCCGATTACCCGGTGGCAGGGGATGACGATTGCCAGTGGGTTGTCGTGGTTGGCGAGTCCCACGGCGCGCGACGCCTTGGGGTTGCCGATCGCGCTCGCGATCTGGCCATAGCTCCGCGTCTCCCCGAACGGGATCTCGAGCAGCGCCTTCCACACCTTGAGCTGGAACTCCGATCCCTGGGGGTCGAGCGGCAGCTCGAACTCTTGCAGCATGCCGTTGAAATAGAGGTCGAACTGCTCGACCACGCTCTTGAGCTCGAGCAGCGACGGCTCCCAGGTGGCACCAGCCAGCTCGTCGGCGTGGGAGGCGATCATGCGCTTGAGGCTCTTGCGGTCCATGAACTCCAAATAGCGTAGGCCTCGCTCCGAGCGCGCCACGAACAGAAGCCCCAGGGGCGAGGAAATCATGTGGTAAGCGAGCCTCATGACGGCAGCATAGCCGAGAGCGGGCGGCGCGCCAAACGCGTTATGGCGCTTGGCCGACCGATTGCCCCCCTGCAACCATGCGCAACCGCCTTCGGAATCCGTCACGTCCGTCCAACAGGGACTCGGCTGTGTTGTCTGATGTCGCTCGGTGCTTGGCCGCCGACCCGAGTAGCACAGATTGCCGTGGACCGCGTCTCTTCTCGGTGGCAGAATTCCGCCGTTCCGGCGAGGCCCGTGACCCCCCGCCCGCCTCCCGGTTTTTCTCCTCCCACGCGGCGGGCGAGTGAGTCTGCGCGTCTGGGGAGATTTCTATCGGAGGTGACCCATGCGTTCGCTTTCGAGTCGCCCACGGTTGCGGCTGCTCCGCCGCGCGGCGCTTCCGCTCCTGGCCGGCCTCACCATGATGTCACTGGCCGCCTCGCCCGCGGCGGCCAGTCCGACGTTCACGCAGAACTGCTTCGCCGACAACAGCTCGTTCCCAATCACGGTGGCGGATTTCAACCAGGACGGCAAACTCGACATCACCATCAACCCAGGGACGTCATTTGGCGGCGGATTCTCGTTCAGTCAGCAGATCGACCTCTACCTCGGCAACGGAGATGGCACGTTCACCTTCGCGAGAGAGGTCAACGCGGCCGCCGCCCACCTGGACCTCTTCGCCGTCGACGTGGACCACGACGGCAACCTCGACGTGGCGGCCAGCGGGAATACCGTTACCAGTCCGTTTCCGCCGGCGTCCGTCTTGAGGGGCAATGGAGACGGTACGTTCCGGTCGCCCGAGACCTACCCCACGACCGGCGAGCGGCTGACGGTGGGCGATCTCAACGGCGACGGGTTCACTGACCTCATTGCCTCCGACGATAAGGAGGGCGTCGAAGTCCTTCTCAACCAGGGCGACGGGACGTTCGGGGCGGGCACCCACTTCAAGGTCGGCAACCAGGTGCGGGCGCTGACCACGAGCGACATCAACGGTGATGGCTTCCAGGACGTGGTGACGATGAGCGTGGTTGTGGGCGGCCCAGGTTTCGTCGTCGCGGTCCTCCTCGGCAAGGGAGACGGGAAGCTCGGACCTGCGAAGGGGAGGAAGCTGCCCGGCTACCCGGGTCGTGACCTCGAGCCGGCGGATCTCACCGGCGACGGGAAGATGGACCTGGCCGTGGCGGGCGGTGCTGCCGGCGGCGTGCTCGTCCTGCTCGGGAAGGGGGACGGGTCGTTCGGTGCCCCCACCGTCTACCCCATGGCGGGCAGCAGACAGCGCATAGCCGTGGGTGACGTCGACGGCGACGGCAAGCTCGACATCGTCGCCGCCAACCATGACACCAACTTCCCGAACGTGGGCGGCAACGTTTCGATCCTCTACGGAGACGGAACCGGGGCCTTCACCATCGGCACCGTCATCCAGGTCGCGTACGGGCTCGGGGTGGAAGTCGCCGACCTCGACGCCGATTCAGACCTGGACATCGTTATCGACTCCTGCGTGCTGCGGAACAACGGCCCGGTCGCCGCGGCCAAGGCGACCCCGGTGCTTGGCCAGCCGGCCGCGACGGCAGACGCACCGAAGAACCTGACTGCTGCCTTCTCTCCCAATCCACTCCGCGACCGCGGCGCGCTCAGCTTCAGCCTGCCCAAGGAGGGCACAGTGTCGATCCACCTCTACGACCTCCGCGGCCGGCGCGTGCAAACGCTGATGGACGCCATCCGGCTCCCGGCCGGAAGCCATTCGGTGGGGCTGGATCGTCGGGCCGCCGGCCTCGGAGCCGGTATCTACTTCTATCGCATCGAGACGGAAGGGAGCCGGAAGTCCGGGAGCGTCGTGTTCCTGGACCATTAGGCTTCAGGCTATCCTGCGGCGCTTTGATCGGCGGGCACCCTCCAACAGGGCGCCCGCCGTCGTCTCAACGTCGCGGATCGGGGGGCGCGCCAAACCGCGGCAGGAACGCCCCGGTGCGCGCGCGGTAGGCGCGATAGACGTCGCCGAAGTGGCGCTCGAGCAACGCCTCCTCGCGACGGGCGCGAATCCCGAGCAGCGCCGTGAACGGCACCAGGGTGAGGAGCCCGAGCGCGCTGCCGAAGGCGAGCATCGCTCCAAAGGCGCAAATCCACGAGCCGAGGTAGCCCGGGTGCCGGATCCGGGCGTAGAGCCCGCGCGTCTCGAGAGCGTGCTCGCGCTGCACGGCGACCAGGGGCGAGAAACGCGATCCGAGCTGCGTCATGGCCGCGATCCTCAGGGCCAGGCCGCCTGCCGAGATGCCGACCCCGGACCAGCGCAGCCAGGGCCCGCCGGGCAACAGCCCCAGGGCCAGGCGCTCGCCCAAGGCGGCGATCGGCGGGGTCAGGAGCGGCAGCAGTCCGAGCCCCGCGAGCAGGCCGGAGTTCTCTCGCGAGTCTGCGACCACCTCCTGAGTCCGCACCGGTGCGAGCAAGGCGAGCACCAGGCCGCCGACTCCCCAGGCGGCGAGCAACGTCAGCGCCCGAGCGTGGCCGATCAACACCGGTGCGCCGCCCAGCGCCAGAGCGAGCAGAACCGCATCGAGCGCGGTCGAGCCCAGCGACAGCAGAATGGTGGTCAGAAGGCCGTGCGACCGGGGCGACACCGCTCGAGTCGAAGCCCCGGTCATCGCCCCTCGAACACCAGCTCGCGAGCGTCCCAGTCGATCGTTACCCGCCGTTTGGCGAAAAAATCGTTCGACAGCAAGGCGTCACGTCGCACGCCGTGCCGCCACAGCTCGGCCGCATCCAGTGCCCCCGCCCAACCGGGCACCTGGCCCGTGACCACCGGGCCGACGCTCACCGTGGATACGGTCACTCGCGTCCACGGTCGACCCTGCAGCAGGCTGCCCACGCCGCGCGCGGCGCGGGCCACGAGCCCCGCCTTGATGCCCGCTTCCTCGAACACCTCGGCCGGGGCGGCGATCCCGCACTCGGGAAGCCCCGAATGGACCACCATCGCCAGCCGCCTGCCGCCGGCGATCGATCCGTAGACCGTCAGCTCGCTCTCGCCCCAGATCTCGAACGGCACGCGCCGGGCGCCCGGACGCGGCGTGTAGGCGCGCTCGCGGCGGCGCAGCTCGAGCACGCGGGCCGCATAGTCCAGCGTCGGCGTGAAGCGACTCAGGAGGTCGAGTCCGATGACGCCCGCCACCGGCTCGGCCTGCGGGTTGACCAGGATGCTCCACTTGCGCAGCTTGGTGACCCCCGCGGGCAGGCCCTCGATCCGCACCCCTCCCAGCTCGAGGCGTTGCACCCAGGCCGGTCGCACCGCCACGCGGGTGCCGGTCCAGAAGATCTCGCTCTGGGTCGGAAACGTTTCGACGCGGGCGCGATGCGCCGCCCACTCGTCGAGGATCAGGTCGCGGGCGCCGGTGTCCAAGGCCAACAGCACGCTCTGGCCGTTGAGCTTGACGCGCACGAGCGGCACCGGGTAGGCGCGGGTCCACGGGATTCGCGCCTCCTCGGGCGCCGCGATGCGGTAGCCGCCTCGCTCGGCCATCGCCTTGAGCAGCGGGACCCTGCCGGGATCGTGTGCCGACGTGGCCAGTTTGGCGGCGGCGGCGAAGTCGCGGCGCTGGAGGAGCGCGGCGTAGAGATCCGCATAGGCTCCGGCCGAGCCTGCTTCGAAGGACGCGATCTTGGCGGCAGGGAGCATCCCCCCAGAGATTTCGACGAGCCCATACCCGACCTCCAGCAGGCTTTCCGCCTCGGCCAACTGGCCCGCGAACAGCGCCATCTTGCCGAGGCCGGCGGCCGCGATCCTGTTCTCGGGCTCGACCGCGAGCACTCGCCGAAACGACGCCTCAGCCTCGACGAAGCGCCCGAGCTTGAGGAGTGCCGCGCCCAGGGTGTCGAGGCGCGCCGGATCGTCGGCATGCCCACTCGTGTCGCGGAGCGCGTACTGGAGCCTGAGCTGCGCTTCGCGAACGGTGACGTCGGGCTGGAGCCAGTCGGCAACCGCGGCCGCGGCCACCAGCGAGAGTCCGAGCAGCGCGACGGCCGGCGCCCCCCGGCGGGCGGGGCACAGCCGGCCCCGAACCAGCACCGACGGGCCGGGGGCGCTCCGCGGGCGGCGCATCCTCACGACGCCAGGAACCGGCGCGTGGTCCTCAACAGGATCTCGGCCCCGATCTCGAGACACTTCTCGTCGACATCGAAGCGTGGCTGATGGTGGCCATGGATCAGGCCCCTGGCGGCGTTGCGGGAGCCCACGGCGATGAAGCAGCCCGGCACCCGCGCCAGGAAGGCGGAAAAATCCTCGCCGCCCATGGTGCGGAGGTCCGTGACCAAATTCTCCTCGCCCACCACCTCCGCCGCCGCGGCCCGGGCGATCTCCGCCATCTTGGGGTCGTTCAGCAGCGGCCGGTTGTGTCGTTGATAGCGGATCTCGGCGCTGCATCCGAACGCCTGAGCGACTCCCTGCACCACGCGCTCGAAGCGCGACGGCAGCGTCTCCCAGAGCGCCAGGTCGAAGACCCGGACCGTGCCGTTCATCCACGCGCTCCCCGGGATGATGTTGAACGCCGTGCCGGCCTGGACCTGGGTGACGCTCACCACCACCTCGGTGAAGGGATTGGCCTCGCGGCTCGCGATCGACTGGAGGGCTGCCACCATGTGGGCGAGACAGACCACCGGGTCCACGCCCAGATGGGGCATGGCGGCGTGGGCTCCCTTGCCGGTCACGGTGACCGTGAACTCGTCCACCGCCGCCATGAAGGGCCCCGGCGTGATCCCCACCCGACCGAGGTCGAGGTCTTGCCACACGTGCAGGCCGAAGGCGGCATCGGGGCGTGGGTGCTCGAGGGCACCGTCGCGGATCATGGCCTCGGCGCCACCGCCCTGCTCCTCGGCAGGCTGGAAGCAGAGCTTGACCGCGCCGTGGAGCGATGCGACCTCCCGCGCGAGCTGCTTGGAGGCGCCGAGCAGGATCGAGGTGTGACAGTCGTGACCGCAGGCGTGCATCTTGCCGTCGTGGCGCGAGCGGTAGGGCACGTCGTTCTCTTCCCGGATGGGGAGCGCGTCCATGTCCGCCCTGAGCAGCACCGTCTTGCCGGGCATACGGCTGCTGAGCGTCGCCACGACACCGGTCTGGCCGATCCCGGTCGCCACCTCGAGCCCCAGCGCGCGCAAGCGCTCGGCCACCAGCGCGGCGGTGCGCCGTTCCTCGAACGCGGTCTCCGGGTGGGCGTGGAGGTCGCGGCGGACTTGGACCAGCTCGTCGAGGTCGGCTTGGGTCAGGGAGCTTTGGGCGGTCTTCACGGGTCTTCCCTCAACGAGCGGCTGGCGCTTCCTCTTCCAGGGCCGTTCGACATGGGTTTCCTCCTTGCCAGCGAAAGTGAGACGGCGGGTTCGGCCGGCAGCCTAGCGGGAGTCGTCCCGGACGAGAAACGCGTAATATGGAATCCTGCTTTCCATTGCCGTTCCCAAAGGGCGGGCGGCCGCGGTGCACATCCGCGCCGCACTCGGCGCGGCACGACCTATGCCCACCTCCTTTCTCCCGCGCGACGCCGGGTTTTGCCTTGACCTGATGGTTTGAGGAGAGTAACCAAGCTCTTGGTTCTCCTGCCATCGGCCGCCCAAGCATCCCGAGGGCTCCGCTCCGTCAAGGAGGTGCCGCCGCCCAGCTCCCTTGTCCGTCATTGCCCGTTCCCGAGCAACCCCCCCCGTCCCGTGTCGAAGATACCCGAAGGTGGGCTGACTCCGCCCTCACGCCCTGGAGGTTCGACATGCTACCCCGCTCGCGAATGCTTGCGCCGCTGGCTCTCCTGGCCGCGGCGATCCTGGCTCTCCCCGCATGGGCCCAGGCCCCGCCACGAACCATCCCCGGCGAGCTGCTGGTGAAGTTCAAACCGACCGCGAGTGCGGCCGAGCGTGCCTCGGTGATGGGCCAGATGCACGGCCGCGCGCTGCGGAGCTTCGACTTCATCGGCGTCGAGCACTGGAAGCTCGAGGGCACCACGGTCGAGCAGGCGCTGTCGCGCCTGCGCAACCATCCGCGGATCGAGTACGCGGAGCCCAACTACGAGCTGCGCGCCGATCTGGTGCCCAACGATCCCCGGTTCCCCGAGATGTACGGGCTGCGCAACACCGGGCAGACCGGAGGCACCCCGGGCGCCGACATCAAAGCGGTCAATGCCTGGGATCTGTTCACCGGGGACCCGAACCTCCTGGTCGGCGTGATCGACACCGGCTTCGACTACAACCACCCGGACCTGGCCGCCAATGTCTGGACCAACCCGGGCGAGATCCCGGGCAACGGGATCGACGACGACCACAACGGCTACGTGGACGACGTCCACGGCTACGATTTCTACAACAACGACGGCGATCCGTTCGACGACAACGGACACGGCACGCACACCTCAGGCACCATCGCCGCGGTCGGCAACAACAACGTCGGCGTGGTGGGGGTGTGCTGGCAGGCCAAGATCGTCGGCATCAAGTTCCTGAGCGCCGGTGGCTCGGGATCGACTGCCGGGGCGATCGCGGGAGTGCAGTACGCGATCGCGGTCGGGGTGCGTCTGACCAGCAACTCGTGGGGTGGTGGCGGTTTCTCGCAGGCCCTGCTCGATGCGATCAACGCCGCCGGCGCCGCCGGGCAGCTGTTCGTCGCCGCCGCCGGCAACTCGTCCCAGAACACCGACGTCACGCCGAACTACCCGTCGGCTTACAACTCGCCCTACATCATCGCGGTCGCGGCCACCGACCACAACGACAACCTGGCGTCGTTCTCGAACTACGGCGCCACCACGGTGGACATCGCCGCCCCCGGAGTGAGCATCCTCTCGACCCAGCCCGGCAACAGCTACCAGCTGCTGTCCGGCACCTCGATGGCGACGCCGCATGTGGCGGGCGCGGCGGCGATGGTGATGGGGAGGTTCCCGGGCATCAGCAACCTGCAGGCGAAGACGCTCATCCTGAATGCGGCGGACGTCAAGCCGCAGCTCGCCGGCAAGTGCTTGACCGGCGGCCGGCTCAACCTCTTCCTGTCGATCGCCGAGCCGGACGACACGCCGCCCGGGATGATCGGCGACCTCGCCACCAGCAACCCGGGCTCGAACACCATGGGGCTCCAATGGACCGCGACCGGGGATGACGGGGCCACCGGCCGCGCTTCGCGCTACGAGATCCGCTACTCGACGGCGCCGATCGACGCCGGCAACTTCGGCAGCGCCACGCCGGTCGCCGGTCCCGATCCTCATCCGGCCGGCTCGGCCGAGAGCTTCGAAGTCGGTGGGCTGTCCTTCAGCACCCTCTACTACTTCGCGATCAAAGCCTTCGACGAGTTCAACAACGCCGGGCCGATCTCCAACGTTCCGACCGGGACGACGCTCGGGATCCCGAACATCGCCGCCGCGCCGGGCTCGTTCAGCAGCACGCTGCTGACCGGTGCTACCGACACGCAGACGCTGACCCTCAGCAACACGGGTGAAGGCACGCTGGACTTTACCGTGCCGACGCCCGACCTGATCTTCACCCAGCCGGTGGTCCACCCCTACCAACCGACGCCCAAGGGCCAGGCCGACGTTCGCATCGGCGATCCGGTGGCTCAGGGCCACGGCGGGCCGGACGGCTTCGGCTACCGCTGGGTGGACAGCAACGAGCCGGGCGACCCGGCGTTTTCCTGGGTCGACATCACGGGCGTGGGCGCGTTGCTGACGCTAACCGGAGACGACGCCACCTCGGCGCCAGTGCCGATCGGCTTCAGCTTCCCCTACTACGGAGGCTCCTTCTCCGACGTCCGCGTCTGCACCAACGGCTTCCTTTCGCTGAGCGACGCCAGCGCCGCGTACGAGAACCAGGCGCTCCCCAACGCGGGCGCCCCGGCCAATCTGGTGGCGCCGTTCTGGGACGATCTCGATTTCGGGGCGGCGCAGCGCGTCTACACCCACAACGACGGCACGAGCTTCGTCGTCGCCTGGGTCGGCGTGCCGCACTACGGCGGTGGTGGGCCGTACACCTTCGAGACCATCCTCTATCCGACCGGCGAGATCCGCTTCCAGTACCTGTCGATGGGTTCCCCCACCAACAGCGCCACCGCGGGGATCCAGAACGGGACCAAGACCGTCGGCCTGACGGTTGCCTTCAATACCGACTATGTCGCCAACAACCTGGCGGTGCGGATCGTGCCGCTCAGCCAGTGGCTCACCGTGTCCCCCGCTTCGGGCCGGATCCCGGCGGGTCAGAGCCAGAACCTCTCGGTGATGTTCAACGCCCTGGGACTCGACGGCGGCGACTACGACGCCAGCCTCAACGTCCTGAGCAACGACCCGGACGGCTCGCCGCTCGTGCTCCCGGCGCATCTGCACGTGAACGGGGCGCCGGATGTCGCGGTCAATCCCTCGGCCCTCGACTTCGGCAGCTTCTTCGCCGGCGGCAGCGCGACGCGGACGCTGACGATCTCGAATCCGGGCACGGCGCCACTGGTGGTGAGCAGCATCGGGTTCGGGGCTCCCGACCTCACCGCCGATGCCAGCTCGTTCACGCTCGCCCCGCGCGCGGCGCGCAACGTGCTGGTGACCTGGAGCCCGCCCGCACCGGCGACGCTGAGCTCGATGCTCACCATCAACAGCGACGACCCGGACGAGCCGGCCAAGACGGTCCCGCTCACCGGCGAGGCGACCCCGGCGCCGAGCTTCAGCGTTTCGCCCGAGCAGCTCGACGTGGCGTTGCTCACCAACACTGCGACCTCGCGGAATCTCCGGATCTCGAACTCGGGCGGAAGCAACTACGTGTTCGCCGCCGAGGCGCAGGCATTCACGCCGAGCGGCACGGTGGTCCAGCACACCGAAGCCGACAACGTGGACCTGGAGAAGGGTGCGTCCGACGTCCAGTTCGGCCCCGCGCCGCTTCGGGCCGGCGGCCCGGACGTCTTCGGCTACGCGTACCAAGACAGCGACGAGCCGGGCGGCCCGACCTTCGGCTGGGTGGACATCCGGGCGGTGGGGACCCAGGTCAACATGACCGGTGACGACGTGAACACCGGGCCTTACCCGATCGGCTTCTCGTTCCCCTTCTACGGCCAGACCTTCACCACTTTCCGGGTCTGCACCAACGGGTTCGTGTCGTTCACCAGCACTCTGACCACGTTTGGCAACACTTCGCTGCCCAACTCGGGCTCGACGGTACCGCCGAATCTGCTGGCGGCGTTCTGGGACGACCTCGACTTCCAGACCGTGAAGCGGGCCTACTACTACAACGACGGCACCAAGCTCGTGATCCAGTTCCAGGACGTGACGCGACACGCCGAGCTGTCGCCGACCCACCCGAACACGTTCGAGATCCTGCTCTTCCCCAACGGGACGGTGGTCTACCAGTACCTCAGCATGACGGCCACGACCAAGAACAGCGCCACCATCGGCATCCAGAACGAGGCCAAGAACGACGGCCTGCAGGTGGTCTTCAACGCCCTCTACGTGAAGAACAACCTGGCGATCCGCTTCCGGCCGCCGGCCAAGTTCCTCACCGTGACCCCGACCTCGGGCACCGTGGCGCCGGGATCGTTCCTCGATCTGACCGTGGGATTCAACGCCGCCGGCCTGTTCGGCGGGCTCTACGACGGCCAGGTCCACATCGCGGGCAACGACCCGGTCCTGCCGCAGAAGGACGTGCCGTGCGCGCTCACGGTGACCGGGGTGCCCGACATCGCGACCAGCCCGGCATCGCTGGATTTCGGCAACGTCTTCATCGGCTTCCCGCAGCTCCGTCAGCTCGCCGTGAGCAACGTCGGCACCGACAACCTGGTGGTCGACAACGTGACCTTGAGCGACCCGGCGTACGGCGTGGACCAGAGCAGCTTCACCGTTCCGCCGCTCGGCAACGCGGTGCTGACCCTGAGCTTCAACCCCGCCGCGGCCACCTCCTACCCGGGCACCCTGACCCTCGTCAGCAATGACCCGGACACACCTTCGAAGACGGTGGCCCTCACGGGCAGCGGGCTCCTGCCGCCCGACATCGGGGCGTCGCCGAGCTCGATCGCCACCACGTTGCCGATCCCCGGGACCGAGGACCGCACGCTGACGCTCAGCAATTCGGGGGGCAGCGACCTCACCTTCGTGGTCGGCACCAACCTCACCGCCAGCTCGGTTGCCGTCTACGACGCGCTGGCGCTGGGGAAGGAGGAAAGCGATCCACGGCCGGGGATCCTCGGCAGCGGCGGTCCGGACGTGTTCGGCTACACCTGGCGCGACAGCGACGAGCCGGGCGGACCGGTGTTC
>DASXTP010000018.1:0-1793 GCA_036505355.1 Candidatus Eiseniibacteriota bacterium | reverse complement strand
GGGGGGGTGCTGCTGCCGACCGGGATCTGGATCCTGATCGCGATGGCGCTCGTGGTGGCGGCCGTGCTGCGCTACACCCGCTTCGGACGCCATCTGCTCGCGATCGGCTCGAACGAGCGTACGGCCCGCCTGTGCGGGGTGAGGGTGGAGCTCTGCAAGATTGCCGTGTACTCGCTCGCGGCGGCGCTGGCCGGTCTCGCGGGCGTGATGCAGTTCGCCAAGCTGTCGGTCGGGGACCCCACGGTGGCGGTGGGCCTGGAGCTGGACGTCATCGCGGCGGTGATCATCGGCGGCGGCAGCCTGTCCGGCGGCAAGGGGACCGTCTTCGGAACGCTGGTGGGCGCGGTGCTCATGACCGTGATCCAGATCGGGTGCTCGCAGCGGGGTTTTCCGAACTGGGTGCAGCAGATCGTCACCGGGGGCGTGATCGTGGCCGCGGTGGCGCTGGACCGCTGGCGCCAGGGCGCGCAGACGACATAGAGAGGGAAATGAACAACAGGTGCGAGCGGAGCGCGATTCATTCGCCCCGGGGCTGCGAAGCGGACCCGCTGGATGAGCGGCGGCGAATTCAGTTCGCCGCCGCGGAAGACGCGAGCGGGTGGGCGCGGGGGGCACGAAGTCGAGCGACGCGAGACGAGCGCCAACCCCGCGTATACGACGCGACGCGTCAGCGTCGCACCTCGGATCCTGGGGGGTGCGCCGCAGCACCCCCCAGCTCAATCGATGCTGGCTTTGATCGACCCCGTGGTGATGCCGCCGTCGACGAGCAGCGTCTGGCCCGTGACGTAGCGGCTGGCCTCGGAGGCGAGGAACACGATTGCGCCGTCGAGGTCGTTGGGCTGCCCCGGCCGGCCGAGCGGGATGCGCTCGCAGAGGTACTCCACCCACTTGGGGTTGTCGTAGAGGACCTTCGTCTGCGCCGTCTTGAACCAGCCGGGGGCGAGGCAGTTGACGGTGATGCCGTGGCGGCCCCACGCGTCGGCGAGCGCCATGGTCATTTGCTTCACGCCGCCCCGGCTCGCACAGTAGGGCGCGATGGCGCCGTAGCCGAACACCGACGTGACCGAGCCGATGTTGACGATCCGCCCATACCCGCGCGAGATCATTCCCGGCGCCACCGCCTGGGCCACGAAGAACGTTCCCCGCAGGTTGGTGTCGAGGACCTTGTTCCAGTCCTCCCAACTGAAGTCGAGCGCGGGCTTGCGCACGTTGCCCCCCGCGTTGTTCACGAGGATGTCGATCTTCCCGAAGGCCGCCTCGGCCTCGGGGGCCATCCGCCGGATGCTTGCCTCATCCCGCAGGTCGAGGGAGATCGAGGCCGCGCGCCGGCCCAGCGCCCGGATCTCCTCGACGAACGGCTCGGTGTCCTCGCGGTGGCGCGCGGTGACGATGATGTCGGCCCCCGCTTCCGCCAGGGCGCGGCCGAAGTACTGCCCGAGGCCGCGGCTGGCGCCGGTCACGAGCGCGACGCGGCCCGAGAGATCGAAGAAGTTCTTGACCATGGGTCAGGCGTTGGGCCGGAGGAGCACCTTGATGAGCCCCGGCTCCTTGCGCTGCAGCCGGCCGAACCATTGCGGCCCCTCCTCGAGCGGCGCGACGGCGGAGATGAAGCGGTCCACCTGCACCTGGCCGGAAGCGATCAGCTCCAGGCACTCGGGATACTCGCCGCTCGAGGCGCACGAGCCCTGAAGCCGGATCTGGCGGGTCACGACCGACTGCAGCGGTATCGCAACGTCCGGGGCGAAGTTGCCGACGAGGGTCACGCTGCCGCCCTTGCGCACGGCGGCGATGGC
>DASXTP010000017.1:0-3450 GCA_036505355.1 Candidatus Eiseniibacteriota bacterium | reverse complement strand
CGGATCTTCGTCAGCTCGTCCTGCATGGTACGCCGGGTCAGGGCGTCCAGCGCGCCGAACGGCTCGTCCATCAGGAGGATCTTCGGGTCGCCGGCCAGGGCGCGCGCGATCGCGACGCGCTGCTTCATTCCCCCGGAGAGCTCCTTGGGGAAGGCCGCCCGGAAGGCGCGGAGCCCGACCAGATCGAGGTATCGGTCGGCGATGCGCGTCCGCTCGGCCGGAGGGACGCCGGCCATCTTGAGCCCGAACTCCACATTCTGCCCGACCCGGAACCACGGAAACAGCGCGTGCTCCTGGAAGACCACGCCCCGGTCTCGCCCCGGGCGTGTCACCTCGACGCCGTCCAGGAGCACGCGGCCCTCGGTGGGCTGGAAGAAGCCGGCCACGATGTTGAGCAACGTGGACTTGCCGCAGCCGCTCGGGCCGAGCAGGCAGACGAACTCGCCGTCGCCGACGGTGAGGTCGAACCGCTCCACCGCCACCACCGGCTCGCGCCCGTCCTCGGGCTGGAAGACCTTCCGGACGCCCGCGACCTCGAGTTTCTGCCCCATGCCGGTGGCGCTCGCCGCTCAGCCGCGCGCCTGCGCGATGGTGGTGCGCCAGCGAAGGAGGAGATCCTCGAGGCGCCGCAGGACGAGGTTGAACGTGAAGCCCAGCACGCCGATGACGGCGGCGCCCACGAACATGCGGTCGACCAGGAAGAAGTTCCGCGACTCCTGGATGCGGTAGCCCAGGCCGCTGTCGGCCGCGATCAGCTCGGCGGCCACCAGGACGAAGAAGCCCAGGGCGAAGCCGAGCCGGAGGCCGACGATGATGTTGGGCAGCGCCGACCGGACGATGACGTTGCCGAAGATCTGCCAGCGGTTGGCGCCGAGGGAGAGGGCGGCCCGGACGTGGAGCGGGTCGGTCGACCGGACCCCTTCCGTGGTGTTCAGGAAGATCGGGAAGAAGGTCGAGAACGCGATCAGCAGGACCTTGGACACCTCGCCGATGCCGAGCCAGATGATGAACAGCGGCAGCAGGGCCAGCGGCGGGATCGGGCGGAACAGCTCCACGATCGGGTCCACCCAGTCGTCCAGCCGGCGGAAGTAGCCGGTCGCGCACCCCAGGGGGACGGCGACCAGGGCGCCGATCCCGAACCCCTGAAAGATGCGGGCCAGGCTGGCCGCGATGTCGCGCCACAGGATGCCCTCGGTGCTCTCCGCGTAGGCCGCCCGCACCATGTCCAGCGGCGAGGGAAAGAGGATCGGGTTCAGGAACTGGCGCCGGGCGTTCAGCATGCTGCCCGCCTGCCAGCCGAGCAGGAACAGGGCCACCGACAGCGTCCGGACCACCCGCCGCACCGGATACTTCATGCCTCCTCTCGCATGGGCCGGCGGCTCGCCGTCAGTGACGGCCGCCGGATCCTGCTTCCCGTGGACCCGTCCACACACGTTATCACGGCATCGTGTCTCGACCGGGGCACCCCATGAGGCCTCCGTGGGCCTCCAGCGGGTGATCGCGTGGCGACTCGTCCGCGGTCGGTGAGTTGCCCTGCCGAGCTCGTGGCGACAGTGCGTGACGATGGGTCACGGAGGAGCTGCCGTGGGAAGCTCGGTACGTCTCGGGCCAGCTCATCGGCGTCCAGCTCGCGAAGTCGACCAAGGGATCGAGCCTCGCCCGACGAATGTCCCCTCGCGAAGTCGGCCAGTGTGATACAATGGCGCAAGCGTATACGGAGCGAGACATGTCGCGAATCATCCACGCGCGCCTTGACGTGCACACCGAGCGGCTTCTGCGTGAGCTCGAGCGCCGGCTCGGCTGGAACGATTCACAGGTGGTCCGCGAGGGCATCAAGGCGCTCAATGTCTTGCTCGCGCCCAAGCGAGCCCGTCACATCGTGGGGCTCGGGCGATTTCGCTCGGGCATCCGGGACCTCGGGTCGAACAAGGCGCACTTGAAAGGATTCGGCCGCTGACGCCGATCCTGCTCGACACCGGCTGCATCGTGGCGCTGCTCGATCGCTCGGAGCGACACCACCGGGAGTGCGTCGACGTCGTGTCTGCCCTCGCCACCCCGCTCATTACCTGCGAGGCGGTCGTCGCGGAGGGTTGTTACCTCCTGCGGGACATCAGGGGCGCCGCTACGGCTCTCCTGGAGAACGTTGACCGCGGCGTCTTCCAGGTGTCTGATCGCCTCACCGGAAACGCCGGTGCCGTGCTCAAGCTCATGCGTAAGTACGCCGATGCGCCGATGGACTTCGCCGACGCGTGCCTTGTCGACATGGCCTCCAACTACCGGACCGGACGGATTCTCACCCTGGACGCCGACTTCCGTATCTACCGCTGGGGGCGAAACCGTCCGTTTGAGCTGCTCCTGGCGATCTGATCCGGGCGGCCTGTGCGGTCCGGGTGCATTCGGCGTGCTCTCGTGCCAGCAATCTGGGACGGTCGAGGTCCGCGGTGTCGAACCCGCGAGCTGCTGATTAGGTCTGGCGATGCTGCATCAGAGCTTCAGGTCCTCGTACGGTGCAGCTGGAGTTCGAGCTGCGGGTCTCGCCTCCGTCAGCCGGCCAGCGACTCGATCGCCCGCACCTCGTCGGCGGAGAGCGCCAGGTGGCGGCTGGCCAGGTCCTGCTTCATGTGCTCGGCGCTGGAGGTGCCGGTCAGCGGCAGCATCCCGACCGCCTGCGCGAAGCGGAACACCACCTGGGCCGGCGTGGCGTTTCCGCGCGCGGCAAGGCGGGTGACCAGCGGGTGGTGCAGCACTCCCGGGTTGGCGGTGAGCAGCGAGAAGCCCTGGTAGACGATCCCTCGATCCCTGCAGAACGATCGAACATCGCGGTCCCAGCCGAGGCGGGCGAAGCAGCGGTTCTGGACGAACGCCGGGACCTCGGCGTGGGCGGCCGCCATCTGCTCGAGGTGCCGCAGGGAGACGTTGCTCACGCCGAGAAGCCGCGTGCGGCCGGCATCGCGCTCCTTCACCATCGCGACCCAGACCTCGGCGTCGTCGTCGGTCCAGCCGTGGCCGGAGGCGGGCCCATGCACCACGTAGCTGTCGACGTGGTCGGTCCCGAGGTGCTCGAGCGAGCTGGCCAGCGACTGGGCGAGCTGCGTGCCAAGGTCGGCGGTGGGGTCGTAGGGCAGCCGGTGGTCCTGGCCGGCCTGGTAGGTGAATTTCGTCTGCAGGAAGAGATCCGCGCGCGTGACCACCCCCGCGCGGTAGGCAGCGGCGAGCCCGTGACCGACTCCCCCCTCGAAGTAGTGCCGCCGCTGGTTGGCGGTGTCGATGCCCCGGAAGCCCAGCCGGAGCGCGAGCTCGGTGAAGGCCTGGGTGCGGTCTTCCTTCCAGGCGGTGCCGTAGAGGAAATCGGGAACCGGTGCGGGATGGTGCGCTGGCATCGCGTCATTCTGCCATGGGTACCGCTCCGGCTCCACGGTCCGGTGATGGCGCCCTGGCCCCCCGGACCGA
>DASXTP010000016.1:0-63511 GCA_036505355.1 Candidatus Eiseniibacteriota bacterium | reverse complement strand
TCGCAGCCTCACAGGCCCCCGTGCATGCCGCCGATCGGCCCAAGGTGAGACCCCTGGGACCTCAGTCGTTCTCGGTCCAGTTCACCCTGAGCCGGAACGGCTATGACAAGCTCCGCTATGCCCAGGAGCTGCTCGGCCACCAGGTTCCCTCGGGGGACCTCGCGGCGGTCTTCGAGCGCGCGCTCGATGCGCTCATTCCCCAGCTCGATAAGCAGGAGTTCGCGGCCACCAGCCGGCCGCCTAGGAATGAGCGACGTCCGACCACGAACCCTCGCCACATCCCGGCCCACGTCAAACGCGCGGTGTGGGAGCAGGACGGAGGTCAGTGCACATTCGTCGGCACAGCCTACTCCGAGCCGCACGAGCCACTACCAGCCCGGAAGGCGCGCGCAGTCAGGAGTGATCGATAGGTGTCGACTTCGGGGCGGCCGCAGGCTCCGAACCTACCCCCTACGCCCGCTCGACCAGCAGCGCCATCCCCTGGCCGCCCGAGACACACAGGGTCGCGAGGCCGTAGCGGCCCTTCACGCGCTCCAGCTCGTGCAGCAGCGTCACCACGATGCGCGTGCCGCTGCACCCGGTGGGATGCCCGAGCGAGATCGCCCCGCCGTTGACGTTCAGCCGCTCGCGGTCGAAGTGGAGCTCGCGGTCGCAGGCCAGCACCTGCGAGGCGAACGCCTCGTTCAGCTCGACCAAGTCCATCTGATCCAGCGTGAGACCGTGCCGTTCCAGCAGCCTGCGCACCGCCGGCACCGGACCGATCCCCATGCGGGCGGGATCCACGCCCACGGAGGCATAGCCGAGCAGCGCGGCCTGGGGGACGACATCGTGACGCCGCGCCGCCTCCTCCGAAAGCACCACCACCGCCGCCGCGCCGTCGGTGATCGCGGAGGCGTTGGCGGCGGTGATGGTGCCGTCCTTCACGAATACCGGCTTGAGCTTCGCCATCTCGTCGAGCGAGGCGTCGCTGCGAATGTGCTCGTCGCGCTCGACCTTCGTTGCACGCGGGCCCTCGCCCACCGTCACCGGCACCACTTCGCGCCCAAAGCGGCCGTCGCTCCATGCCCCTGCGGCCCGCCGATGGCTCTGCAGGGCGTATTCGTCCTGTTCCGCGCGCGGGATCCGGTACTCGCGGGCCAGGGTCTCGCTGGTCTCTCCCATCACTTGGTTGCAGAGCGGACACAGGTAACCATCGCGATACATCGCGTCCACCAACGTCTCGTCGCCGAGCTTCTTGCCCCAGCGAACGTCGAGGGCGAGGAACGGCACGCTCGACATGTGCTCGGTGCCGCCGGCCAGCACCACCGCACTGTCACCGAGGCGCACGCTCTGGGCGGCACTGACGATCGCCTGGAGTCCCGAGGCGCACGCCTTGTGAATGGTGAAGGCCGGCACCTGATCGGACAGCCCGGCGCGACGGCCCACCTGTCGCGCCAGGTTGGGACCGTTCCCGGCCTGGCGCGCGTGGCCTAGGATCGCCTCGTCCACCGCTTCGGCCGGCACGCGGGCGCGCTCCAGGGCCGCCCGCGCCGCCCAAGCACCCAGCTCGGCCGCCGACGAGGCCCTCAGCGCGCCGCCGAAGTTGCCGATCGGCGTGCGCACCGCGCCGGCCAGAACGACGCGGGGCCCGCTCATACCGCGCGCCACTAGCGCCGGCCCATCCGTGCCGCGGCGCGCTTGACCGGCTTGCCCTTGCTGGCGCCGGCCACCGCCTGCTTCTGCCGGGCGATGGTGCGCCGCTCGGCCTTCTTCAGACGCCCAATCGCCGGCTTGGCGCGCGCGCGCTTGGGGTCGGCGGTGCGCTTGGGCTTCACGCGGCTTCCGGCCGGACCGCCGCCCCGGGCCGAGGCGACGCCTTTCGTGGCCCGTACGCGCGGCTTCTTGCCAGCGGTCCGCCGGGTGGGCTTCGCCGTCGTGTTGCCGAGACCGACGACGATCCGGCTCACCGCTTTCGACCCCTTCTTGAACGGCTTGCGAATCGGGGCGCGGGCCGGGGCGAGGTCTTCCTCGAACTCCTCGGCCAGTTCGTCCTCGAGCGAAGATCTGGCCGCCGCCTCGCTGAACGCCAGCGCGTTGCCGTCGGGGTCGGTCGCTTCGGCCCGCAGACCGAACCCTTCGTCCTTCGGCCCCGAGGTCAGTATGCCGCGGGCCTGCATCTCCTCCACCCACGCATGGAAATCCTCGGTCGCGAACCCGACCGTGATCGGCCCGGCGTGGTGCGCTTCGCGCTCGGGGCGCTCGACGCGCGGATGCAGCGCCAGGGCGGCGGGGCCGGTATCGAACTGGACCCACCACGGCGAATCGATGGTCGCCTGGAATCCCACGACGTCGCGGTAGAACGCGCGGGTCCCCCGCAAATCCTGGGCGTTGATGATCACCACCGAGAGCTGCCGGTCGCTGCCCCCGGGTTCTTCCTCGGGCTGGCCGGGCTGGTGCAACGAGATCAGGCAGCCTTCGGGATCCCAGAAGCTGGCCACCTGGCCGCGCGCGAGGCTCTGGATCCCGCCCTCGATCCGGACGCCGCGCGACTCGAGCTGGCGCACTCGCCCCTCGATGTCGGGCTCCTCGAAACGGACCTGGATGCCCTTGCGCCCGAGATCCGGCATGGCGTGCAGCGCCAGCGTCGCGCCCTCGGTTCCGAACGTCGCCCACTCGGCGCCGTCCTCCCGCACTGGCAGCCCCAGGCCGTACCGATAGAACTGGCGCATCCGGTCCATCTGCGGCGTGAACAGGATCACGTAGGACAGCCGGCTCATCGCTGCCTCCCGACAGGCTGCCGATAAGCTCCGACTGCGGCGTTGCATTCGGCCGGTTTCAGCAGCCCGTTCGCTCTCGGATCCGCGGGAATCATGGCTCGAGGTTCATCCATACGCTCTTGACCTGAGTGAACTCGCGGACGCTCTCGGCCCCGAGGTCGCGGCCGAACCCCGAACCCTTGACCCCCCCGAACGGCATGCCGGGGTCGTAGAAATTGTACATGTTGACCCACACCGTGCCGGCCTGCAGGCGTCGGGCCACCGTGTGTGCCTTCTTGACGTCGCGGGTCCAGACCCCGGCGGCGAGCCCATAGAAGATCTGGTTGCCCTTGGCCACCGCCTCGTCCGGCCCCTCGAACGGGATCACGGCGACCACCGGCCCAAAGATCTCCTCCTGCGCGACGCGCATGCGGTTCTCCACCCGGTCGAGCACCGTGGCCTGCACGAAGTAGCCCTTGCCATTCACCGGTTGGCGCTGGCCGCCCGCCACCACCTTGGCCCCCTCGTCGACGCCGACCTGGACGTAGCCGAGCACCTTGTTCATCTGGGACTGGTTGATCAGCGCGCCCAGACGGGTCTTGGGATCCATGGGGTCGGCCGGGACCAGCTTCTTCGCCCGGTCGGCGAGCCGCGCCACGAACTCATCGTGGATCGAGGCTTCGACCAGCAGCCGCGAGCCGGCCGCGCACACTTCGCCCTTGCCGTAGAAGATGCCGTTGTAGGCACCGCGTACCGCGGCCTCGAGATCGGCGTCGGCGAACACGATGTTGGGCGACTTTCCGCCCAGCTCGAGCGTCACCTTCTTCACCGTCTCGGCGCACTCCCGCATGATCTGCTTGCCCACTTCGGTCGAGCCGGTGAAAGTGATCTTGTCCACGCCCGGGTGCCGGACCAGCGCGGCGCCCGCCGAGCTGCCGGGCCCGGGGACGACGTTGAGCACGCCGGGCGGCAGCCCGGCCTCGAGCGCCAGCTCGCCGATGCGCACCGCGGTGAGCGGCGTCTCGGCGGCCGGCTTCAGGACCACGCAGTTCCCCGCCGCGAGTGCCGGCGCGCACTTCCAGCCCACCATGATCATGGGGAAGTTCCAGGGCACGATCGCGCCCACCACTCCGATCGGCTCGCGCACGGTATAGGTGAGCCACGACGGGCTTACCGGCACGGTGTCGCCGGTCAGCTTGGTGGTCCAGCCGGAGAAGTAGTGGAAGCAGCCCGCCACCATCGGGACGTCGATCTGGCGCGATTCGAAGATCGGTTTGCCGTTGTCGAGGGTTTCGAGCCGCGCGATCTCGTCGGCGTGCTCCAAGATCAGGTCGCCGAGGCGCCACAGCACCTTCTGTCGCTCGGCCGGGCGCATGCGGGGCCACGGCCCGCTTTCGAAGGCCGCCCGGGCAGCCCGGACGGCGCGATCGACGTCCTCGGGGCCCGCCCGGGCCACCGCGCAGACCGGCTCCTCGGTGGCGGGGTTGATGGTGTGGAACACCTCTCCCGAGGCGGCGTCGACCGGCCGACCGTCGATGATGAGCTTGGCCGGCTGGACCGGCGCGAGCGTGTCGGGCATGACCTGATCCTCCTCCAGCTAGACGCCGCGCGCGGCGCGCCAGCGTTTGATGGCCTCGGCGTGGTGGTGGTCGTGGGGCGGCAGCCGGTGCAGCATCCAGCCGAAGGGATGTTCGGGGTTCCAGACCTCGGTCGGCTCCTCGGGCACGCTCTCGACCGCCTCCATCAGCAGGTGTCTCGTGGTGTGGAGCAGACGCCGCGCGGCGTCCCAGTCCAAACTCCGCAGCGAGGCGAGGTCGGACTCGTTGAGGCGATTCATCTCCTCGTCGCTGACCCCGGCCCACGAGGCCCGAACCCCGCGCAGCGCCGCTTCCATCTCCTTGAGCCGCACGCGGTCGCGCGCCACCAGGTGCAACACCACCTCGCGGGCGTTCCACTTGCCTTCGGCGAGCGGCTGCTCGGCCGAGGCCGGGGGCATGCCCTGGACCGCCGCCAAGACCGCCGCGCGGGCCCGCAGCAGCTCGAACAGAACGAGCTGCTTGCCCGAAGCGGAGGTCCGCTGCCGAAACGCCGGTGGAGGCGCCGGCTTGCGGGCCGCACGCCGCACCGCGGAGCGCGGCGGTTTGGCGCGGGCCTTGGCCCTCGGAGCGCGCGCGGTCGCGGCCTTCCGGGAACGCGCCCCGGTTCCGGCCTGCTTCCCCCGAGCCGCTTTTCGCCGCGGGCGCGCAGCCTTCTTGGCCGGGCTCATGGCTGCGGGTAATCGTACACGCCGCGACCCACCTTGAGGCCCAGACGGCCCGCCGCCACGTACTGCTCGATCAAGGGACAGGGCCTGAACTTCTCGCCCAGCGTGCGATGCAGGAAACGGAGGATCGAAAGCCGGGTATCGAGCCCGACCAGATCGACGAGCTCGAAGGGGCCCATGGGATGGTTCAGGCCGAGCTTGAGCGCCTTGTCGATGTCGCGCGCGCTCGCAATCCCCTCCTGCAGCATGTAGAACGCCTCGTTGCCGATCATGGCGTTGACGCGGCTGGTCACGAATCCCGGCGACTCGCGGACCACCACGCACTCCTTGCCCATCCGCGCGCCGATCTCGGCGGCGGTCCCGAGCGTCGCGTCGCTGGTCTCGAGCGCGCGCACCAGCTCCAGCAGCTTCATCCGGTGGACCGGGTTGAAGAAGTGCATCCCGATCACCTGCCGCGGGCGGCCGGTCGCGGCCGCGATTTCGGTCACCGAGAGCGACGAGGTGTTCGAGGCCAGGACGGCGTGTGGCGGCGCGCACTGGTCGAGGGCGCGAAAGACCTCGAGCTTGAGGTCGATCTTCTCGGGGACAGCCTCGACGACCAGGTCCGCCCCTTGCGCCGCCGCACTCAGACTGCCGGTAAGCGAGAGCCGGGCCCGAGCTGCCGCCGCCGCCTGGCCGTCCACCTTGCCGGCCTTCACCCCCCCGTCGAGCAGAGAGTCGATCTCCGCTCGCCCGCGCTCCAGCGCCTGGGCGTCGGTGTCCTGAAGCACGGTGTCGAAGCCGCCCAGTGCGGAGACATAAGCGATCCCCCGCCCCATGATGCCGGCGCCGAGAACGGCGATCGTCCGAACCGTCACGCGTCGATCCTGCCTCGACGGTCGACCCGGCGCCAGAGGGTGGGAAAGACCAGCGCGGCCAACGCCGCCTTGACCAGGTCGCCCGGAATGAACGGAAGGAGCCCGGCCGCGAGCAGTCCCGGCGCGGGGACGAAGCGCGAAAGGCCCAGCAGACCCCCCGCGAAGATCACCGAGCTGCCGGCGAGCATGGCGCCGAGCATCGAGGGGAATCGCCGGTCCCAGCCGCGCTCGGCGAGCATCCCGGTCAGCGCGGCGGCGAACGGAAACGCGGCCAGGTAGCCCCCGGTGGGGCCGGCGAACGTCGCCCATCCCGCAGCACCCCCGGCGAAGACCGGCAGCCCGAGTGTTCCCTCGGTCAGATAAATCGATTGGGCCAGGAACCCCCGTCGCACCCCCAGCACCGCGCCGCTCAACAGCACGGCGAAGGTCTGGCCGGTGAGCGGCACCGGCGTCCAGGGAAGGGGAACGACGATTCGCGCCGCCATGGCGGTGAGCAGGCTGGCCGCGGTCGCGAGCAGCGCGTCATGGAGCAGGCCGGTGCGCGGGAGCGCAATGTCGGCCAGAGTCAGGGTGCGAGCGGAGCCGGACATGTGGCGAGCCTCGGAGTCCTGGGAACAAAAAGCGGCGTGAACCCACCTCGGCGGTTGGGCTGATCTGCCTTCAACACGCAAAAGCTAGCATGCGGCCATAGGGTGGGCAATGTCCCGTCCGGGGTAATGCGCCCCCATTGCTCCTGGCGGTTGGGGATCACGCACGGAGGCGAGAAGCCGCAAGCGCGCTGCCGTGGACCACCGCGCGGGGCAGGCCCTGTGCTAGCATGCCCGCCCGATGCCCGATCTTCTCCGCATCGCCAATGCGGGCGGTTACTGGGGCGACGACCTATCGCAGTTCAAACGGCAGGTCGAGCT
Organism: Candidatus Eiseniibacteriota bacterium; assembly: GCA_036505355.1. Classification (GTDB taxonomy): domain Bacteria; phylum Eisenbacteria; class RBG-16-71-46; order RBG-16-71-46; family RBG-16-71-46; genus WS-8. The sequence goes on along the minus strand of DASXTP010000016.1, from coordinate 56,748 downwards.
CGGCCCGGTCGATGTGGTGACCCTCGATTTCCTGGCCGAGATCACCATGTCGATCATGCAGAAGCAGCGCGCCCGCGACCCCAAGTCGGGCTACGCGCGCGACTTCATCGCCCAGGTGGAGCAGGCGCTGCCGATCCTCGCCGAGCGCGGGATCCGAGTGATCAGCAACGCCGGCGGCGTGAACCCGATGGGTTGCCGAGGCGCGCTGCTCGAGATGATCCAGTCCCACGGCAGGTCGCTCGAGGTCGCCGCGGTGGTGGGCGACGACCTGATGCGGCGGCTGGGCGAGCTCAACGCCGCCGGCGTCACGCTCGACCACATGGACGACGGCGCCTCCTTCGTCGCGATCCGCGACCGGGTCTCGTCGGCCAATGCCTACTTCGGCGCCTGGCCGGTGGTCGAGGCGCTCAAGGCCGGCGCCCAAATCGTGGTGACCGGACGCTGCACCGACACCGGGATCACGCTGGCGCCCATGATCCACGCCTTCGACTGGGCCCCCAACGAGTGGGACCGACTCGCCTCGGGCATCGTGGCCGGCCACATCGTGGAGTGCGGGGCCCAGAGCACGGGCGGCAACTTCAGCGACTGGCGCCGCGTCCGCCACTTGGAGAGCATCGGCTACCCGGTGCTCGAGGTCTCCCCCGACGGCTCGTTCGTGGTCACCAAACACAGCGGCACCGGGGGCTCGGTCACCGTGCGCACCGTGAAGGAGCAGTTGGTGTACGAGATGGGCGATCCACGCGCCTACGTCACCCCCGACGTGATCGCCGACTTCGGCAGCATCCGGATCGAGCAGGTCGGCCGGGATCGGGTGCGCGTCTGGGGCGTGCGCGGCCGACCGGCCCCGGCGTTGCTCAAGGTGAGCGCGTCATACCTCGAAGGCTGGAAGGCCAGCGGGACCTTGATCCTGTCCGGTCCCGACGCGGCGGCCAAAGCGCGCGCCTTGGCGGATTCGTTCTGGAAACGACTCGGGCTCGAGTTCACCGAGCGCCACCAGGAGCTGGTGGGCCACTCCGCGTGCTGGGGACCGCTGGCCCCGCCCGTCGATCCGCCCGAAGTGCTGCTGCGTCTCTCGGTGCGTGATCCCGATCGCGGCAAGATCGAGCAGTTCTCGAAGATGGTCCCGGCCGTGATCCTCTCCGGGCCGCCGGGGGTCGCGGTCACCGGAGGCCGCCCCCAGGCGCAGGAGGTGGTGGCCTACTGGCCGGCCCTGATCCCGCGCGAGCGGGCGAAGCCGGGCCTCGTGATCCGCGACGGAGAGCGCACGCTCGAGTGGCCGACCCCGATCCTCCCGCCCGGCCGGCCGGCCTCGCTGTCGCGCGAGAGCTGGCCAAAGGCGCGCGGCAGCGCCAAGCAGGTGCGCGTGCCGCTGTCGGCGCTGGCCCACGGGCGCAGCGGCGACAAGGGCGACACCCTCAACATCGGAGTGATCGCGCGCGCCCCGGAGATCTATCCCTGGCTCAAGCGCTCCCTGACTGCCGCCGCGGTCCGGCGACGCTTCAAGGGCATCTGCCGCGGCCGGGTGGAGCGCCACGAGGTGCCGAACCTGTGGGCGCTCAACTTCCTGCTGCACGAATCCCTCGGTGGGGGCGGCACCGTGTCGCTGCGCCTCGACGCCCAGGGCAAGACCCTCTCGCATGCCCTGCTGGCAATGGAAGTGAGCGCGCCGCGCGCGTTGCTCGATGCGGCCCAGCGCGGCGATGCCGCCGATGGACACACGGCGCGGGTGGCGAGGGCCGGCGCGCGGCGGCCGAAGGTCGGGCGTCGGAGCTAGTCGCACCGGTGCGACCCGCTCCGAGGCCGCGGAGAAAGCGTGCCGCGTGGCAGTCCATCGACTAGAATCACCGATGGTCGCGCAGCCGTTCGCCATCTTGCTCCCGCAATGGAAAGGGATTCCGGCATGAAAGCGCGCCACGTCGTTGCCATCGAGCCCCGCCTGCGGTCACGCGTCCTCCTCTCCCCGATCGCGGCGCTCCTGCTCGCGTCGAGCCCGCGTCCGCTCGGTGCGGTCGTGGATCTCCCCGACTCCTTCGAGGACCAACTCGTGGTGTCCGGGCTGAGCGTGCCGGCCAGCATGGCCTTCCTGCCCGATGGTCGCGCCCTGATCGTCGAGCAGAAGACGAAGAACGTCCGCCTCCTGGTCGGCGGCGCCATCGGATCGATCGATCCGATCCTCACCATCAGCGACGTCGAGACGGCGGGTAACGAGCAGGGGCTTCTGGGAATCGCGATCGATCCCTCGTGGCCGTCGAGGCCGTATGTCTACGTCTACTTCGATCGAACACCGGGGAATGTGTGCTACATCGCGATGTTCACCGCCAGCGGGGACTTGAGCAACTCCGGGAGCAGCAATCTCTCGCTAGGCTCGCGCTTCAACATCCTCACCGACATCCCGGACAACGCCTCCAATCACAACGGCGGAACACTCCGGTTCGGAACCGACGGCAGGCTCTACGCCAGCCTCGGCGAGGACGCCGATCGCTGTTCCGCGCAGGATTCCACTCGGTTGAAGGGCGTCATTCTTCGGCTCGACATATCCGCGCTGCCGCAGGGAGGCTCCGGTCCCCCGGCCAAGAGTTTGATCACGCCGCCGGACAATCCGTTCCCCTCGACCAATGCCAACGCGGGCCTGACCTTCTGCTACGGCCTCCGCAACCCGTTTCGCTTCCACGTCGATCCCTCGACCGGCCACCTGTACATCGGGGACGTCGGTGAATCGGAGTTCGAGGAGGCTGACGAGGCCCTGGGGGGCGAGAACTTCGGCTGGCCCTTCCGAGAAGGCCCGGCGGTTCTCACGGCCGCCGGTTGTACGGAACCGGTCGGCACCGGTGCGTACGACTCGCCGATCACGTTCTACGATCGCAGCGGCTTCACGGCCGCGATCATCAGCGCCACGCTCTACCGCCCGGTGACGGGAGGGGCGTTCTCCTTTCCTCCGGAATACGACGGCAGCTACTTCTTTGCCGAGTACTACCAGGGGTTCCTGCGACGAGTCGTGAAGTCCGGATCGAGCTGGGTGAATCCGCCGATGGTGCCCGGGCAGCCCAACGCGAGCGACTGGGGGACCGGCATTGCCAACGTCTCGGATTGGCTCATCGGACCCGACGGAGGGCTCTACTACGTGAAGCAGTTCCCGGGAGAGATCCACCGCATCGCCTTCACGGGCCTGGTTGGAGTTCCGGGCGTCCCCTCCCCGACAAGGCCGGGAGCTCTCTTCGCCTGGCCGAATCCCTACCGAGGCGACGCCTCGGGTGTTTCCGTCGAGTTCGATCTCCCGTCACGAGCCGAGATCACGCTCGACCTGGTCGATGCCCAGGGACGACACGTGATGCGGCTCGCGGAAGGCCTCCACGGGCCCGGCAGGATCCGAGAAACGTGGAACGGAAGGACCCGCATCGGGACCCGGTTGCCCGCGGGAGTCTACCTCCTCCAGCTCACGAGCCCGACGGGCCGTCGCTCGACTCCGCTCGCCGTCACGCGACGCTGAAACGCGCTTCCCGCGGCCGTCAATCGGTTCCCGGGATCGCCAGAGGGCCCTCGATCTCCAGAAACGCCAGCGCCTCTTCCATGGTGCGGAAGACAGCGACCTCTTTGGTGCCCTTCTGCATCTCGCTTCGGTACGACTCGAACATCCTCCCCAGCCCGAAGGCCACGTCCGAGGGAGCCACGATGGCGAACTTCGAGCTCTTCGACGGTTCATCCATCCCCGCCGCCAGCTCGGCCAGGTCACGGACGCGTGCCGGGGATGGAACCGCGATCGTCGACACCTGAGTCATATCGACCAGTTCCTTGTACCCGCTCACATCCGGACGGCCCCACACCTCGCGCTGGTACCCGAAGACCTCGGAATCCGTCAGCGTTCCACGCCCGACCGCGTGCACCAGTCGCAGACCGTGATCGACCCGATAGCTCATGGGCATATGGTTCTCGCTCCCTGGGCGCTCGTCCGGCGGCCCTCGCCGATGGGTTGCGGGCGCCGGGGAATCCCGATCCCCCGGCTCGGAGGCGCGCAGTGTAGGAGCGAGCGAGAAGGAGAAACAAGCGTCTCGAACCCTGTGAGATCTTGGAACGGGAGGTCGGCCTGAGCTCCCGGGCCGAGCGTCCGGACCATTCTGGGCGGAAGCCACCGGGGGACCCTGAGGTACATTGAATCGATGGCGACTCGGCAGGATACCCCGGTCGTCCTCACGGCGACCGCGGAGCAGAGGCGACGGTGGCGATCCGGATCGTGAGGCTTGGCAGCCCTCGAGTACCGGGAGAAGGCTTGCGGATCGGCACGGTGCGACGCCCCCCTCGCGGCGTGCCGAAGGCCGAATACGCGACGCGGGACTTCTATGACGTGTGGCTCCCGGACGTGGCACCGAGCGCAGATTTGGTGAAATCGGCCTTGTGTGCCAGTGACGATCGCACCTGGCGCGTGTTCACGCGGCGCTATCGCGCCGAGATGAGCCGTCCGGCGGCGAGCCGGATCCTGGATCTGCTGGCCGCCCTGTCACACGTCGCCGACCTGTCCGTCGGCTGCTACTGCCAGGACGAGCGACGATGCCACCGCTCGGTCCTGCGCGAGCTGCTCGTGGAGCGCGGCGCGACGATGGCGTGACGGCGATTCGGGGCGGGTCGCGTGCCCGGGCCTGACGTAGGTCCTAGAGAGAGTCCGGCCGGAAATCGGAGCCTCACGTCCGTGGCCTGGGCGGCCGTGGGCGCTGGCGGGGCCGCATCCGCAGCCAAGCCGGGCTCGCCGCCCCTCAGCGCCGCGCCCCCGGGACCATGGCGTCCGCGGCGGGCCGGTCCGGGGCCGTCCCATCGGCCGCCTTGGGCCGGCCGGACCCCACGACGTGCCGCGCCAGCTCGGCGAGGAACTCAGGCTCGGCGTTGAGACACGGCAGGTGCAAGGACTTCAGCCCCGGGTGGGCCTGCAGGGCAATGCGTCCCTCGAGCTGGCTCTCGGCGTTGTCGGCATAGAAGCCGAACGGGAAGTAGACGACCTGCCGGAAACCCGCTTCGGAAACGCGGCGGAGCGCTTCCTCCACCGGCGGCTCGGTCCAGCGTCCGCCGTAGGTGTGGTTGAGCCACCCCGAGACGACCAGCCCGAACCGTCCGCGCAGGGTGCGGGCGATGGCCTCGCCAATGCGCTCGGTCGCCTCGCGCCCGGTCTCCATCGGTCGCGGTGGCTCGAGCAACGTGCCGTGGGCGGCCAGCACCAGCGCCCAGTCGGGCCCGCCCACGCCGCGGGCATCGATCGCCCGCATCACGTGGCGCGCCGAGACCCCGGCGAACGCTTCCTCCGCCAGCGGCCCCAGCACCGGCGCCGTACGCGGCCGGGTCCGGCTCGTCCACCGGCCCACCACGCCTCGCGCGAGTTCGTGGGTGAAGGCCGAGTCCATCACGTACATCGGCAGCACGTCGACGGTCTCGTGCGGCGGCAGCCGGTCGAGGAGCGCCGTCAGCAACGGATCCCGGAACTCGTAGGCCACGTGGACCCGCCAGCTCACGTCGGGGTCTGCCGCCCTCAACGCCGTGCGAAGGCCCTCGGCCTGCTCTAAGGTGAGCGGCTCGAGCGGAGAGCGATAGCGCTCGCGCGTCCACACCCGACGCCGCAGCCGGGCCCGCGCCACGGCGATCATCGGCAGCATCCACCTCGGGATCGGCGCCACCGTGCGGGTGAGCCCGAGCAGGATCCGCCACGAGTAGCGGAGCTGGGCAAAGAAAGTGGGTGCCGGCGGCTCGCCGTAGGTCACCAGCACCACGTGGCGGGTGTTCACGCCGGAAGCACCTCCATCGCGGCCGGCCGTTCCCGGGTCGGTCCCTCGCCGCTCGCGGCCGCTTCGAAACCGACGAGGACGCGCTCCGCGGCGGCACGGGCCGAGGCCACGGCGGCCGCGAAAGAGACCCCGTCGTACGACGTGCCGCACAGCTCCAGCCCGTCGTGCCGCGCCGCCAGGGCGCGCGCCTGCCGGATTCGCGCGAGGTGCCCTACCTCGTACTGGGCGATGGCCCGCGGCCAGCGCCACACCCAGGTCTCGAGCGGCTCGGCGGTGATCTTCATCACCGCGGCCAGCTCCCGGCGGGCCCGAGCCGCGAGGTCGTCGTCGGCAAGCCCGACCAGGTCGGGACGACGCGCCCCGCCGAGCATCGCGCGCAGCAGCACGGCCCCGCGCGGAGCCCGCCCCTCGAACAGAGACGACTCCCAGACCACGCCCAACGTGTCGAGGTCTTCCGAGCGCGCCACCAAATAACCGTAGCCGTCGAGCGCGCGCGGGAGGTCGGTCTCGCGGTAGGCGAGCGCCACCACCCCGAGCCCCGCGTAGGGAATGCTCTCGAGCGTGCCGGCGAGTGCGGGATCCAGATCGGCGAGCAGCCTCGCCGCGCGCGTGGCGGAGACCGCCAGCACCAGGCGGTCGGCCATCCGCGTCGATCCGTCCCGGCATTCGAGCCGCCATCGACGCCCGTCGTGTGCAATGCGCTCGAGCGGGCAGCCGGCGCGCAGGGCGGAGCCCAACCGGACACCCAGGGCATCGATCAGCGTCGCCATGCCGCGATCGAAGCTCAGGAGCCGCGGGCGGGAGCGGCGCCCCGAGAACATGGCGCGGATCAGGCTGCCGTGCTCGCGCTCCATCTCGACCATCCGCGGGAACGCGGCAGCCACCGAGAGCCTGCGGCTGTCCCCGGCCGAGATGCCGGCCACCGCCGCGTCCACCAGCGCTTCCGCTACCTCGACGCCGACGCGGCGTCGCGCGAACTCGAAGACGGTCTCCTCGGCCGCTCCCGCGGCGGCCGGCGCCACCCACGGCTCGCGCAGGAGCCGGAGCTTGCCCGCGGCCGAGAGGGCCCGGGAAGCGATGAGCGTGTGGGGCCCATCGGGGGCACGATGCAGGCGGCCGCCGCGGCGCACGAACCGCCGCCGCGCGGCCGGCCGCGCCTCGATCAAGCGCGATTCCATGCCCAGCTCGCGCACCAGCTCCAGGACCTGCGGCTCGTCTGGGCGGTGCAGAAAGCCGTTTGGCCCGGCCTCGACGACGAAGCCGTCTTCGCGCCTCGTCCAGGCATGGCCTCCGGCGCGGGCCTCCGCCTCGAGCACCTCGAGCTCGACGCCCGCGGGCGCGCCGCGTATCAGCCACCAGGCGGCCGCCAATCCGGTGATGCCGGCTCCGACGACGACGACGCGCATGGCGCTACACCGTGCGGCTGAAGACCGGCGTTTCCGCGCGGGCCTTGCGACGCAGGTAGCGGTCGAAGACCATGCAGGCGTTGCGCACGAACGGGCGGCCGAGCTCGGTCACCTCGATCGCTTGGGGCGTGATCCGGATCAGGCCGTCGGCCACCAGGGAGTCCGGGCCGGTAAGCTCGGCCAGCTCGACCGCGAAGGTGTCACGAAACGAGAGCCCGAACCGTCTCTCGACCTCGGTGACGTCGAGGTGGAAGTTGCACATCAGCTGCGTGATCACGTGGCGCCGCACGACGTCGTCGGAATCGAGCCGGTAGCCGCGCTCCACGGGCAACCGGCCTGCCTCAAGCGCGGCATAGTAGTCGGGCAGCTTCTTGACGTTCTGCACGTACCCTCCCTGCACGTCGCCGATGCCCGAGATGCCGACCGCGACCATGTCTTGGGCGGTCTGGACGGTGTAGCCCATGAAGTTCCGATGCAGGGCACGGGCAGCCGTGGCTCTGGCCAGCTCGTCGTCGGGGAGCGCGAAGTGATCCATGCCGATCGGGACGTACCCAGCGGCGGTGAAGGAGTCGATGGTCAGGGCGAGCAGCTCGAGCTTGAGGGTGGCGCTGGGCAGCGACTCGGTCGGCAGGTGCTTCATGTGGGCCCGGATCCAGGGGACGAACGCGAATGAGTAGACCGCCACGCGTTCGGGGCGGATCGTCAGCACCAGCTCGAGGGTGCGCCGGAACCCTTCTAGGGTCTGATAGGGCAGGCCATAGATGAGGTCCAGATTGACCGAACCGTAGCCCTCGGCGCGCGCGCATTCGACCAGCTCGCGCGTCTGCTCGTAGCTCTGGACGCGATGCACCGCCTCCTGGACCTCGGGTGCGAAGTCCTGGACGCCCATCGACAGCCGGTTGAAGCCGAGGCGCCGCAGCGTCGCGATCTGCTCGCGCGTGGTCACCCGCGGATCCACCTCGATCCCGACCTCGGCGTCGGGCACGAAGCGGAAGTGCTCGCTCCAGCGACGGAAGAAGCGGCCCAGGTCGGCGGCCGGGTAGTAGGTGGGCGTGCCGCCGCCCCAGTGCATCTGGGAGATCAGACGCCGGCGCGGCAGGTGGCGCGCCAACAGGTCCACCTCGAGCAGCAGATGATCCAGATAACGCTCGGCCACGTCGCGGTGCTTGGTGATCACCACGTTGCAGCCGCAGAAGAGGCAGCGCTCTTCGCAGAAGGGCAGATGCGCGTAGGCGGAGAGCGGCGCGACGGCCTGGGCGTCGGCCGCGGCCAGCCGTTCGCGGTATTGGGACTCGGTGAACCCAGGATGGAACTCCACCGCGGTCGGGTACGAGGTGTAGCGCGGCCCGGGCCGATCGTAGCGGGCCAGCAGCCCGGCGGTGATGGCTGCGCTCACGCTCACGCCACCCTCGTTTCGCTTGCGGCCACCGCTTCGACCAGTGCTTCCACCGAGACGATCGGCGTCTCGGGGAGGATGCCGTGGCCCAGGTTCATGATGTGGCCGGGTGCTCCCCCGGCCTGCTCCAGCACCTCGAGCGTGCGCTCGCGCACCGCCTGCTGAGGCCCGAGCAGGGCATGGGGGTCGAGGTTGCCCTGCAGGGCCAGCCGCCCGCCACTGCGGCGCCGGGCCGAATCGAGCGGTGTGCGCCAGCACACCCCGAGCACGTCGGCGCCGATGGCCGCCATCTCTTCGAGGAGGTGCGTGGCGGCGGGCGCGAAATAGATCACCGGCTGCCCGGCGCGCGCGACCTGCTGGAGGAGGCGGCGGACCGCCGGCAACGCGAAGCGCCGGTAGTCCTGGGGAGACAGGATCCCCGCCCAGGAATCGAACACCTGCACCGCCTGCGCCCCGGAGCGGATCTGGAGGGTCAGGACGTCCGCCATCGCGTCCGCCAGCTTCTCGAGCAGAAGCTGCAGGGTTTCCGGAGCCTGGTACAGCATGCGCTTCACCTGGCCGAAGCCCTCGCGCCCCTGGCCCTCGACCAGGTAGCAGGCGAGGGTGAACGGCGCGCCGCAGAAGCCGATCACCGGGACCTTGCCGTCGAGCTCGCGTCGCAGCAGCCTCACCGCATCGCCCAGGAAGGGCGCGCACTCGGCCATGGGCGGCGTTCCCAGCGATTCCACCTCAGAGCGGGTCCGCAGCGGGGCAGCGAGGCGGGGTCCGGGCCCGAACTCGATCGCGCACCCCATGGCCTCGAGCGGCAGCAGGATGTCGGAGAAGACGATCGCCGCATCGAGGGCAAAGCGCCGGAGCGGCTGGAGGCTCGCCTCAACGGTCAGCTCCGGGGTCTTGCACAAGGTGAGGAAATCCACGCGCGCGCGCAGCTCTCGATACTCGGGCAGGTAGCGTCCCGCTTGCCGCATGATCCACAGCGGCGTGCGGTCGACCCGCTCGCGGCGGCAAGCGCGCAAAAAACGGTCGTTCATGCGGCCGCCTCCATCAAGGCGCCGCGCGCCGCATCGAGCGTGAGCGCGACCTCGGCCTCGCCGTGGGCGGCCGAGACGAACGCACATTCGAACGCGGACGGCGGCAGCAAAACCCCGCGTGCGAGCAGCCCGCGGAAGAAGGCGGCGTGGCGCCGCGTGTCCACGGCGGCCGCGTCGTCCCACGATCGCACCGGCCGCGGCGAGAAGAACGGAGTCCACATGGACCCGACGCGTTGGACCCGCAAGGGAGCACCGGTTTGGGCCGCCAGCCCCGAGAGTCCGGACTCGAGCCGCGCGCCCATGGCGTCGAGCCGCGCGTAGAGGCCTGGGTCCGCTTCCAGGACGTCGAGCACCGCCAGCGCCGCGGCGACCGCCACGGGATGCGCGGCATAAGTCCCGGCCTGGTAGACCGGCCCTGCCGGGGCGACCCGCTCCATCAGGTCGGCTCGCCCGCCGAAGGCGGCGAGCGGCATGCCGCCGCCGAGCGCCTTGCCGAGGGTCACGAGATCCGGCGTCACGCCGAAGCGGGCGGCCGCTCCTGCCAAGCCCAGACGGAACCCGGTGATCACCTCGTCGAAGACGAGCAGGGCGCCGTTCCGGTCGCAGCGCTCCCTGAGCCCGGCGAGAAACCCCGGGTCGGGAGGAACGCAGCCCATGTTGCCGGCGACCGGTTCGACGATCACCGCCGCGACCCCGCCCTCGGTGTCCCGGAAGCAGCGGTCGACGTCGTCGAGATCGTTGTAGCGGGCGACCCGCGTGTCCCCCGCCACCCCGGGGGTGACGCCCGGCGAGTCCGGGATGCCGAACGTCGCCGCCCCGGATCCGGCGCGGACCAGGAACGCGTCGGCGTGGCCGTGATAGCCGCCGGCGAACTTGAGCAGTGCAGGGCGGCCGGTGGCCGCGCGCGCGACCCGCACTGCGCTCATCGTCGCTTCCGTCCCGGTCGAGACGAAACGGATCATGGGGCACGCGGGCACGAGTGCCGTGACCCGCTCGGCGAGGATCACCTCGTCGGGGGAGGCGAGCCCGAAGAGCAGCCCGCGCCGCCCCGCCCGCTCGACTGCCTCGACGATCCGCGGGTGCCCGTGGCCCAGCAGGGCCGGGCCCCAGGCGCCGATCCAGTCGAGGTATTCGCGCCCGTCGTCGTCCCACACCCGCGCTCCGCGGGCCTCGCGGATCAGCAGCGGAGGAACGCCGACGGCGCGGAAGGCGCGGACCGGAGAGTGCACGCCGCCCGGGGTCACGCGGCTCGCGCGGTCGAGCCACGAAGCGTGCCGGCGATGGGCGGTGTCGAGCACGCTCATCGGACGGCCTCCGACGCCGCCCGGACTTCGTTCAGGCGCTCCGCCAGAGCGCGGGCGAAGTAGGTGACGATCAGGTCGGCCCCGGCGCGCCGCAGACCGAGCGTGGTCTCCCACATGCCGCGCTCGAGATCGAGCCAGCCCCGGTCGGCGGCCGCTTGCAGCATCGCGAATTCCCCGGACACCTGGTAGGAGGCGACCGGCACCCGCACCGCCTCGCGCAACGCCCGCACCACGTCGAGGTACGGCAGCGCCGGCTTGACGATCAGCGCGTCGGCGCCCTCCTCGACGTCGGCGAGCGCCTCGGTGACCGCTTCGCGTACGTTGGCGGCATCCATCTGGTAGCCGTGCCGGTCCCCCTGCCGGGGGGTGGAGCCGACGGCGTCGCGGAAAGGCCCGTAGAAGGCGGAGGCGTACTTGACCGCATAGGAGACGATGGCAGTGCGCGTGAATCCGCTGCCGTCGAGAACCCCCCGGATCGCGGCGACGCGGCCGTCCATCATGTCGGAGGGGGCGACCACGTCGGCGCCGGCCCGCGCGTACGCGAGCGCCGCCCGCCCGAGCAACGGCAGCGTGGCGTCGTTGTCCACCTCGCCGCCGCGCAGGATCCCGCAGTGTCCGTGGTCCGTGTATTCGCAGAGACACACGTCCGCCCACACCACCAGGTCGGAAACGCGGCGCTTGATGGCGCGGATCGCGCGCGGCACCACGCCGTCCTCCGCCCAGGCGGCGCTCCCCTCGGCATCCTTGCGCGCGGGGATGCCGAACAGCAGCACGGAGCCCACGCCGAGCGCGGCGAGTTTCGCCGCTTCCTCGGCCGCCTGATCCGGCGACAGCCGAGCGTGCCCGGGCAGGGAGGCGATGGGCTCCCGCTTGCCATCGTGGACGAACAGCGGGGCGACGAGCTGATCCGGCCACAGCCGGGTCTCGCGCGCCAGCGCCCTAAGGCCCGCCGTGCGGCGCAGCCGGCGACCGCGATGGAACGGAGCGCTCATGGGGCCGCCACCTCCTCGCCGGCGCGCGACCCAAGAGCCAGCATCTCGGCGATCGCCTCGAAGTCGGCGCGCGGCGGCACCCGTGCCTTCACCCCCCGGCCCACCAGCTCCATGGCCGTCGGGGAACCGATCGCCACCAGCGGCTCGACTCGTCTCAGCTCGTCCACGCCCACGCCGCGGACCAAGGCGCGAGCGGCCGACGGGCTCCCCACCACCGCTGCGTCCGGGGCGGCACGCCTCCAGGCGGTGGCGATCTCGTCGGGCGGACGCTCCAGCGTCCGGTAGGCCACCACCTCGTCGACGCGCGCGCGCCAGGCGCGCAGCGCGCTCCCGAGCTCGCTGCCACCTTCCAGCGCGCGCGGCAGCAGCACACGCCGGCCCGGCCACGCCTCCGCGTCGCGCAGCGAGGCGACCAGGGGCTCCGAGCCCGCGACCCGAGCGGTGAGAGGATCGAGCGCCCCTGCCGCCACGAGCGCGGCCGCCGTGCGGGTGCCGACCGCAGCGGTCCTGAGCCCCTCGGGCAGGCCTCGGCCGCGGCGCGCCTCGAGCAGTGCCCGCACGGCGCGAGCACTCGCGACGACCAGCCACTGATACTCGTCGAGAGCGAGCGCGGCACGCCGCAGCGGCTCCGGGTCTGGGGGCGGCGCCTCGGCGATGGCGGGGCAGGGCACGGGGGTCAAGCCATGGCGGTGGAGGGCGGTCGCGAGCGGCCCATCCGGCGGCTCCTCCCGGGTCACCGCGACGCGGAGCGGCTGGACGATCATCGCGGTGCTCCGGGAGCGACCATCGGCCGGCGCTCCAAGTCGGCCAGGATCTGCCCCGCGCCCTGGCCCAGCAGCCGCTCGGCCGCCTCGCGCCCCACCGCGGCGGGCTCGTCTCCCTCGACGCGGACGCGCAGGGCGCGATCGCCGTGCGGGGAGAAGACGCCGGCCTCCAGGACCACGCGGTCGCCCGCCGCCCGGGCGCTGGCGCCCACCGGGACCGAGCAGCCGCCGCGCAGGGCGTGCAGCACCGCGCGCTCGGCCTCGACTGCGGACCGGACGGAATGGTCCTCGAGCGCGCACAACGAGCGCCGGAGCGCGGCGTCGTCCTCGCGCACTTGGATGGCCAGCGCCCCCTGCGCCGGGGCCGGCAGCAGGTCCCAGGTCGGGAAGATCTCGGTGACGTGGCCTTCGAGCCCGAGTCGCGCGATCCCGGCCAGCGCCACCACCACGGCGTCGAGATCGCCTCGCCGCACGCGCTCAAGCCGCGTGGGCACGTTGCCGCGCAGCGGCTGAAGCTCCAGATCGGGGCGCAGGGCGCGCACCTGGGCGATCCGCCGCAGGCTCGAGGTGCCGACCCGGGCGCCCCGCGGAAGGTCGGCGAGCCGCGAGCCTCCGGCTGCGCACAGCGCGTCTTCCACCGGGCCCCGAGCGGGGACCGCCGCCACCACGAGGCCAGGGGTCAGCACGACCGGCAGGTCCTTGTAGCTGTGGACGGCGACCTCGATCTCGCGATCCAGCAGCGCCCGCTCCAGGGTCGAGGTGAAGAACCCCGTCCCTTCCATGCGTTCGAGCGGCAGATCGGCGAGCTGGTCACCCGGTGTCGTGAGCTCGACGAGCCGGACGTCCAGGGTTGGATCGTGAGCGCGAACGAGGCGCGCGACCTCGTGGGCCTGCCAACGGGCCAGCTCGCTGGCGCGAGTGCCGATCCTAATCACCACCGATGGATCCTTCCCCGTCCAGACCGAAGAGCGTGCGCAGGTGCGCCGCATCGAGGGCCAGGTCGCCCCGGCGCAGCGCCTCGCCGGGCGCGCGCATGAGCCGGTCGACGATCCGGCGAGTGACGCGCTCGAGGCTGGCCCGTTCGCTCGGATCGGCTGCCCGCACGCGCTCGACCTCCTCGCGGCGGATGGCCTCGGCGTGCTGGCGGAGTTCTGCCACCAGCGGCCGCACGGCGCGCTCGCGCGCTTGCGTCTGGAGGATTTGGAGCTCGCGATCGAGCAGGGCCTCGACCCGCGGGATCTCCCGCTCGCGTTGCGCGCGGTTGTGCGCCACGATCTCTTCCAGGCCCGAAAGGTCGTGGAGCACGACGCCGGGGAGCCGCGCACAGGCCGGGTCGACGGCGCGTGGCAGCGACAGATCGATGAGCCCCAGCCGGCGGGCAGCGAGAGGGGGCCGTGCCGCGCCAAGGTCCGCCGCCGTCACCAACGGGGCCGAGGTCTCGACCGCGAAGAAGGCCGCATCCGCCTCCGCCAACCAGGCCGGCAGCTCGTCGAGGGCAGCCGCGCGGCCGCCGAGCTCGGTCGCCACTTCGCGCGCCGGCTCGGGGCTCCGGTTGACGATAACGATGCGTTGGACGCCCTCGGCCCTCAAGTGCTTCGCGACCTTGCGCCCGGTCGCCCCGGCGCCGACCACGACCACCAATCGGCGCTCGAGGTCGGGATGGATCCGGATCAGAAGCTGGACCGCCGCGGAGGCCGCCGAAAGCGCCCCCGAGCCGATGCCGGTCTCGGTTCGCGCCCGGCCCGCGCAGCGCAGCGCAGCCCGGAACAGGGCGGGCAGCAGGGAGCCGGCCGCGTCGAGACCCTCGGCCTCCTCGATGGCTTCTCGGACTTGGCCGAGCACCTCGCCCTCCCCCACCACCAGCGACTCGAGACCCGCGGCGACGCGGAACAGGTGCCTCGCGGCGACGGCACCGGAGCGGCGCGCAAAACGATCGCGCGGCGGGGGAACCTCGGATCGCACCGAGGACAGCAGGCAACCTTCGGCGGCGGCGTCATCCGCCGAGCCCCGCGACCACCAGTAGAGCTCGATGCGGTTGCAGGTGCAGAGCACGACGCCCGGGACGCGGTGGCGAGCCATGTGGCGCAGCAGTTCGGACCGCTGGCCGGAGGAAAGCGCCATGCGCTCGAGCTCGTCGAACGAGGCCGTCCGATGGCTGATGGAGAGAACCCGGAGCGGGCCGAGTCCGGCCGGTGTGGCAGGCGTGGCGGGAACGAATCCGTTGAGGGTCGAGGTCATCCTGGGCCACGAACGAGAGCAGGATCGGTGCCGACGAACAAAGACGGCGCGATCACGGCTCTGGGTCTGCGTCTTTCCCGTACGCGGGGCCATGAAGCTCGGCGCCTCGCGCCTCCGTCTGCCATCCGGGCAGACCGTATGACGGTTCGTCCTGCCAGCACCATCCGCGAGATGACGGAGTGCGTTTCCGTACTGCTACGGAGTGCGAAGCAGGCCCTCGCGGATCGCGAACTGAGTCAGCAGCGCCACGGAACGCAGCTCGAGCTTGCGCATCAAGTTTGCGCGGTGGGTCTCCACGGTGCGGGGGCCGATGTCGAGACGGGCGGCGATCTCCTTGGTCGACAGGCCCTCGGCGACGAGCCGCAGGATCTCGCGCTCGCGCTCGGTGAGCAGATCGATGGGCCGCGTCGGGCGCGAGGTGGCGCGCAGCAGCTCGCCGAGCTCGCGCTGGATGGCCGGGCTGTAGTAGGGACGCCCGTTCCGCACCGACTCGATGGCCGCCAGCAGGTCCTGCACCGCCGAGTCCTTGAGCAGGTATCCATCGGCCCCCACTCGCACGGCGCGCGCCACGTACTCGGAGTTGGCGTGCATGCTGAGCACGAGCACTTTGAGGTCCGGGTGGTCCTGCTTGACGCGCGACAGCACCTCGAAGCCGTCCATGCCCGGCATCGTGAGGTCCAGCAGGAGGACGTCGGCACCGGTGGTACGCAGCGCCTCCAGCACGGCCCACCCATCGGCGGCCTCGCCGACCACGGCGCATTCCCCGTGCGATTCCAGCACCCGGCGCACGCCCGCGCGCACCAGCGGGTGATCGTCGGCGATCAGAACCCGCACCTTGCGGGGGCTGCTCACGGCCCCACTCCGAGGGGGATCACCACCCCGAGGTGCACGCCTCCGGCCGGCGCGGGGGCGAACTCGAGCGATCCCCCGAGCTCGCTCACGCGTTCGCGCATACCCAACATGCCGAGGTGCGGCACCGGGGCTCCCGCGATCCCACGGCCGTCGTCCTCGACCACGAGACGGACTTTGCCATCCTCGACCTCAAGGCACACCTCGACGAGGCTCGCCTGCGCGTGCCGGGCCACGTTGGTGAGCGCCTCCTGCACCACCCGATAGAGGACCACCTCTAGGTCCCCAGGGAGGCCGGAGAGCGTG
The DNA here is from genome assembly GCA_036505355.1 of Candidatus Eiseniibacteriota bacterium. Taxonomy (GTDB): domain Bacteria; phylum Eisenbacteria; class RBG-16-71-46; order RBG-16-71-46; family RBG-16-71-46; genus WS-8. Next base: position 40,700 of record DASXTP010000016.1, on the reverse strand, counting down.
CCGCGGGTCTCGAGCCGCGCCGCGATCCCGGTGCGCTGCCCGAAATCGTCGACCAAGCCTCGCAAGGCGGGGACGAGCCCGAGTTGATCGAGAACCGATGGGCGCAACAAGTTGCTCAGATCCCGCAGCTGCACCAACGCGCGCGCCACCATCTCGCTCGCCGCGGTGCGTCCGTCCAGGTCCAGCTCGATCTTGACCGCGGTGAGGATCTGTCCGGCCTCGTCGTGGAGCTCGCGAGCGAGTCGCCGCCGCTCCTCCTCCTGGGCCCTGAGCAGCAACCGCGTCAGCTCCTCGAGCTGGCGGCCGCGGGTCTCGAGCGCCCGGCGGCCGTCACCAAGCACCAGGAACAGCGTGCCCACGGTGGCGGCGACGATGAACAGGATATCGGCCAGCACGCCGTAGAACACCCCGCTACCGAGCGGGCGCAACAGCGGGTAGTCGAGGTGATGGATTCCCCAGAGCGTGAATGTCCAGGCCAGCATCGTGGCGCCGACCGAGTCGCCGTAAGCCCTCCGTCGCCAGAAGACGAGGCCGGTCCACAACGTGACTCCGGCCAGCAGGATCGAGGCCGAGAGCCCGGCCACCCGCATGTCGCGGATGACGAAGATCGCCACGTACGCCCAGAGAATGGCCCCGACCGGCGCCCACAGGTAGTGCCGATGCCAGCGCGCCCCGCGCGAGAACTGGAGGGCGGCCCACAGCAGCAGCAGCACTGTCACGCCCGTCACCGCCTGATGGGCGAACAGCCAGACCTCGCGGCGCGTCACGACGAACGCCGAGATCAACCCCAGGCGAAAGGCGAACGCGGCCCAGGCGGCGGCCCAGGTGGCGAAATACGGTCGGTGTTGCTGCAGCCACAGCCCCCAGTAGACCAGGGCCAGGAGCCCGGTGACGAGCCCCTGAAACCCCAGGGCGCTGAGCTCCACGAACCGCCGTTCCATAGCGGGCGAATCTACTCCAGCCGGAGAGCCCGCCGCGACCTGGGCTCGGCCCGCAGGTGACCCGCCCAAGCTCGCCCGAGGATTCCCGGAATCCTCTGGGCCGCCACGCTATCTAAATGATATCATAATGACATCGTCCCGAGGGAAGGAGGAGACCGAATGTTGCGCGAGAAACCGGCGAGCGCCTTATCGGGCGTCGTCATGATCCTGGTGGTGATCCTGGGGCTGGCGGCTTCGCTGTACGGGCTGGTGGGTGCCGCACGGGCCGGGTCCGGCTGGGGGGCGGCGGGCGCGGGCCTGGCGCTGGCGGCCGACGTCATCCTGATGCTGGGCTTCGTGGTGGTGAACCCCAACCAAGCCCAAGTCGTGACCTTGTTCGGCAACTACATCGGCAGCGTGCGCCGGCCGGGGCTGTGGTGGGTGAACCCGTTCAGCGTCCGGCGGGGCGTCTCGATGCGGGTGCGCAACTTCGAGAGCGCCAAGCTCAAGGTCAACGACCACGATGGCAACCCGATCGAGATCGCCGCAGTCGTGGTCTGGAAGGTCGTCGATTCCGCTGAGGCGATGTTCGAGGTCGACAATTACGACAACTTCGTGCACGTGCAGTGCGAGGCGGCGCTCCGCAACCTGGCGACCTCCCATCCCTACGACGCGCACACCGACGGCCAGCTGTCGCTGCGCGGGCAGACCGCTGAGATCGCGGACCAATTGCGCACCGAGGTCCAGGCCCGCCTCGAGAGGGCCGGCGTCCAGGTGATCGAATCGCGGATCAGCCACCTGGCCTACGCGCCCGAGATCGCCGGGGCCATGCTGCGGCGCCAGCAGGCGAGCGCCATCGTGGCGGCTCGCCAGAAGTTCGTCGAAGGCGCGGTCGGAATGGTGGAGATGGCGCTCGAGCAGCTCTCGCGCAAGAACGTGGTGGCGCTGGACGACGAACGCAAGGCCGCGATGGTGAGCAACATGCTCGTCGTGTTGTGCAGCGACCAGCACACCCAGCCGGTGGTGAACACCGGGACCCTCTACCACTAGAAGCGGGTCGTGGCGGAGCGGAAACCATTCCTGCTGCGGCTGGATCCCGCGCTGCTGGAAGCCCTCCAGGGCTGGGCGAGCGACGACCTGCGGAGCTTGAATGCCCAGATCGAGTTCCTGCTGCGCCGGATGCTCAAGGAGACGGGTCGGCTGCCGCGGAGCGCCGGCGGGCCGACGCGGCCCGGAAGAGCCCGTTCTTCGTAGCCACTCATGCCCGAGAGGGGGTGCGTCATGACGAAGCGTCTGAAGGTCTTCCTGCCGAAATGGACGCGGTGGATCGTCCTCGCGGTGCTGGTCCCGATCTGGGGGTTGCTGCTCTACTCCACGTTTTCAAGCTCCGACCACCCAGCGCGCACCGCGCCGTTGGAATTCATGTTCGCGACCCTGGTGTTGGCTGCGGTCGCCGCCGTCATCTGGCTCTCGGCGTCGGGACGGCTGCCCACGCACGTGGTCGAGATCGAGGAGGACGACGATCGGCCGCACGGGGGTTCGGGGCGTGGAGATGGACGGGGGTGATGCCCCCGCGGGCACGCCCACCGTCGCTTGGCGGCGTAGTGCCAGGAGCCGTGGGGCGCCGGGATGGTTGCGCGGGGGTTGGGAATCCAGCGGGTCAAGGAGCCGGAGGGATGTCCGGAAGCCCCCTCAGAAGGCGGTGTCGCTGGCGCTCGTCCCAGCGCCCCTACCGGGGAGCCGGTCCGGCCCCGATCCTAGAAATAGCTCGCCGCGCTCAGCACCAGGCCGGCCGCGGGGACCGGGTTGTCGAAACGGTCACGGCGGAGCTCGTAGTACCAGCCGAAGCGCAGCACGGCGGAGGGTCCGGGCCTGACGTTCGCGCTCGCCGAGAGGCGCGACTTGGAATCGCCGGGGATGGCGCGGTCGAAGTCTACCGCGTCCGCCCGCAGCGCCGCGCCGAGCGAGGAGCGGGCCCAGGCACCGATCAGCGGCTGGCGCAGCGTGCGCGCCGCCTCGAGGGACGCGCCCCACTGCTGTTCCGCGAACAGCGGCTGGAGCCCGGGCGGCACGTCCACAGTGACCAGGGCCGCCTCGCCTGCCAAGCGGACCCCCGCCACGGCGGTCGCGCCGTCGGCCACGGCGAGAATCAGCGCTCGAGATCGATCCACCGTGACGCCGTCCAAGTCGGTGCGGTTGTAGGGGCCGGCAAGCGCCCCCAGGCCGAGCTCCGCGCCGGGACCGGGATGGAGCGCGATCCGCCCGGCCAGCGCCGGAATCCCGTTGTTGTCGGCCCAGCCGTTGCGACCCCGCGGCACGCGGGTGCCGTCGGGCGAATCGTCGATCAAGCCGTCGTCGTAACCGGTAACCGCATCGAGCTCGTACGAGACGAAGGACGCTCGCCGCAGAAGTCCGCGCACGCCGACGCCGAGCTGTGAGCTGGGGACACCGATCAAGGCGGTCGCCACCAACGAGCGATCGGTGAACTCGCCGCGCGGCGCGTCGCGCTCGAGGTTGGCCCGCCCGAGCGGAAGCGGCAGCACGCCACCGTGTAACGCCACAGTCTCGCGGAGGCGAAGGTCGACCAGCGCTCGCTCGACCACCAGATCGTCGGTGGCCCGATCGTAGGCGACCTCACCCAGCAGCCACAGCCGATCATGGACCCGGGCGACCGCGAACCCACTCACCCGTTGGACCGAAGCCCAATCCGGGTTGCCGACTCCCGCCACCCGGTCGTGGGCGAAACGGGCCTCGGCCTGCCCGCCGAAGGCGATGCGGTCCCACACGCCATGGTGCGGAACGTCATCTGGGGGGTCGAGCAGGCGGAAGGACAACCGAGCCGCGGGCTCGACCGCGGAAGCCGGCGCGGCACTTCGGGCTGGCGCGTTCAGGGGCCGCACCGCCGGAGCCGGCGCTGATGCTGACGCCGACGTCGCGCCCGCGGCGACCCACAGCGGAACGAGAGCGACCGCCAACGCGAGCCAACCCGGCGTCGCGAGCGGCTGCCTTCGCCTCATCGGGACTCCACGAAGTCCACCAGCGCCGCACGGTCCTCCGCGGACAGCGCCAGGAACGCGTCGCGGATCGCGGCCGCCTCGCCGCCGTGAGCCAGGATCGCCTCCTCGATGGTGTGGGCGCGGCCGTCGTGCAGCAGGAACAGCGTCCCGCTCAGGAACTCGCGCGCGATTCGTAGGCCCCAGAGCGGCGCGGTGCGCCACTCGCGCCCGTCGGCGTCGCCGTCGGGACGGTTGTCGGCGAGACCATCGCCCATGTCGTGGATCAGCAGATCGGAATAGAGCGCCGCGTCGCGATACGAAAGGGCGGCGATCTCGTGCGCTCCGGTTCGCATCACCGGCACGTGGCAGCTCCCGCAACGGATGGTTGCGAACGCCGCCTCGCCGCGCCGGCGGCGTTCGGTCCCCTCACCGGGCGCCGGCGGGGCCAGCATGCGGAGGTAATCCACGACCGAACTCACCTCGCCGTTGCCGACCTCGGGATCCCTGGCGCGGTCGGGATTCATGCCGGCGAGCGGGCTCAGGTTGTCGCTCGGCCGGTAGGAAGAGGTGATGCCGATGTCCTGATGGTAGGCCTCGACGGTTTGTTGGAGGAGCGGCGCCACCTGCGCCTTGCGACCGAAGCGCCCGACCCTGAGGCCAGCGCCCCCGCCGGGCTCGGTGGCCGGCACGTACGCGGCCGGAGTCACCCAGTTCGCGCGGCCGGAGATGCCGTCGCCGTCGGCGTCGGTGGGATCGGCATGGGCCAGGATCGTCGATTCGGGGAGCGCCTCGATCAGCCCGGCGCCGAACACCGGCGGCGGCAGCCGATGGGACACGTCTACTCCGGTCGGGAGCTGCTCGGGCACCGCACCCGGAATGGCCTGACTCTGGATCTGCGGACCGCCGAGATCGAGGGCCAGGTCGGTCCCGCGACTGAACCGGATCAGGATGTTCTCGGGACGGCCGCGCCCGTCGCCGCTGTGGCACGAGACACACGAGCGGTTGTTGAAGATCGGGCCCAGCCCCTCGACGATGGTGAAGCCGCGGCGGAACTGGGCCTGGCCACGCTGGAACTGCCCGAGCTCGCCGTTGTCGAGCCCCGCGATCGGCTGGTCGAAGCGCTCCCCCAGCGCCGGCTTGGTGGTGAGGAGCTTGTCGCACCCCTGGGCCACGAGCGGCAGCGCGCAAATCGCAATGGCCTGCCAGGCGAGGTGCGACCTCGGGCGCCTTGGCCGACACGCCTCGTGTGATTTGGCGGGCGTGCCCGAAGGCCCGCCCGGCAGCGTGATTCTCCCCCTACCCGCTTGGAGATACGCCATGGGAGCACCTCGCGCGGAGTGATCGAGTCGTCGAATCTCTGCCGGCCGGGGCAAGACCCGGGCCAGGGGGAGGCCCGAGACTTGCTGTATGGAGCCGCGGCCCGTCGCGGGCAATCCCGCCCGGAGCGGGCGCGGAAGGAGTGCCATCCATGAACATCCGTCGCCTGGCCGAGGTGCTCGCGCTGCCGATCGCGGTGGCTTTGGTTCTTCCCCGCCTCGCCACCGCCAATCAAGTATCGGCCGGCTCGATCGAGATCTCCCCCAAGGTGTCGTTCAACCACTCGAACCTGAAGCGCGAGGGCTATGGCAACGTCGACACCTTCACGGAGTTCGACTTCACGCCCACGGTCGGCTTCTGCTTCAACAATCACTTCGAAGCCACGGGTGGAGCCATCGTGAGGCACCAATCCGTGAACGGCACCACCGACACGGCGCTCGGGGTGCTGGCCGGGGTCACCTACAACTTCTCGCCGCAAGGCGGCTTGATCCCCTTCGCGGGACTCGGCTTCGGCACCCTGTTCTACGACGGGTTCACCTTCAACGACACGGCCGTGCTGGCGCCGTCCCTGACCGGCGGGATCCGCCTGCTGGTGGGCGACGCCGGGTCGGTGAACCTGAGCCTCGGCTACGAGCACGAGACCGACGGCAGCGTCACCACCAACCGCATGGTCGCCGGGGTGGGTGTTTCGCTGTTCCCGTGGCGGGCGAGGTAAGGGGTCGAAGTCGCCGAGCCGGCCGGTCAGGTATCCGTCTCGTAAGCTCGTCAAAGACGCGATCCTCAGTCTCGCCGTCCGTTCCCAAATAGGCCAGATCGAGATCGCTCAGCGGGTGCGGTGAGGCCTCGACCGCGGAGCCGAACCGATAGGCGGCCGCGATCTCGGGGCGGTCAAAGTGCCTCCGCAGCGAGTCAGGGTCGAAGCGTCCGCCCGACCGGGCCGCGTTCGTTCGACGGTCCCTTCGCATCGCACCTCCTGACGTGTCGCGTCCCGTGATAGCGACTGGCCCGGCGCGCTTCGGCGCCCGAACGGCAAACCGCAGCCGACCGCCGCTATTTGGCCGCCGCCTTCGCCGGGCCCGGGCGAGCGGGCATCGAGCCTCCACACAACGCCACCAGTCGGTCGTGGTAGCTCTTCGCCTTCTGTTTGTCCCCCACCGCTTCCGCCGCCCGCGCGGCGCCGTCGTAGCTGTTGAAGCGCGCCGGGGCCGAGCGCAACGAGGCCTCGTACTCGGCCAGCGCCACGGTCGGCCGGCCCAGCTCGGCGAGCAGATCGCCAAGCTGCTCGCGCGCCGGCAGGATCGAGCCGGGTGTCACCGGATGCTTGTCGGTGCTGTCCTCGAGGTCGGCCGCCGAGCGCAGCAGGGCGACCGCCTCTTCGTCCTTGTTCTCGGCGCGCGCCAGCCAGCCGGCGGCGGCGCGCCGCTGGATCTCGACCTGGCTCGCCCAATCGAAGCCCTTCTGACCCTGGAGCGAGGCCTGGATCGCCGTCAGTCGCGTCAGGGCCGCACGTGCCGTGTCCAGGTCGCCCGCCCGCGCCGCCCCCATCGCGCGGGCGAAGTGCACGATCGCCTCGGCGTACGGGTACTTGCCCCACGGGAAGGCAGCCGGCTGCGGCGTGAGGGCGGCGGCGTCCTTCCAGGCCCGTCGCTCGAGCGCGTAGCGTGCCGGCACCGCGGCTAGAGCGTAGCCGGCGGCAAACTGGGGGATGTCGAAGGACGAGACCTTGGAGACCCGCTCCGTCACCTGGCGCGCCTTGGCGTCCTGGCCGGTCTGGAGGTAGGCGTACTCGAGGTAGTCCCAGGCGTGCAGGGCGTCGAACGCCGTGGCCCCGGGCTTGGTCCTCGCGGCCCACTGCTGGGCGGTCGCGGCCGAGGCGAGGTTCGACTCGATCGACTCCTTCCACATGCCGAGGCGGGTGAAGATGTGCGACGGCATATGCAGCGCGTGAGGCGCGGAAGGTGCGATCTTCGCGTAGGCGCGCGCCGCCGGCAGCGCCAGCTCGGCGAGCGCCGGATAATCGAAGGAGTGGATCATGTAGTGGGCGATCCCCGGATGCTCGGGCTCGAGCGGCAGCAGGCGGTTGAGGATCTCGGCCGCCTGCTTCTGGCGAGCGTAGGTCTTGTCGGGCGGCGAATTGTAGGCCACGCCCAGGATGGCGAGCGCGTGGAAGATCGCCGCCTCGTGGTCTTCGGGGCTGCGCTCCGCCACCCCGGCCATCGCCTGTTCGTACGCCACCACCCGGGCCGGATGCGCCACCCCATCGCCGGTGTAGAAGGCGCCGATCGCCGCGATGTAGTCGCGCTCCCGCGCCGTCGGCGCGCCGAGTGACGCCGCCTTCTCGGCCGCCGCCCGCCCCGCTACGAACTCGCTCTCGGTGGGCGGCGCCCAGATGGTGTGGAAGTTGGCCATCGCGATGCCCCACTGCGCCATGGCGCAGGCGGGGTCCTTCGCCGCGACCTCACCGAACGCCTTCCCCGCCTCCTCGTAGGCGAACGAATGGAGGAGCGCCACGGCGCGGATGAACGCCGCTTTCACCTCGGGCTTGCACGAGGTCGGGAAGTCGACCTTGCCGAGCTTCTCCGGCACGGCGTGCGAGTGATCGTGTTCGTGCTGGGCGATCGCCCGCGCCGGCACGAGCGCGGGGACGACCGCCAGGACCAGAGTGCATAGCAACGCCCGCATGGCTGCCTCCTCGATTCGGGTTGGGGTCGCATTCTCGTTCGAAGACCCCCGTCCGCGCAACACTGGGTGCCGCGACGTCGGTGCGCTCACGTCATGCGATTCGGCGGGGCGAGGCGCAGGTGAGTTCCGGCGGGTCGTTCGCCGACGGTAAACGTCCACGATGCAGCGAGCCGGTGGGTTCGTCCACGCCAAACCGTCTGCTGCCGCTCCACAGTTCGCATCCCCGGTGGAATCACCGTCATCCAATCCAGGGTTTGGCGGCACTCGGCCGCCAAACGGTTGGCAGGCCGCACTCGCTCCACACCCCTCGCGGAGGTCGGCCATGAAGAAGACGATCGCAACCCTCGCCCCCCTGCTGCTGATCCTCGCCGCGCCGGCTGTCCCCGGAGCCGAGCACCACGTCAAAGCGAGCCTCGCTTCGATCGGCGACTCGGGAGTCAGCGGCTTTGTCGAGCTCACGCAGTTGCCACACGGCGGAACGAACCTCCACCTGATCGCCCACGGGCTACACCCCGGGACGGTGTACGCCTCCTTCTACTACGAGAGCGCCGACTGCTCCGCTCCAGCCGACCTGCTCGGCACGTTCACCGCCAATCCGAGTGGAACCGGGGAGGTTCACGGCAAGATCGACGACGACCTCGACGAAGTGGGCTCGGTGTCGGTGCGGTTGGGCCCCGGCTACGGGACGCTCATCGCCTGCGCGAGCGTTCACTGAGCACGCCGCCGTCGAGCAGCGGTGTTCACCTGAGCTAGGGCGGGTGCTGCGCCCTGGGCTAGGTTCGGTACTGGAGATCGAGCCGCTCGAGCAGGGTCCTGCACTCCTCGAGTTCCCGGTGGGCCGAATCCTTGAACGCCTCCTCTCGCCAGACGATGCAGCCTGGATCCCAGCCCAGGGCTTCCAACACCTTCAGGCACTCCAGGGCCAGACCGGGAAGCTCATCCAGGTGGATCAGCCAGCTCGAGGGCGTGAAATGGATGAAGGAGTTCCGGAATTCGTTGAGGCGCAGCACCGACAGATCGATCGCGGCCGGGAAGTGGAGCCCCGTCTCACGCTTCATTCGAGCGTAGAGATCCGGGAAGTAGTCGGGGATCGAATCCACCGACCCGGGGTCGGTGCGGGCGGTCTCGAGCCACTTCTCGGCAATGAAGGACTTGAGCGTGCCGAGCCGGGCGGGGCCGCTGGTGCTGGCGGCGACGAAGTTCTGAATCGCGTTGTGGAGAGCCACCAGCGCCCACTTCCAAGCCAGCGGGTCCTTCCCGGCCAGGGTGAGCTGCGATCGGGCCATCTCGAGCGCTCGGACGGCTTCGTTCTGCTCGTCGGTTCGCAGCCACTGCGACTGGCTCATGGTGGTTCGGGTCTTCCTGAGTCGGAACCGTTGGCGGGGCTCCGGACGAATCCCCAACCCCTGTCCCGTGGTGGTCGAGACGCTAGGCAGCTCCTCGCGCGGCAGGGGTCACTTCGATGCGTATCTTGTCGAGACAATCGTAGAGCGCAGCGGAGAAGGCTCCCATCGCCACCGCCGGGCTCAGGTCTTCCGGATGGCCGGCCGCGAGCCTCAGCGGCCAGGCTTCCTGGCCCGCGCCCGCCCCCGAGAGGTGTCGGGCGAAATCCAAGAGCAGCCGCTGGGTCGAGGCGGTGAGCTTTCCAACCGAATCGAGAAACAGGGTTCCGCAGCGGGCGGCATCCAGCGGATTCCAGCCAAAGTCCGGAGCCGTTCCCGCGGCCCAGGCCCTCAAGCCCAGGGCGATCGGCTCCTCCTCTCGCTCGCACTGAACGGGGACGAACGGCCCGAGATGCAACGGGCTGTTCCGGTGAAAGGAAAAGGCGATCCCGCGCCGTCGCTCGGGATCGCCGCCGACCACGAGCAGGTTCATCAGGCTGTGGCGGTGAAGTTTCAAGAGTTTCGCGGGGGGCCATTCATTCGCCCCCCGCGCCTCTCGCTGGGGAGATCTGGACACGAGCCCCCCCACCGGGGACTCAGTGGGTCAACCCGCGCCGCTCACGCAGGACGGCGACGAGCGAGGGGACTCCAAATCGGGCCATGGACCCGCCCCAGCTTTGAAACGTGAAGCCAAAAGGATTCCGAAACCGGAAGTCGAACCGGGTAAGGTTCGTGTTCCCGGTGAGATCGGTAGAGGGGCTGGCCACTTGCGTGCGACAGACCCCCGCCGGATCGTGCGAGCCTTGCTGAGCCGAGGCCGTGCCTGACAGGGCGAACACGGCGGCAAAGAGTGCCAAGCCAGACAGGACCTTCGTGAAGCTCCGCATGGGTTTCTCCTTCGATTGGGTACGTCCGAACCCAACCGCGAAACCCGTGCCGCTTAGGAGCCTGGCGTGAACATGTCCGGTTACTGATTGAGGCGATGGAGATTACGGCTGCGACCAGGCCCCGGGAAGGGGAGCGGGTGTTGACCCTGGTCTCGCAAAAATCCGCGTTTGGAGCGAGGCCTAGACTGATAACGCAATGAGCTGCAGCGTGAAATGCGTCTCTCGCTAGATTCGACGAGTTCGCCGATTTCCGCGAGTGGGGGCGAGACCGTACTTGCGGATCCGATAGCGGATCGACTGCTCGGTCAAGCCGAGCTCACGGGCAGCATGGCTTTGGTTGCCGTGGGCGCGCTCCAGCGCCTCGCCCACCAATCGACGCTCGAGATCGACCACGCTGTCGATCAGCCGCCGCCCGCGGACGGCGCGGTGGACCACCCCACGCTCCTGGAGGTCCCGGGGAAGTGGATCCGGGTGGAGCACTCGTCCCGGCGTCATCGCCAGCACGCGCTCGATGTAGTTCTGGAGCTCGCGCACGTTCCCCGGCCAATCGCTCTGCATGAGGACGGCCAGGAACTCGGCCGAGAGCGCCGGCAGCTCGCGCTCCTGCTGTGCCGCGAACTGGGCCAGGAAGTGGTTCGTCAGTGCCGGGATGTCGGCCTTGCGCTCGCGGAGCGGGGGCACCTCGATCTCGATCACGTTGAGCCGGTAGTAGAGATCCTCCCGGAACGCTCCCCGCTGGACCAAGCGGCGCAGGTCCTGATTCGTCGCGGCGATGATGCGCACGTCCACCGGGATCGGCTTGCCACCGCCCACCGGGGTGATCTCGCGGTTGGCGATCGCCGACAGCAGCGTCACCTGCTGCTTCAAGGGCATCTCGCCGATCTCGTCCAGGAACAGGGTGCCGCCGTCGGCCTGCACGAAGCGCCCGGGCCGCCCGCGCACGCCGGTAGCGACGTTGGGCAGGATGCCGAACAGCTCGCTCTCGATCAGCGACTCCGGGATCGCGCCGCAGTTGACGGCGGTGAAGGGCTTGAGGCGCCGCTTGCCGCCGTGGTGCAGGGTGCGCGCGATCAGCTCCTTGCCGGTGCCGTTTTCTCCGGTGAGCAGCACCGTGGTGCTGGTGCGCGCGGCATGCTCCGCCATGGCCAGCACGCGCTTCGTCGGCGTGCTCGAGCCGATCACGTTGTGCGAACGGAACCGCGTTCCCACCTCCTGGCGCAGCGAGAGATTCTCCCCCTCCAGCAGCTCCTTGACCCGTCGCACCTCGTCGTGTCCCCGGCTCTTCTCGATCGCCACCGCCATCAGGTGGGCGAATCCCTCGAGCATGCCGCGGTCGGCCTCGCCGAAGGTGTGCGCGCGGCGCGAGTCGTCGAGGTAAGCGGCCCCCACCACCTGTCCGCCGAGGAACAGCGGCACGCACAGGATGGAGCGCAGGTTCATGTCCACCACGCTCTCCGAGGCCGCGCGCGGATCGACCGGAGCGTCGGTGATGAGCAGGCTGTCGCCGCTCTCGGTGACGCGCTCGACGACGCGCCGGCTGTATCCCACCGCTTCGCGCCGGGTCGTGGCGTCGACGGCGCCGTGCTCGGCCATCAGCGCCAGCTGGCCGCTCTCGGCTTCGACCAGCAGCAGCACGCCGCGCTCGGCGTCGAGCTGCTCCACCGCCATCTGCATGGCGCGCTGGGTCAGCTCGCGCGGGTCGGAGAGCGAATGGAGGAGCCAGCTCACGCGCTCGATCAGGTTTCGCTCTCCCGTCATCGCGGGCGGGCGCACGGGGTGGCGTCGCAGCCACTCCACCTGGAGCGCCAGTGCGCGCTCGCGGCTGCTTCGATCCCCCAGCCGCTCAAAGGTTCCGGTCGCCAGATCCAGCCACCGCGCGACCGGCGCCGAGAGCTCTTCGGTGGCCGGCGCCATGCGCGCCAACTCAAGCGCGGCCGCGGCGCGATCGGCCGGCGCCGGCAGGGCGCCGAGCTGCTGGAGCGCGCGGTCGCCGGTCTCGACGCCTTCGCGGATCCGCCCCTCCTTCAAGGCGAGCTCGGCTTCGAGCACGCGGGCCAGCGCGGCCACGTAGGGGCCTGGATGATTCTCGAGCCAGACCTGGGCCGCCTTGAGCCGGGCCGAGGCCCGATCCGGCCTGCCCTTGCGGAGTGCCGCTCGACCCGCCAGCACCTCGAGCGCGCCGGCCGCGACGGAATCGGGGCTCGTCACCAGCTGCCGTGCGGTTTCCCACACCTCTTCCGCCTGGCTCCAGGCCCCGGAAGCGGCGAGCACGCGCCCCAGCTCGATGCGGCACCAGTCCAGATCCTCGGGGCTGAGATCCGTGGCGCGGGACAGCGCCCGGCGGGCCGCCCGCTCCGCGCGGACGAGCCGCCCCGCGATCCGGTGCGCCTGGGCCAAGGACCGCCAGGCGTAGGCCTCGGACCGCGGCCGATGCGCCCGCGTGAGCGCGATGGCCGCTCGAGCGTGTCGGCGTGCCGCGCGTGCTCGCCCGGTGAGCCCATCGGCCTGGGCGAGCCCCGTCATCGCGCCCGCCGCGCCGATCGAGCGCGCATCCTCGAGGGCGACGCGTACCGCCCGCTCGTTGACCTCGTGCATCGACTTCCACTGTCCGGCCTCAGTCAGGACCACCGCCAGACCAACCAGCACCTCCTCCTCGGCCAGGCGGAGGGCCCGCGCCCGGGCTCCTTCCAAGGCCTCGCGATAGAGACGCTCGGCCTCCTGGAGCCGACGACGCACCCGCGCGATCGCGGCGCGCGTGCCGATCGAGCGGATCATGCCGTGCGCGTGATGAGCGCGCTGGTAGGCCTCGGCGGCGCGTAGCGCCAGGGCTTCGGCTTCGTCGGTGCGTTGCTCCCCCAGTCGGTAGTAGGCCAGCGATTCGGCCGCCGGCCCGATCGCTTCGGGGTCCGAAGCGGTTTCAGCGAGGGCCAGCGCGCGCTCGGCGGTGGCCCTGGCCCCGGCGAGATCCCCTAGCGAGCTCTGTCGTGCCGACTCGTTCGTGAGCAGCTTCGACTGGAAGGCGGGCGGCGGGTGCTCTTCCAGCGCCCGCGCAATCGTTTCGGCCACGTCGGTGAGCTGACCGGCAAAGAGGCAAGCGCTCGACAGGCGTACCCAACGCTCGGGCCGGGCGGGACCGGTCGGGTCGAGAGCGAGCGCGTTCTTCCAATGGGGAACCGCTGCCGCGAATCGCCCGCGGGCGGCCAGCTCGCGCGCCGTACGCTCGTGCCAGACGGCGGCCAGCTCGGGCGAGGATCCTGCGGCCAGCTCGGCCGCCTCGGCCGCCAGGCTTTCGTCGGGTTGCTCCTCGAAAGCCGATTCGGCCGCCTTTAACGCGGCGGGCAGATCGCCGGCTTCCAGGAAATGCCGGAAGCGCTCCGCGTGATCGAGCCCCGGCAGATCGAGCGCCGACTGGTGGAGGCGACAGCGCTCCTCAGCCCCGAGCGCCCGCAGCAGTCCATCGGCCAGGGCCGGTGGACTGAGAACGAGGGATCCACCCGCGGAGAACGCCGCCAATCCAGAGGCGATGAGCCGCGTGCGAGCCCCTTCGTCTGCCTCGGGCGCCAGCTCACGGAGGCCCGAGATCGAGAGCGGCTTGCCCCAGACCGCCAGCGCGGCGGCGGCCGCCCGCGCCGCAGCCGGCAGGGCCTCGAACCGCTCGAGCAAGGAAGCCTCGAAATCCCGAGGCACCTCGAGCTCCCGCAGGCGCTCCGCGTCCACCACCAACCCGGCCTCCTGCTCGGCCAACGCGCCGGCCGAGGCGGCCGTCCGCAACAGCTCGACCGTGAGGCCCGGATGTCCGCCGCCGCGACTCCACAGGAACTCGGCGAGCGACGGGGGCGCAGGCTCGTTGAGCCGCGCCGAGGCAAGGCGCACCACGGCTTCCCGATCGAGGGGGCCCAGCTCCATGATCTCGGCCAGCCCGGCCTCGACCATCACACGCTCGTCCTCCGGCGGACCCTCGGGCTGGCTGCGGCGGGCCCAAACACATCGAATCGCGGGCGCCCCGGGTCGCACGATCAGGCGCCGGATCCAAGATCGAGACAGCGCATCGAGTCGCTCGACGTCGTCGAGTAGCACGAGGAGCGGGCCGGCATGCGGCTTCATTGCCGCCCAGCGGGCCGCCTCGTCGGCCAGCGCGTCGAGGTCGAGCTCGGTCCCTTGGGCCTCGAAATCGGTCCCGGCCCGCGACGCGGTCGACCCCGCGTCCGGGGAGGCGCCGGTTCCGGCTTCGGCGGCCAGTCTCCTGACCGCGGCTCGCGCCACCGCGCCCGGCCCCTCGAGCGCGGCGCACGACCAGTGGGCCACCGGCTGGCCCGCCAGCGTTGCCCGCACCGCGAGCTCGGCGAGCAGCGTCGACTTGCCGCACCCGGCCGGCCCGGACAACACCAGGATCAGGCTCGGGGCCCTCGCCCCCAGCGCCAACTCGAGCCGGGCGAACTCGCGCTCGCGCCCCACCACCACTACCGTCAGCAGGCGATCGGCGAGCGGGCGCCGGGACTGGGGGCTGATGCGCTCCAGCTCCTGTCTCACCTCCCGTGCATCCGCCGGACGCTCGGACGGGTCGGGGGCCATCAGCCTCAGCACCAGCTGCACCAAAGACGGCGGGGCTCCGACTTCTTCGAGCGGCAAGGCGGGCGGCAGAGCCGATTGCTGGCGGCGGAGGATGGATTGAGCTTCATCGCCTTCGAACGGCAGTCGCCCGGCCATCAGCGTGTAGAGCGTGGCGCCGAGCCCGTAGAGGTCGGAGGCCGGCGTGGGCTCCTCGCCCCGCGCCGTCTCGGGCGCCGCATAACCCGGCGTGCCGCGTCGACCCTGTCCGTCGCCGCCGAGCAGGGCGGCGAGGCCGAAGTCCACGAGCCGCACGTCGGCAGGCAGGGCGGTGGGGGTTGGTCCGGGCACCACCAGCAGGTTCGAGGGCTTGAGGTCGCCGTGCACGAGACCCGAGGCGTGCAGAGCCTCGAGCCCGTGGGCTACCCGTGCGGCGACGAAGATCAGGGCCGCCCAGTCGCCGCGCGCCAGCGCCCGATCGGCCGGGGCGCCGGGCACGTGTTCCATCGTCAGGTAGGGCAAGCCTTCCGGGGAGGACCCCAGCTCGTGCACCGCGACGATCGCCGGATGATGGACCCGGCTCAGGGCTTCGAACTCCCGGCGCATGGTGTCCGGGACATGGCCCCGAGCCGAGAGCCGCTTGAGGGCGCATTCAGCCCCGGTCGTCAGGTCGCGGGCCAGGAACACTTCTCCCATGCCGCCCTGACCAAGGCGCCTCAGCAGGAGAAATCGGCCGGCAAATCGCTCGATCATGGTCGCTCCGTCGCGGCCTCGAAGCGGGACCTCACGAGCCGGGGCCCTGGGCTCCGTCACTCCCTCGGCCGCGTCGCTTGCGTGCTCGAGGCCGAGTTTACAACACTCCGCCCGGCCTCGGACCTCCGGGGGAAAACGTCGGTCAGGCTCTGCGCCGACGGATCCGCGTCGAGATCCCTCGGCCGCTTGGGCGTGGCGGATCTGCCACAGCCGAAGGTCGTCCGCCCTGCCGCGCCGCGGGCTCAGGCCCTCGATCCGCTTGCGCCCCATCGAGGCGCGCCGCCGCGACCTCCATGGCACGGCCCCTGCTCTTCGAGCCTCCGTCACCCATCCCCCGCCCTCTGGAGGCAGCGATGCAACGAATCTCGAACCACCAGCGTTGGGTCGCCGGGTTCCTCTTGGCGGCGTTCCTGACGGCCTTCCTCACGCCGATCGCCGAAGCCGGACACCGGGGGAGACGATACTGCGGCGGCGACGTCCGCGTGGCGCGGAGGGTCTTTGCCCCGGCACCGGCCGTGCGCTTCTACGGTCGCCCGGCCTGCGGCACCTACTTCGTGCGGCGTGGCAACGCCGGACCGGTGATCGCCGGCTTTCTCGGCGGGCTATTCCTCGGGGCGTCCCTGGCGAGTGCCGCGCCGGCCGGCTATGCGTACTTCGACCCGTACTGCCACGAATCGTTCGCCACCCTCGACCTCTACTACGGCCACCTGTGCCATCACCACCACCCGCGGATCGTGCGGGTGATCGAGGTGGAAAGCGGTCGTTGCATCCACAGCTACCGCTACCACGACGGCGACTGGGAGGGCTGGGACGACGAGGACGAGGACTGGGAGCAGTGAGTCGGGACACCCCTGGGTGAGCCCGTGGTGGCGCGACCGGAGACGGGGAGCGTCCAGGTTGGCGCAGCGGGCTCACCCAGGGCAGGGGTGGTTCAGGCGGCGAGCAGCTCGTTGGTGTTGAAGGGGTGCTCCTCGGGGCGCACCACGCGAATCACGCTCCGCTCGGCCGGCATCGGCGTCCACTCGTCCACCACGTCCTCGACGGGCGACGCCTCGTGCGGATGGGCCAGCACCCGGACGTTCGGCCGACACACGTCGCCGGGATTGGGGCTCATCGACAACACCAAGTGCCCGGAGTCCAGGTAGAGCACCGATCCGGCCGGGTAGAGACCGACCGTGCGTACCAGCCCCCATAGGGCCGCCGGATCGAACCCGACGCGAGTCGGACCCAGCATGTACTGCAACGCCTCGAAGGCGGTGCGCGGCCGCTTGTGGTAGGAGCGGTGAGCGGTGATGGCATCGAAGCAGTCGGCGACCGCCACGATCCGCGACAAGGTGGCCTGGGCCCATTCGAGGTCGATGTCGGGATAGCCGGTGCGGTCGAAGTTCATGTGGTGCTCGAGGCACACCCGCATCGCGTCGAGGGTGAGCGGCGTCAGGCCCGACATGTGGCTCATCATCTTGACGCCCTCGAGCGGATGCCGCTGCATCAAGCCCCATTCCTCGGGGCTCAGCGAGGCCGGCTTGCGCAGCACGTCGCCGGGAATCGCCACCTTGCCGATGTCGTGGAGCAGCGCCGCCACGCCGAGGTCGGCCAGCACCTGGCGCGGCAGTGCCAGAGCCTGTCCGATGCCGACCGACAGAATGCTCACGTTGACGCAGTGCGCGTAGGTGTACTCGTCGTGGTCGCGCAGCGCGGTCAAACCGACCACCGAGTATTCGTGGCGCATGATGCTGTCGACCACCGGCTGGACCAACCGTTTCGCCTGTCGCAGGTCGGGCCGTCCGGTCTGGCGCGCCCGGTGGACGATCTTGCGCGTGCCGAGCACCGCGTGCCAGAAGACTCGCTTGGCACGTCCCCGCTCGCCGGTCTCCTTCCGCTGGTCGAGCGACGCCAGCAGATCGTCGGCGTCCAGCCCCGCGGCTGGCACTGGCACCACGTGGGCGATGCTCGCTTCGCGGACCGCGTCGGGCAGCCGCTCCGCCAGTCCTGGCTCGTCGGCCGCGAGGAAGAGCTGGAAGAAGCGCTCGAGCTCGGCTTCGTGCACGCCCTGCAGGAATCGGATGCCACCCAGCGAGCGACGCTCGAACTCTTCCATGAGCCAGTGGTAGACCGGAAGCAGCGAGGACTGGGCGCGGATGCGGACGCCGTTCAAGTACAGGTACTCGGCGGCCACCGCCAAGGCCACCTCGTCATGATCGGCCTGCTCCAGGATGGAGGCGATCATCAGCAGGAAATCCTTCAGCTGCCGCTGGAACGCCTGGTTGGAGACGTCGTGGGTCCGCGCCGTGCGCAGCATCGCCGCCAGACGAATCAGAAACTGGCGGGCCCGCTCCTCGGCTTGCTCGGCGTGATCGCGATCGACGTCGCGCTCATCCATGGCGGCTGAACCCCACCAACGCCTCCTCGCAGGCCTTGCGCACCGGCAGGCGCTTCGATTGAGCGCCGCGCTCGAGCACCTGGCGGGCCAGCGGCGTGCCGATGCGGGCGATGCAGCGCGCCACGGTCTGGCGGTGCGACTCCAAGCTGCGGGCGAACCACTTCCCGCGCAGCAGCTCCGCCTCGAGCTCGGGGATCACGCCGTCGGTGCCGGCGGCGGCGATCGCCGAGTAGATGGCGCGCTGCTCCTCCAGGGGACGGGACTCGAATGCGGGGTCTTGCAGGTAGGCGAGCAGCAGACGCGCCACCGCTGTGTTGCGCTCGGTCGACAGTTGGTGGAGAACGGCCGAGAACAGCTGGGGATCGGCGTTCTCGAGCAGCTTGAGCAGCAGCGGGCGGGCCTGCACGGGGTCCACTTGGCCCAACGCGGCGGCCACCGCACGGCGCACCCGGGGCTCGGGATGGTTCACCACGCCCCTGAGCAGGCCGACGACCGTGTCACCGCCGATCCAGCTCAGGATGTGCACGACGTTGCGCACCACGAACCAGCGACGGTCCGAGAGCCAGGACGAGAGCCGCTGCGGCCGGTCGCGGCACAGCTCCGCGATTGCCTCGGCCAGCACCCGGCGGCTGCCGCGCTGCTGGGCCTCGGCGAGCACCAGGTTGAGGAGGTCCACCGACGGGTCGCCCAGCGCCTCGGCGAAGGCCACGAAGTCGAGCACCTCCTCGGGTGCCTGTCGGTCCAAGAACTCGGCGGCGGTCGAGACCGAGATGGGCTGCAGCAGCTCCTGGGCGAACGTCTCCGCGGACCAGTCCTGCACCCTGTTCTCGTCGATCAGGCCCAGTGCCTCCCGCGCCTCGAGCCAGGCGCCACGCGACACCGCGAGGCGCAGCAGCCGAGGAAGGAACTCGGCGAACTCGCCGCGGTCGTCCGGGGTAGCGCCCGCGCTCAAGACCGCCCGAACGATGGCCAGCGCCGTGGCGCTGGGCGAGACTTGATGCTCGGCCTCGAACTCGCGCCGGAAGCGCTCGACCTCGGTCGGTGCCAGCGAGTCGAGCTCTTCGAACCCGGCCTCGATTTCCACCGTCAGGTCGCCGGTGGTCCAGTCGTCGGACCGCGAGCCGCCCGAGTCGCCCCGCTCCCCAGTCGCCGAGCCGGCCGCCTGGCCTTCGCGGCTCGACTCCTCCTCCGGCTCCTCGGTCGTGGTGGGCCACGGCACCAACTGGGCTTCCTCGGCACCGGGCTCCCCCGAGGTGCCGCCGACATCACTGTCGGCCGGCACGTAGTCCACTTCGACGTGACTCAGTTGCGCCTCCCACAGCAGGGTGACGAGATCGTCGTGGCCCGAGTTCTGGCCGGAGACCTGCAACAGAGCGTCGACGATGGCGTGCACTTCGGGGGGCTCGATGCCCGGGGACAACGTCAGGGCGCGCACGCCGTCGCGATAGAAGAGCAGCGCCAGGTTGTCGTCCCGGGATCGGGCAGGATGGAGCGAGACGTCCTCGTAGAGTACGTCGTCGGAGGTGAACCGCAGCGTGATGGCTCCGTGGGCCTCGAGCAGACGGCGCAACGCCAGCGCCAGGTCCTCCCGGAAACGCACCACGGTCGGGTTCTGCCCCTCGTAGAGCCGGCAGGTCTTGAGGGTGCGGCCCAGCGAGTGGATCCAGGTTCCGGCCGCTTTGGAGACCGGCTCCTGCTCCTTGGCTCCGGCGGCCCCGGTCGGGCCGAGGTCCGCGGGTGCCGATTCGTGCTCCAGGCGAGTGTCCGCGTTCATGGTCAGGCGTCCCGCTCCGGGTCGAGTGGGGGAGGGAGGACCAGGATGGGCATCGGCGCCGGTGAGGCGCTCCTTGAGGTCGAACCTGGGAGCGTGCGGCGTCGGCGTGGGGGGCGGGCCACCGGCGGTGGAGGGGCGACCTTTCGCCGTATCAAGCGGACGGGCGGCCCTGATCAGGCCGCCCCGAGCCGCGTGAGGTGGTACTCCGGGTGAACTAGACCTTGCGGACGTTCCCCGCCTGCAGGCCCTTCGGACCTCTGGTCACTTCGAACTCGACCCGCTCACCTTCGGCAAGGGTCTTGAAGCCATCGCCCTGGATGGCCGAGAAGTGCACGAACACATCCTCGCCGCCTTCCTGGGAGATAAAACCGAAACCCTTCGCCTCGTTGAACCACTTCACGGTACCCGTAGCCACGCTGCTCACTCCTTACGTGCAGGGCACTGCACTGCTGCCCTCTGCCGCTGCCGCCAAACGCGACGGCCTCGCCCGGTCCCTGTGACCGAATCTCCGGAGTCGGCAGGGCGGGGCATGAAAAAAGCCGCCCCGTTGTCCCTTGGCGGCGTAGCTTGCTCATCGGCCGTACCACCGACCACTGAAGACGGCGAGAATATCGGCCAATGAGGCTTCGAGCGCAAGCGTTTTTTTCGGCCACCCGACGCCCTGGCGGCCCGCTGTCTCCCCGTTCTCGCGCCTCATGCAAGGCTACGGCGTGTCCCGCGAGATGGGGTGCGATCGCTTCGGCGCCGCCGAGGGATCAATCCTCGAGGGTGCTGAGGTCCCCGGTCGGCAAGCCCTGGTCCCAGGCCTTGAGCACCCGCCGCATGATCTTCCCGCTCCGCGTCTTGGGAAGCTTGTCACGGAACTCGATTTCGCGCGGCGCGGCGTGTCCGGCCAAATGAGTCTTGACGTGCTGTGCGATCTCCTGCTTGAGACCTTCGTTGGGCTCGAATCCGGAACGCAGCGCGACGAATGCCTTGATGATCTGGCCGCGCAGCTCGTCGGGCTTGCCGATCACGCCGGCCTCGGCCACCGCCGGGTGCGAGACCAGCGCAGACTCGACCTCGAATGGGCCGACCCGCTCCCCCGCCGTGTTGATCACGTCGTCGGCGCGGCCCTGGAACCAGAAGTAGCCATCCTCGTCGACGTACGACGTGTCGCCGGTGAAATAGTACCCGGGGAACCGGAAATACTCCTGGTAGCGGGCCGGGTTGTTCCAGATCGCCCGCATCATCCCCGGCCAACCGGCCTTGATGCACAGCAGCCCCAGGGTGTTCGGGGGCAGCGGCTGGCCGTTCTCGTCCAGGATCGCGGCCTCGACACCAGGGATGGGCTTGCCCATCGAGCCTGGACGGATCTCCATGCTCGGGTAGTTGGAGATGAGCTGGTGCCCGGTCTCGGTCATCCACCAGTTGTCGTGGATGCGACGCCCGTAGACCCGCCAGCCCCAGCGCACCACCTCGGGATTCAGCGGCTCCCCCACCGACAACACGTGCCGAAGCGACGAGAGGTCGTACTTCCGTGCCAGCTCCTCACCCGCCGCCATCAGCATGCGAAACGCGGTCGGCGCCGAATACCACACCGTCACCTTGAGCTCTTGAATGGTGGAGTACCAGGCCTCGGGATCGAACCGGCCCCCGCGGATCACGTTGGTGGCGCCGTTGAGCCACGGCGAGAAGATGCCGTACGAGGTCCCGGTGACCCAGCCGGGATCGGCCGTGCACCAGTAGACGTCGTTCTCCTTGAGGTCGAGCACCCAGCGGCCGGTCTGGAAGTGGCCGAGCATGGCGTTCTGGACGTGCAGCGCCCCCTTGGGCTTGCCGGTCGAGCCCGAGGTGTAGTGGAGGATCAACGGGTCCTCGCGGGAGAGCCACACCGGCTCGAACTCCTCGCTGCCTCGCCCGAGCAGGTCATCGAAGGGGTGATAGCGCCCCCCCCGTCGGTCGCCCGGATCGCCGACCAGCACGACGTGCTCGAGCGCCGGCAGATCGCCCTCGGGCACGCGTTCGAGCAACGCGCGGTTGGTGAGCAGCGCCACCGCGCCGGCGTCGGCCATCCGGTCGCGCACCGCGTCGGTCATGAACGCTTCGAACAACGGGCTCGGGATCGCGCCCAGCTTGAGCACTCCCAGGATCCCAATGTAGGTCTCGGGCACGCGCGGCAGGAACACGAACACACGGTCGCCCCGCTGCACGCCGAGACCAGCGAGCGCGCTGGCGAACCGGTTCGAGGCGCGCCTCAGCTCGTCGAAGGTGTACTTCTCCACCCGCTCGCCGTCGGTGTAGAGGAGCGCCACCTTGTTTCGGCGCGCGCCCTGGGCCTGCCGGTCGATGGCCTCGTGGGCCATGTTGACCTTGCCGGTCTTCGACCAGTCGAATTCGCACTCGACGGTTTTCCAGTCGAAGCTGCGGTAAGCCGACGCGTAGTCGGGCAAGTTGGCCTGAGTTCCGGGAACCGGCGGCAGGACGGTCGAGTTCGTCATGGTCATGGCATCGGCAGGAGGAACGCTCGGGAACACGAGAAAGCATCGAAAAGGCTATCGGAGACCGCGCGGCATCGTCAACACTGCCGGCCAGGGCGTGACGACGCACCGGGAAGTGGCCCGATGCCACGCTCACCGGGCACGTCACGACGATCGGAGGAACGATGCAGGAGGGCCGATCTGGTGCGGCCGTCTCGATGGGGCTGCTGCTGCTCCGTGCCGGCGCGGCCGGCCTGCTGCTGTTCGGCCATGGCTGGGGCAAGCTCGCGCACTTTGCCGAACGCGCCCCCCGCTTTCCCGACCCCCTGGGCGTGGGCTCGACCACGAGCCTGGCGCTGGTAATCTTCGCCGAGGTGTTTTGCGCGGCCGCCGTGACCCTGGGGTTTCGAACACGCCTCGCCGTGGTCCCCCTGTTGGTGTTCTTCGCGGTGGCGTTGTTCGTCCACCACGCCCACGACCCGTGGTCGGTGAAGGAGCTGGCGGCGGTATACGCCGTGCCGATGCTCGCGCTGTTGCTCACCGGTCCAGGCCGCTTCTCGCTCGACGAGGTGCTCGCTCGCCGGCGGGCTCGTCCTCGCAGCTGAGCGACGCGCGGATTCCGCGGCGCCCTGAAGCCGCGTGGGATTCCGACCGGGCGCCGCGTCGGCGCCGTGCTAGGTTCACGGGCGGATGCGCCTCGCCCCACTCCTGATCGCCGCGCTGGGCGCCGTGGTGCTGTTTTCGGGCCTCGGGCGGGTCGGTTTTGTCGACCCCGGCGAGGCCCAGGACGCCGCAGTGGCGCGCGAGCTGATCGACCGGCGGGAACTCCTCACCCCGGTGCTGGGCGGCGAGGCGCTGTTCGACAAGCCGCTTCTCGGGTACGCCGTCGAAGGCGCCGGCGGCCTGCTCACGCCCGGATCACCGCTCGGCGCGCGGGCCCTACGGGCGGCGCTGGCCCTGGGGCTCGTGCTGCTCACCGCCTCGATCGGCGGGCAACATTTCGGTGCGCGCGCCGGTTGGTGTGCCGCCGGAGTGCTCACGACCTCGCTCGCGCTCCCGCTCGCCGCACGCATCGACGGGGTTCAGGTACTGGCCACGCTGCTCGGCTGGGTAGGCGCCGCGGGATTCGCGGACGCGCTGTTCGGACGCCGCGCCGGCCGCAGCGGTCGGCTGGTCGTGGCCTACGGCGCCCTCGCGATCGCTATGGTCTCGGCCGGACCGCTGGCCGCTCTGTGGCCGATCGGGGGTCTGGCGCTCTACCTGGGGTTGGCGAGCCGGCCCGATTCGTGGCGGGTCATCGGACTCTCCCCCGGGCTCGCGATCCTGATGGGGCTCGCGATCCCCTGGTATGGCGCCATGGTCGAGCGCCACGGTCTCGAGTTTATTGCCCACGCGCCGTTCTTCCCCTACGGGACGGCGGCCCAGGGCTCCTGGCTCTCCGCCCCGATCCGGGCGCTCGCCTTCCTGGTCCTCGGCTTCTTTCCATGGAGCACGCTCCTCCCGGGCGCGGCATTCCACGCCGCCATCTGGTGGCGCGCACCTCGGCGAGGCGTGCTGGGGGCCCCCCGGGCCGACGAGCGACCCAGCATGGAACCGATCGCCCGCGAGCATCGCGAGGAGTCGGTCGCCCACTTCTTGATCGCCGCTCTGGCCGCCGGGCTCGCGACCCTGATCCTCTCGCCACGGGCGCCGATGACGGCGGCGCTGCCCGCGCTGCCGGCCGCCGCGCTGCTGTGCGGGCGACTGCTCGATCACCTGTTCGAGGACGCGCCGCGCGTGAGCGGCCATCTGGCATCCGCCGGGCGGATGCTGGCGTTGTTCGGCAGCACGGCGGCCGTGTTGCTCGCCTTGGTCGCGGCGCGGATGCGCGAGGCCACGTCCGACCTGCGACTGCTGGCCGCCTTCCTGCTGCTGGCCTCCTGGGCGCCCGTGCTGGCCAGCGTCCGCGCTCGTCATCGTGCGGCGGCCGCCCTGCTCGCCCTCCCGGTCGCGGTCGGCATGCCGTTCGCGACCCTGCGCTTGGCACCGGCGATCGAGGTCTACCTCAACGCGCGGGCGGTGGCCGAGGCCATGGAAGTCACGGCGCCGGAACGGGCGGCCCTGGTGATGGTGGATCCACCGCCGCCCTCGTTGCGGCTCTACCTTCATCGAAACCTGGTGCCCGGCGAGGAAGGGATCAGCAGGAATCGCACGCGAGAAGAATCCCTGAGCTGGACGCTCGAGCAGTTCCGGGCCCAGGACGGCCTCACCTACGTCGCCTTCCGGCCCCGAAGCGAGGCTTGGGTCAGGCGCGCGGCGCCAGGGAAGCTCGAGATTCTGGCGCGTACGCCGGGGCTGATTCTCGCCCGGGCCAGCGCCCACTTGGGCTTGGCCGCGACGCCGGTAACTCCAGCCCCGGTGGTCGGGTGGACGCGCCCCTGAGTGGCCACCAAGGCTGCTTCGTCTGCGGGACCTGAATTCACGTTGACACGGCAGATTTACGATATATCGTAGTGGTGATATTTAGTCAATCATGCTTGGCGACATACCGCCAATCAAGGTATCGGCTTGAAAACAGACGAGATTCACGGGCTGATCGACGATCTGACAGCCCCCTTTGGGAGCGTGCTGACCCGACTTTGGCTGGTCGGCCCTGGGGACATTTGCGCCTCCTGCCTGATGCTCGCCGAGTGCCCCGATCAGAGACGCTGCCTCCACCTCACGCTCAGTCTCGGCACCAGCGCCCGGCTCGACGGACCCTTTCGCCGCTTCCCGATTGGCGCCCGCCAAGTCGGACGCGTGGCCTCGGAGCGCACGCCGTTCGTGGCCCGCGATCACCTCCCGAGCTTGGGGCTTGCCGATCCATCGTGGCTCGCCGGACACGCGGTGCAGAGCTTTGCCGCCTTCCCGCTCGCCGTGGCCGAAGAGCTGCTCGGCGTGCTGGCGCTGTTCTCGCACTGGCGACTCGACCCGCGTGACGTTCGCTCGCTTGCCGCCTCGGCCCGCCTGTTGGCGGAAGCATTGGCAGAACGAACCGAGCCATCCCACGCGTCGACGCCGCTGCGCAGCCTGGCCGCCATCCAGCGCGAGGCGATCGAACGGGTGCTCGCGCACACCGGCGGCCGGGTCAGCGGCCCGCGCGGTGCCGCGGCGATCCTCGGTCTCAAGTCCACCACGCTCCACTCGCGGATGCGGAAGCTGGGGGTCAAGCGCCGGCCTCGAGACTGACGCGGGCCGGACGCCGCGGAGCTCGAGACCACGAGGTAGGTCCGCGGCACGACCTTCGCTTTGTAGACCTCGACGTTGGCCGCGGCGCGCGGGCTGCTGCCGGGCATGGGTCTCGCCGGATTCGTGACGTCGCCAGCGACGAGGCCGGCTTCCAGTCCGGAAGCCGCCGCCTCGGATCGCGAGCTCCACGCTCGGCCAGCGTCCTCGACGGTGACACGACCGTCCACGCCCGCCACACGACGGTCCCTCCCGATCGGTCGAAGATCGCTTGACCGGCCGGGCTAACAATTCCTAGCATCCAGATGCCCTGCCCCCGAGGTGAGGAAGGGAGGTGAGGAGGATGAGGCAGGGTCCCAGGTACCTTGCGTTCGGTGCGGCGCTCGCGCTCGCGGCCGCTGTCACGGCCGCGGCCCCCGCGGCGATGGCTGCACCCAAGACCGCGGCCCCCGCGGTGAAGGCCGCGAAATCGCGGAACGGCCTGCGCCAGTTCACGGGCTACGTGACCGCGCTGGACAAGGCCACGCTCACGGTCGAACGGCGCGGCAAGAGTTCGCTCGCGATGGTGTTCACCAAGCACGATGCCATGAAGACCACCGGCGATCTCGAGAAGAACGCACGCGTCACGGTGTACTACCGCGACGAGGGCGGCCACGCGATCGCCCATCGCGTGGTCGTCAAGCCCGACCGTCGAACCTCGGCGGTCAAGTAGGTGGCGGCCCGGCGAGCCCCCGCGCCGGGCCGCAAGCTTGGCGCCCTACCGCCCCTTCGCTACCCTCGCGCCCCGATGCCCACCGAGCCTTCGTCTCCCCTTGCCGCGGTGGAACGCCTGAAGGTGGTGTTCGGCGGCGAGGCCGCGAGCCGCAAGCTGGCGCTGCTTCATCGGCTCGAGCAGCTGCGACTGCCCCGCGCCTCGGAGGTGCTGCGGTTGCACGAGGTGCTGTGCTTCCTGCAGGCCTATCCAGACAACGCCGCGGTGCTGTCGCAGGTCGAGCGCATGCTCTCGGCCTTCGACCGGCGATTGGACCTCAGGCGTCATGCCCGGAAGCTCAGCGACAGCGGCATCGCCGGCACCGAGATCCGGTTCGGGTTTTTCGCGCCCACCGCCCGGTGGCTCGCCCAGCGCTGGCCGCGGCAGCTCTCGATCGACTGGACCGAGTTCGAGAACCGGGAGCGACTGGAACCCTGGCTCGCCCTGCTCGCCCATCCCGCCGAAGTGCCAGCGCTCGACGAATACGATCTCGACCCTCGCCAGTGGATCGTACGCCTCAAGGGCGACGGCGAGACCGACGCCGCGTTCCTGATCCGGCGTTTCGCCGAGCTGGGCATGGATCCCGAGGTCCACGAGGCGGTCTACGATGACCTGGACCCGCCGATTCGGCTCGCCCCCGGGACCGAAACGCCGTCGCGCACCCGGGCCAAATGGCTGCGCGCGCGCGTCACCTGGCAGCGGTCGCCCCTGTCGCGCGCTCGTCCGCGCGTGCCCCAGGACATCCTCGAGCCCCCGCTTTCGGTCCGGCCAGTGTCGAGACGCGACGGGCAGCGCCTGATCGATGTGGCGCGGGAGTCCATGGTGACTCGCAGCCGCGACCTCGACGTGTTCTCCTACGGTGACCCGCGCGACGTGCGGCTCGTGGACTGCGGCGCGGGGCTCCAGTTCGCGTGCATCGGGGCGATCCCGGAGCGGCGTTTGCTGCTGGAGGCCGTGTACGGCTACCTCACGCTCAAGAACGGCGTGCCGGTGGGGTACGTGCTCAGCAGCGCGCTGTTCGGCTCCTCGGAGATCGCCTACAACGTGTTCGAGACCTTCCGTGGCGCGGAAGCGGGGCCGATCTACGGCCGCGTGATGGCCATGATTCGACACCTGTTCGGCTCCGACACCTTCACCATCGTTCCCTACCAGCTCGGAGAAGGGAACGACGAGGCTATCGAGTCGGGCGCTTGGTGGTTCTATCAGAAGGTCGGCTTCCGGCCGCGAGACTCGGCGGCGAGAAGGCTGATGCGCCGCGAGCTCGCGCGCATGCGGCGCGACCCCGAGCATCGCTCGAGCGCTTCTGTGCTCCGTCGGCTGGCCCGCGCGAACCTCTTCCTCCACCTCGGGAGGCCACGCGCGGACGTGATCGGCGAGCTGCCGCTCGCCAGCGTCGGGCTCGCGACGATGCGCTATTTGGCAGCGCGGTTCGGGTCGAACCGCGAGCGGGCGCGGCAAGCCTGCGCCGACCAAGCCGCGGTGCGGCTGGGCGTGCGCTCCTTCGCCGGCTGGACGCGCGGCGAGCGACTGGCGTGGGAGCGCTGGGCGCCGCTGGTCCTGAGCCTCTCTGGGGTCGAGAGCTGGAGCCGTGCCGAGCGACGCTCGTTGGTCGAGGTAGCGCGGGCCAAGGGCGGCCTTCGCGAGTCGGACTTCGTGCGCCGCTTCGACGCCCACCGAAAGCTCAGGCGCGCGATCCGATCCCTGGCGCTGCGGGAGCCGGCGTAGGGAGCACGGATCCGGGTCACTGTCTTCCAGGCGGCTTCCCCAATCGAGGCACTCATGGGATGCTGCTCGAGACGAAGCCACGGGCAGTGTGGGTGGGCACGAGTTCGCTTGGCGGACGACGCCCCGTTTCGAACCTTGCCTGGGAGAATCCTCCATGAGAGCCGTGAAGGTCATCGGAGGCGCGATGCTGGGAATATACGTGGCCGCTGCGGGATGGGCGCAGGGTTTGGGTCGCTCGCTGGACATACAACCGGGGGCCAGAGAGAACGGCATGGGAGCCGCGGGGGTGGCCCTGCCCGGCGACCCCTGTGAAGCCACATGGTGGAACCCCGCGGCGCTGGGATTTGCAGAGCACTACGGCGTCCAGTGGACGTCGGCGGATCTCGCGCCGCAATTCGACGCAGACATTCGCTACCATCACGTGGTGGGAGCGGTTCCCATCCAACGTCTCGGTGCAATCGGTGTGGGCGGGACCTTCCTGTCGTACGGGAAGGGATCGGATGCGCGTGAATGGTCCACGTCGGTTTCGGCGGGCTACCGCCTCCTGCCCGACCTAGCAGTCGGAGTGACGGCAAAGTACATCCGCTTCGAGTTGGCCCCGGGCCCGTACGGCGAGGCTTCGACATTCGGGTTCGACCTCGGCGGCCTCTACCGGAAGCCCGTCGCCTCCATGACCCTGAGCCTGGGTCTGAACGTCCAGAACATCGGCCCCGAGGCGACGTTCTCGTCGGAAGATTCGGGCGACCCACTCGGTCGGAATCTCAAAGTTGGCGGGGCCATTTCCCTTCAGGTCCCTTTGGGACCGGCTGGCTTCGAGGTCGGCGGCACCGGGGCCATGGACTTCAACGAGTCGCTCGTGACGAACGATTTCCGCACCTGGAACGAGGGCATGGAGGTCTATGGTGCCTATGCGAAATGGGTGCGGGTGATGCTTCGCGGCGGCTACTACAACGACGATCTCGGCGAGATTCGGGACTTCACCTACGGCGCAGGTATTCGCGTGGTGGGCTTGTCCTTCGATGCTGCGTGGATCCCCCAGGCGCGTGTCATCGCGGACGACGTCATGAAAATGACGATCGGGCTCCACACGGATTTCCTGATGTCCTTGCTGTCGGCGAACTGACTCTTCCATTCGCGGGATGCGGGCACCGCGTCCCGCCCGGTACCTCGCCGGCTACGGCCACACCGCGGATGTCCTCGTCGCCGGCGCGGACCTACCCCTTCTTCACGAACGGCGGGCCGACGTCGCGCTCGGCGGGCGGGACGGTCTTGAGGTAGCGGTAGATCGCTCGCAGTTCGTCGTCGCTCATGCGCTGGAAGCCCTGCCACGGCATCGGCGAGCCCGGGATGGCGCGCCCGGCGCGCAGGCGGGCGACGAAATCGTCCTCGGAGAGCCCGCTGAGCCGCCCGGTCTTGTCATCGGCCGTAATGTTCGGCGGCGACCACAGGACGCCGGGCGTGTCCTGCTCCTCCATCCCCGTCGCGCCCGCGTACTTGGGACCGACCAACGCGCCGGTGCGCATATCGCGCTGCGTGTGACACGCCCAGCACAAAGCGACGGACTCGGCGAGATAGCGTCCGTTCTCCACCGTCAGGCCACGGGGGCTCACGCGCGGCGGCGCCTGCCGCGGTCCGACCGGGCGGGCGAGCACGGTCGCCCTCACCACCATCCCCAGCAGGTTGAAGTCTTGCGGGGGCACCACATTCCTGATCGGCGGCTGTGCGCGCAGGTACGAGACCACCGCGGCGAGGTCCTGGTCGGAGAGCCCCTGCATCTCCATGAAAGGCAGCAAGGCTCGCCCGTCGTGCCCGACGCCGTATCGCAGGGCGCGCGCGACCGCTTGGTCCGAAATCCTTCCCAAGCCTGTTTCCGGATCGGGTGTGATATTGCGGGCATAGAATCTGCCGGGCGGAATGTTCCACGTCCGGCCGCCGCTCAGTGGCACCTCCGCCCCCGCCTGGATTTCCCCAGCGAGCTTGGGATCGCTGTGGCAGGTGGCGCACACCGCCACGTCGCGCACGATGTGCCGACCGCGCGCGATCACCGCCGAATCGGCGGAGGCCATGATCGGGGGATACGGGGCGTCGAACCGCAGGTTCTGTCGCGCGGAAACGAAGATGGCGAAGCCCACGAGGGCAAGCCCGACCATCGTCAGCAGGCCCAACGCCAGCTTGCGGATCACGCCGGCCTTCCTACAGGATCCGCTTCCCCAGCACGCTCTGCGCGAGCTCGGCCGCCAGAATCCCGGTCATGTTCTGGGTGTCCAGGACCGGGTTCACCTCGACCAGGTCGATGGCGGCGATCCGGGCGCGGTCGTTGATCATCTCCATCGCCAGGTGGGCCTCCCGGTAGGTGATGCCGCCCCACACCGGCGTCCCGGTGCCCGGCGCATCCTCCGGATCCACGACATCGAGGTCAAACGACAGGTGCACGGCGGCGGTGCCGTCGCCCGCGATGCGGATTGCCTCGTCCACCACGTCGCGCATGCCGCGCTCGTCGAGGTCGCGCATGGTGTAGACGGTGGCTCCGCTCTTCTTGAGAATGTCACGCTCGCCGGGATCCAGATCGCGGATGCCGATCAGCACGGCGTTGCGCGCCTGGACCTTGGGCGAGCGGCCCCCGAGCTTCACCAGGTCGGGGTCGCCGAGCCCCAGGCAGATGGCCAAGGCCATGCCGTGGATGTTCCCCGACGGGGTGGTCTCCGGGGTGTTGGCGTCGCCGTGCGCGTCGAACCAGATCAGGCCCAGGGCCTCGCCCTGGCTGGCGAAGTGATTCGTCGACCCGGCGACAGAGCCGATCGCGATGCTGTGGTCTCCCCCCAGCACCAGCGGCAGATGGCCCTGCGAGAGGCTGCGCTCGACCTGCTTGCAAAGCTCGGTGCACGCGGCGAGGATCGGCTCCTTGTAGCGCAGCCGCCCCTGGCCGACGTTCTGCGTTTCGGGGATCATCACGTCGAGGTCGCCGAAGTCTTCGACCTGGTGCCCGAGCTGCTCGAGACGGGCCTCGAGATCGGCAACCCTTATGGC
This sequence comes from Candidatus Eiseniibacteriota bacterium, assembly GCA_036505355.1. Lineage (GTDB taxonomy): Bacteria > Eisenbacteria > RBG-16-71-46 > RBG-16-71-46 > RBG-16-71-46 > WS-8. Next base: position 9,895 of record DASXTP010000016.1, on the reverse strand, counting down.
CGAGGGGCCCATGTCCACGCCGCGACGGCCTGCGCCGAGATCCACCGGCACGCCGATCACTTCGACGAAGTGCTTCTCCTTCACCATGGGGCGGGCAGTCTAGCAGCGGCGCTCGGGGGCGGCAAAGACGCGGCCGGGCCGCCGGGCCCAAGGGATCGCGCCCGTCGGGTTCGCCAAGTACTCGAGCACGGCAGGGGCCGATCGAGCGAGATGCCGCTGGGTCACCCGCGGACTTGGGGCGATGGTGAAGTCATATCGCGGTTGACTCTCCGGGCCCGAGCCGCCAGCTTAGAAGCCGCCATGGCAGGCTTGAACCCGCGCACCTACCCGTCGCTCATCGCGGGCCTCCTCCTGTGCACCGCGGTCTCCGATCCGGTGCGCGAGGCCGCCCCCCCCGGCAGCCCGCGCCCGGCCCACCCGGCGGGGACCGTGCTGTTCGCCGACGATTTCAATGCCGGCGACCTCAAGGGCTGGGCCATGGACCGCATCGGGGTGTGGTCGGTGCGCCGGGGCTCGCTGCGGGCCGATTTGCCGGATCGCAAGCAACAGCGCTCGTTTCTCTACGCCGGCTCGCAGGAGTGGACCGACTACGCCGTGGACCTCGACGTGTGCATGATGCGCGGCGTGGACAAGGGTGTGGTGGTGCGCGTCGAAGGGGACGCCGGCATCGGCGTCGATCTGCGCGGCCCCGGCTATCAGGACGTCCTCCTGCAGCGCCGCGAATGGCCGCTCGACAAGGCCCGGGTCGTCAACGCCAACGGGGTGTGGCATCACCTGCGGGTCGAGGCGCGCGGCCACCGCTACCGGGTGTGGGTGAACGGAGCGTTGCTGCTCGACCGCGACGATTCCCGGCAGGCACGGCCGCGCGGCCGCATCGCGCTCGCCGCCTACACCGGCGGCGTGGGCGAGTGCACCGTCTACTACGACAACGTGCTGGTAACCGCCCTCGCATCGCTCGGTGCGATCGGGGAGACCCGGTGAGCGCGGCGCGGACGCCGAGCGGGAGCGTCGGATGGCGACGGGCGCCGGCAAGAGCGGGCGCGCCCCGGAATCGCGCCCCGGGACTGCGCCGCTTCCTCGACGCCGAAGGCCGACTCAAGGTCTGGCCCGGGAAGCTCAAGGACCAGAAGCTGGTGCTCGCCCACCTGGCGACCTGCTTCGAGCCGGGACGCGACTACACCGAGCGCCAGGTCAACGAGGTCCTGATCGGCTCCCACACCTTCGGGGACTGGGTGTCGCTGCGGCGGGCGCTGATCGACTACCGTTTCCTGGCCCGCGAGAGCGACGGCTCTCGCTACTGGCGGCTGGAAGCCCAGCAGCGCGAAGCGTAGGAGGACCGGAGGGATCCTCTCGCCACGGTCCAGTCCATACCACCTCCAACGACGGGGTACTGAAGATGATCGACGAGCAGATCGCCAAGGTGGACAAGTCCCGGCCCAACTGGAAGACCACGCTGCCCAAGCCGGTGGTAGCGACCTTCGAGGACGGCAAGACCTACCTGTGCCGGATGGCCACCACCAAGGGCGACATCGTCATCCGGTTCCTGCCCAAGGTCGCGCCGATGCACGTGACCAACTTCGTCTACCTCACGCGCCTCGGCTTCTACGACGGAATCTCGTTCCACCGCGTGATCCCCAACTTCATGGCCCAGGGCGGGGACCCGCTCGGCAACGGCACCGGCGGCCCCGGCTACCAGTTCGCCGGCGAGTTCCACCCCCAGACGAAGCACGACAAGGGCGGCAAGCTCTCGATGGCCAACGCCGGCCCAGGCACGGACGGAAGTCAGTTCTTCCTCACCTTCGTGGCCACGCCGTGGCTCGACGGCAAGCACTCGATCTTCGGCGAGGTGATCGAGGGCCTGGACGTGCTGAAGAAGCTGGAAGCCGCCGGCACGCAGAGCGGACGCACGACGGAGCCGCTCAAAATGGAGAAGCTGACGATCGAGGTGAAGTGAGGCACTCGAACCACGAAGGCCCGAGGGACCCATGTCCGACCGCATCGCCGCGTTGCGGCAGCGCTGGCTGCCGATCTTCGACCTCAACATGGCCGCCTCGGTCCTGCGCTGGGATCAGGCCACCTACATGCCGCCGGGGGGCGCCGAGGCACGCGGGCGCCAGCTCGCGCTGCTGACCGAGCTGGCCCACCAGCGGCTCACCGATCCCGAGCTGGGGCGGCTGATCGAGGCGCTCGAGCGCGAGGACCATTCCGCCGACTCCGACGAGGCGGCGCTGGTGCGGCTCGCGCGCCGCGAGTTCGACCGCGCGACCCGGGTGCCAACCGCCTTCGTGGCCGAGATGCAGAGCCACTTCTCGCGATCGTATCAGGCGTGGACTGAGGCGCGGCCCTCCGACGATTTCGCGCGCATGCGGCCGCTGCTCGAGCAGACACTCGACCTCAGCCGGCGCTATGCCGGCTTCTTCCCGGGCTACGAGAGCATCGCCGACCCGCTCATCGACCTCTCGGACCCCGGCATGAAGACCGCGAGCGTGCGCGCGATCTTCGCCGACCTCCGTGCCCGGCTGGTGCCGCTCGTGCAGGCGATCCTGTCGCAGCCGGCGCCCCACGACTCGTGCCTCGAGCAGCACGCTCCCGAGGACCGGCAGCTCGCCTTTGGGCTCGAGGTGATCGGCGCCTTCGGCTACGACTTCACCCGCGGCCGCCAGGACAAGACCCACCATCCCTTCATGACCAAGTTCTCGCTGGGCGACGTGCGCATCACCACCCGCGTGCGCGAGAACGACCTCACCGACGCGCTGTTCAGCACGCTCCACGAGTCCGGGCACGCCATGTACGAGCAGGGCATCGAGCGGCGTCACGAGGGCACGCCGCTGGCCGACGGTGCCTCAGCCGGCGTGCACGAGAGCCAATCGCGGCTGTGGGAGAACCTGGTGGGCCGCAGCCGCGGCTTCTGGGAGCACTTCTACCCGAAGCTGCAGGCGACCTTCCCCGAGCCGCTCGGCGCGGTCTCGCTGGATCGCTTCTATCGCGCCATCAACCAAGTGGCGCGCTCGCTGATCCGGACCGACGCCGACGAGGTTACCTACAACCTGCACGTCATGCTGCGCTTCGACTTCGAGCTGGACCTGCTCGAAGGGCGGCTGGCAGTGAGGGACCTGCCCGAGGCGTGGCGCGCGCGGCTCCAGTCCGACCTCGGCGTCGCGCCGCCCGACGACCGCGATGGCGTGCTGCAGGACGTGCACTGGTATGCGGGTCCGATCGGCGGAGCCTTCCAAGGCTACACGCTCGGCAACATCCTGAGCGCCCAGTTCTTCGAGGCCGCCTGTCGCGCGCACTCCGGGATCCGGGGCGAGATCGCCCGCGGCCGTTTCGAGCTGCTCCACGGCTGGCTGCGCGACCACGTGTACCGCGACGGCGCGAAGTACGACCCGGCCGAACTGGTGGCCCGCGCCACCGGCAGCCCGATCCGGATCGAGCCCTACTTGGAGTACCTGTGGAGCAAGTACGGGCCGCTCTACTCGGTCGAGCCGGCCGGGCAACCGGTCGGCGCCGGGCACTGAGCGGCGGACGTCGAAGCCCGGGAACTGCAGGTCGCTGAATCCCGGCAGCGGAGGGCTACTGCGTTCCCTACGCCCCCGCGCGACGCCCGGCCAGCAGCCGCAAGCCGTTCAGGATCACCACCACCGTGCTCCCCTCGTGGCCCGAGACTGCCACCGGCAGCTTGAGCGGGCCCCACGGCGTCAGGTGCCCGAAGAACACCATCGTGACCAGCACCAGCATCACCCCCGAGGCCACGGCGACGTTCTGGATCACCACTCGGCGAGCGCGCCGCGCCAAGGCCACCGCGTACGGCAGCGCCGTGAGGTCGTCACCCATCAACACCACGTCGGCGCTCTCCATGGCGGCGTCGCTGCCGATGCCACCCATCGCCACCCCGACGGTGGCGCGCGCCAGCGCCGGCGCATCGTTGACCCCGTCGCCCACCATGGCGACCGCGCCATACCGGCGCTCGAGGTCGCCGACCACGCGCACCTTGTCCTCGGGCAGCAGGGCTCCGTGGTGCTCGTCCACGGCCACACGCCGGGCGATCGCTTCTACGGTCGGCACGGTGTCGCCGGAGAGCAGCGCCACCGAGCGGACGCCGATCTGCTTGAGGGCGGCGACGGTGCCGGGGGCCGCGGGACGGACCTCGTCGGCGGCCGCGATCACGCCCCAGCGGCCGTCGCAGCGCACCAGCATCGAGGTCTTGCCGTCGTGGGAGAAGGCCGCAACCCGCTCCGCCCCCGCCGGCGGCACCTGGATCCCGAGCTGGACGAACAGGTCCGGGGTGCCGACCTCGACCGCCTTGCCCTCCACCGTCGCCACCAGCCCTTTCCCCAGGTGGGCGGTGAGGTGATCGGCGGGCGCCGCCGCCACGCCGCGCACCTCGGCGGCGCGCACGACGGCCTGGGCGAGCGGATGTTGCGAGCGTTTCTCGGCGCTGGCCGCTCGGCCGAGCAGCTCGGACTCGGCTTGGCCGTCGAGCGGCACCACATCGGTCACCTCGAAGCGCCCCCGGGTCAGCGTGCCGGTCTTGTCGAACGCCACCGCTTTCACCCGCCCCAGCGCTTCGATGAAGCGGCCACCCTTGAACAGGATGCCGTGCCGCGCGGCGTTGGCAATCGCCGAAAGAATGGTGGCCGGCGTGGCGATCACCAGCGCGCACGGCGACGCCACGACCAGCAAGGTCATCGCCCGGTAGAAGGAGGACCGGAACTCGTGCCCGAACATGAACGGCGGCAGGACGATCATGGCCGCCGCTCCCACCATCACTGCGATCGTGTAGTAGCGCCCCACCCACTCCGCGACTTCCTCGGTACGTGACTTCTGCTCCTGCGCTTCCTGGACCAGGGCCACGATGCGCGCCAGAGTGGTGTCTCCGGCCGCGCGCGTGGTGTGTACCTCCAGGGAGCCCTGCTGGTTCAGCGTCCCCGCGAACACAGGGTCCCCCGGCTGCTTCCCCACCGGAACCGATTCGCCGGTGAGGTTGCTCTGGTCGACCAGCGAGCCGCCCGCCAGCACGACGCCGTCCACCGGCACCGCCTCGCCCGGCTTGACGATCACACGCTCGCCTACCTGGACCGCTTCGGCCTCGACTTCGACCTCGCGGTCGCCGCGTCGCACCAGGGCGCGCGCCGGGCGCAGCTTGAGCAGGGCGTGGAGGGCCCGCCGGGTACGTCCCATGGTGTAGACCTCGAGCGTGTTGCTGAGCGAGAACAGGAACATCAACACCGAGGCCTCGAACACGTAGCCGATGGCACCCGCGCCGATCGCGGCCAGGATCATGAGCAGGTTGACGTCGAAGCGAAGCCGGGCGAGCGCGGCCAGCGTCGAGCGCAACGCGAACCAACCGCCCGAAAGCGCCGAGAGCACGTAGGCGGCGTGGTGCCAGAGCGGCGGCAGGGCGGTCCGCTCCAGGGCCATGCCGACGACCAGCAGCCCCAGGCACGCCGCGGTGAGCAGCGCCATCGCCCGCCCCTTGGCGTAGTGGGCTTGCTCGGCCGCCGAGAACGGCGCCCCCCAAGGCTTGCTGCGCGCCAGCGGCCGCACCAGCTCGGCGGTCGCCGCCGGCAGGCGCCGGAGCGAGAGTCCGACCCGACCCGGATCCGCGATGACCGTGAACTCCGAACCGAGGGCGGGCGAGATCTGCCCCAGCCGGAGTGCGCATTCGTGGCAGGCGCCCAAGGACTCGCGACGCTCGCAATAGGTCACCCGCTGGGCGAACATCGCGCCGACCTCGTCGGCCAGCGCGTTGAGCCGATCGGGATCGACCGACGACGGCAGGTAGCGGACGGTGAGCGTGCCGGCCCGGAAGTCGGCTTCGATCGCCACCACGCCGGGGCTGGCTTGGAGCCGGTTCGAGAGGATCTCGAGACACCCGGCCCCCAAATCGCCGATCGGCGGGTGGTCGGGCGGGCGCGAGAGGTCGGCGCCGGGGCTGCCGTTACCGGTCATGGAAGCACGTTAGACAAGATCGAGCGACCGGTCCACTCGCGGCGTCGGGGCCGATCCGGATCGATCGGGGGACACCTACCGGGGAAGGACGGCCGCCAGAAACCCGGGGCCGGCACGGTGGACCGCGCCGACCAGCGCGGTGTCGGCCACGGTCGGGTCGCAGACCACGAAGGCGCGGTCTTGCTTGAGGCGCACGTCCACCGCCGAGACTCCGGCGACCCGCGAGAGCTCGCCACGCACCTTGGCCGCGCAACCGCTGCAGGTCATGCCCCCCACCTCGAGCGTGACGATGTGCTCACCGGCGCGAGCTGCGAGCGCGCGTGGATGCGGCAGGGTCTTGAGCTCGCCGACCAGCCACGGGCCACCGACCGCCAAGGCAATGACGCCGATCACCATTGCCGCCGTGTTCCAAGTCTCGGATCTCATCGGTCTCCTGTCGCAGCGTTGACTCGCGACCGCGGAGCTTAGCTCAGGGCGGCCGGGACGAAAAGACGTGGCCTCTCGATCCCCGGTGCGGCACAATGCCGCGCCGGGATGTTCCCACCCCACGCGCCGGCCGCACCCGCCACCCATCTCTTCGGGGCTCGCTCCGCGTTCCGGCACGCGCTTCCGGGACTCCGAGCCCGCGCTCGACTCCTGATCGCCTGGGGGGGCGCCGTGCTGTTGGCATGCGCGGCTTCCTGTTCCAGCCCGGATCGCTCTTCCAACGGGGCGACCGGTGCCTCGGACCGCTCGGCGGGCCGGGTGGCGCTGCCGGCGCCGCCCGACACGACAATCCGGCAGCCGAGCTACCGCGCCGTTTCGATTGCGAGCCACCGGGCGCTCGAACGGCTGCACCGGCAGCTCGGAGCGGATCGCTTCCTGCTGGTGCTCAAGGTCAACCGGCGCGACTCGCTGCACGTACGAGATGGGGACAGCCTGATGGTGCCGCTCGACTCGCTCGCCGATTTGCTCGCGCTGGCGCCGTTCCCCCACCAACTGCCCGATCAACGCGATCGGCCGAAGCTGCTGCTGGTGTCACGACGAGTCCAGGCCTTCGCCGCCTACGACAGCGGGGGGCTCACCCGCTGGGGCCCCACCAGCACCGGGCGCGAGTCGCTGCAGACGCCGGAAGGCCTCTACCACACGAACTGGAAGGATCGGGAGCGCATCAGCACCTTCAACGAGGAATGGCTGCTCAAGTGGTACGTCAACCTCGAGAACTTCCTCGGCATCTCGTTCCACCAATTCGACCTGCCCGGCTACCCGGCGAGCCACTCGTGCATCCGGCTGCTCGAGGACGACGCGAAGTGGCTCTACGATTGGGCGGAGGAGTGGAAGCTGGATTCGAAGGACCGGCGTTTGATCCTCGGTCAAGGAACCCCGGTCGTGGTCTTCGGCCAATTCGCCTACCGCAAGAAGCCTCCGTGGCGCCGTCTGGCGTCGGATTCCACCGCCACCGACGTCCCGTGGGGGGAGATCCGGGCCGCGCTCGCGACCTACCTGCCGCACCCGGGGCTGGCCGAGGGTGCGCGCACCGTCAGGCTTCGAGCCGGGTCGGTGAGTCTAGGAGTTCCGGAAGGTCGCCACCAGCGCCACGCCGCGCCGCACGCTGGGTCGCGGCGGCTTGGCGTGGCCGAGCCGCACCAGCATGAGCGGCTGTTCGCCGATCGCCCGGAAGCTGCGCAGCAGGTCGTTCCGGTAGGCCTCGACTTCGATCGGCGCGTTCATCGGCTGATGGGCGATGCCGAGCCGCGTGGCCTTGAGGGCGAACCGCTGATAGACCTGTCCGCAGGTCACGCACAGCGACTCGGTTCTTCGCGACACGGTGAGCAGCGCCATCGAGCCGGACGAGCGGATCACTTCCCGGGCCTGCTTGGCGGCGCTGCCGGCGCCGAGACCAACCCAGCGGCACTTGGGGTTGAAGTACCGCCCGGCGAACCAGCGCGCCGGTCCGCCCAGCTCGAGCGCGTCCACGGTCACGCCGTCCCCTCGCTCCCGCGCCTCGTCGTCTCCGAAACGCATCCACGACAGGTGCTCGGCCTGGGCCGCGGGGTTCAGAACCTGGGCGCGAGTGGCGTCATGGACCAGATCGGCGATCGCCCGCATCTGCTCGCGGTCGTCCACCCAGTGCAACCTCAGGTCGTCGGACACCTGGGCGGCCAGCGCGGCTCGGTTCTGCATGAAGATCCCACGACCGTCGTACCCGCGACGGTTGGTGCGCCGGTTCGGGATCGCCGCGAACAGCTCGCGGTCGCGCCGCAGGTCGCCGTTGGCCCATGAGACCTCCGCCACCGCCCCGGGGCGGCCGCCTCCGGGGAAATAGCTCACCGTGGGTCTCAGTCCATAGGCCCGCATCGCGATCAGCAGGTTCTCGAGCGCGGCCCCGAGGGAGATCAGCATCCCGGTGCGGTCGGGGTCGGTGACGGGCAACGCACGCTGGGGATCGGCGACCAGGCGGACCGAGCTGCCTTCCACTTCCAGGCGCCACGGTTGGCTGTTCCAGTTGCTGGGGGCGAGCACCGCGGCCCCGACCAGCGCGCGGGCCAACTCGATGGGGTTGGCGGGTGGGTTCACGGGGAGCACCCAGGGCTGGAGCGCCGGGCGCGGCCGCGCGAGCTTCCGGGACCAGGCCAGGCGGGGGGCCAACGCGGCATGGGCGGCCGCGCCACCCAGCAGGATGAGGAATCGCCGCCGGTCGAGCGGTTCCGTCCTGACCTCGAGACCCGCGCCTGGGCGATTCGGCTGCCGGGACGGACTCATGGCCGGTGAGAGTGGGGGAGCCGCCGAGTGGCGTCAACCCGTGAGGCCGGCGGGCGGGGCGGGCCCGTGGCCCACGACCCGAATCCGCGACGACGGCGGAACGCAACCGTTTTCTTTCACTTACGCCCGTGCTGTCGGCCGGAGTCGGGTCGCGTCGTCGCTTACGTCGGGTCCGAGCACGAGCGCGTCGCCGACGGCCCCGGCGCCACCCACCGGGCGAGCACGAAGGTCAGATCGTCCGGCAGGGACGCGGCGCCCGTGTGTGCCCTGAGGGCCCCCAGCAGGCGGTCCTGAAGCTCGCACTCGGTCACGCGCCGCCCTTCGCTGAGAATCTGCTTCACCCGATCGACCCCGAACAGCTCGCCGTCGCGACCCTGGGCCTCGGTGAGACCATCGGTATAGAAGAGCACCGCGTCGCCCGGCTCGAGCCTGACGCACTGGCGGGTGTAGACCGACGAGTCGAAGAGGCCGAGCGGGGGCCCGGTCGGATTCGAAAACTCCTCGGCGGCCCCGCTCTTAACCCGTATCACGAGCGGCGGCGGGTGTCCGGCCATCGAGTACTCGAGGCGCCCGTCGCGGCACTCGAACACCGAGTAGCAGGCGGTCACGAACTGACCGGTCAGGATGGTGCGAGACAAGCGAAGGTTGGCCGAATGCAACACCTGCTCGGGGGCGCCCAGCGCCTCGGGGTCGGTGTGCAGGAGCACGCGGATCATCGCCATGACCACGGCCGCCGGAGTGCCGTGCCCCGAGGCATCGGCGATCACGAACCCGACCCGGCCATCCCCGAGCGGGAAGAAATCGTAGTAGTCTCCGCCCGAGCGGCGGCTCGGTGAGTAGTGCATGACGATTCGCCAGCCGGGCATCGGGGGCGGCGCCGTCGGCAGCATCCGGAGCTGGATGTCCCCCACCTGCCGCAGCTCGTCGTCGAGCTGCGCGTAGGCGTTTCTAAGCTCGGCCGCCAGAGCGCGCTGTTTGTCCATCTCGCAGCGGACGGTGGACAGGGTCAGCGCCACCGTGAGATAGACTCCCTGCTCGACGGTGGCATTCCAGAACAACAGTCGCGGGTCGAAACGGAAGCCCCTCGCCCACAGGTAGGCCGCGATCCAGCTCGCCGCGCTGGCGAACGAGAGGGCCATGCCGGCCCCGCGGCCGACGCGCCAGGCCGCGATACCGACCGGAACCAGATAGAGGAGCGAGA
>DASXTP010000015.1:0-5034 GCA_036505355.1 Candidatus Eiseniibacteriota bacterium | reverse complement strand
TCCACGACCCGGTGCGCGACGAGCTGTTCGCGGCCGCGGCTGGGCACGGCGCGACGTTGAATGGAACCCCGATCGCCGTGTCGGGGGTTCCACGCCTCGAGGAAGCGCTGCTGGTCACGGGCTTCCCATACGACGTGCGCGAACATCCGGAACAGCACCTGCCCTTGTTCCAGGCCTTCCTCACGCGGGCCCAGGGGGTGCGAAGGGACGGTTCGGCCGCCCTGAACCTCTGCTACCTGGCGATGGGCCGCTTCGACGGCATGTGGGAGGACGACCTCGCACCTTGGGACGTGGCGGCCGGGGTGTTGATCGTGAGCGAGGCCGGAGGAACCGTGACGCGCTACGACGGAGGCGCGTTCCGGCTCGATGGGAAACAAATCCTGGCGAGCAACGGCGGCCTGCACCCGGAGATGATGGCGGTGCTGGCCCGGGCGAGACAGCCCGGCTGATCGCCTGGCCGCTCAGGCCGCGGCTTCGTCTCCGGGGCCGAGCCGCCGTCGGATCTTGGCCACCAGGTCCTTCAGCTCGTAGGGCTTGGTGATGAAGGCCTCCGCTCCCATCTCGAGCGCCAGCCGCCGATCCTGTTCGCCTGGACGGGCGCTCAGGATGAAGATCGGGAGGCGCTTGTAGCCCTCGTCGAACTTGAGCGCGCGGCACACCTTGTATCCGTCCAGCTTGGGCAGCATGAGGTCGAGGAGAACCAGGTCGGGGTGATCCTTCCGGGCGCGGTCCAGCCCGAGCTCACCGTCGCCGGCGTCGATGACCTCGAAGCCTTCCCGCTCGAGCCCGAGCCGTAGCACGGAAACCAGGTCGGCCTCGTCGTCCACGATCAGGATGCGGGGACGGGCGCCGGGCATGGAGGTACCCCCAAGGGGCGGCATACGAAGCGGTTATCGACCACCGTCCGCCCGGGCTTGAGCCCCGGGACCGCAACCACGGAACGAGCAATCGATCAGGTTGGGGAGGCGCAGGCTCCGATCCAGCCGGGCACGCTGTGTCCTGGGGCAGCGCTAGATGAGGGGGGACCCCACGGGGCTGTCCCTGCGGGTTCGGTGGCGCGACGTGATTCCCGAACCATTGCATCAGGACTCCCATCAATGACGATTACGGATTCACGGTCACGTCGTTCCGCTGCGACCACGCGAAGTTGCCCTGCGAGTCGAACGCCTTGACCTCGATCCTGACCCCCTGGTTCGCCCACTTGCTTGCGTTCCACTTGTAGCTGAACCGGACCCTGCCCTCGCTATCGTAGGTGGGGTTCCTGTCCGTGCTCACCAGCGCACCATTGAGGTAGAACTCGGCTCTCGCCATGCTACCTGCCACGGAGCGCGTATTCACCCGGATGTTGACCGTTCCGGGGGAGAGGACAGCCCACAAGGTGGGGGATTCGAACCCGATCCCGACGAGCGGTGCCTTGAAGCTCCACGTCTCGCTCCAAGTGTCGCCGCTCACTCGCGCCCGCCACCAATACGTGCCGCTGCCGGCCGGACACGGCGGGATGAACGGCGAGGACTGCATGGCATCGTAGGACGGAGCGGAACACAATCCGGTCAAGACGGGGGAACTGAAGTCGGGACTGTTGTCCACCTGTACTTCATATCTAAGACCGGTCCCCATGTCGGACCAGGTGAACACCGGCCACTCGCTGATTGCAGTGGCGCCGTTCGCCGGAGACTGCAGCACCGGTGCGGAGGCGTACGACGGGCCGGCAGCGACCGGAATGAGAATGGCTGCCAGCGTGAAAGCCGACAACCAGACACGTTTCGACATGGCTTGCTTCTCCTTTCTCTTTTCCCGGTCAGGTCACGAACCCCGATCGATCCATGGGGGATCTTGGGAGCGGGCGCTTCCATCGAGTGCCAGGCAGTAGCCCCACGCGGAACTCCGGCTGACCACGCGGCAGCCCGACCAGCCCGTGGGGATCAATGGGCTGGTCGTCGCACACCACCGCGGGGATTACGGTGGGTGGCGGCGTGTGATCACCACGCCACGCTTCCTCGTGCCCGCGTCACGCGAAAGTCTGGGCCGCGGCCCGAATCCATCGCGTCGCATCGAGCGCCATGAGTCTAGGACCGGTGGTTCACGCGCACAAGCGAGGGAATTGGGCCGCCCAGAGTGCGCTGCGGGGACAGTTGCGGGCCGGACGTCGCCGCCGCTCCTGGGTCGCGAAAGCCCGTGAAGTCGCCCGCCGAGATGCTACCGATCGGCGCCCGTGGATCTGGGTCAGCCGGCGGAACCCGGATTCTCCTTCACGAACTCGGCCGACTTGACCGCCTCGGTCCCGGCATTCAGGTCCCGCACCCGGATCTCGAGCCGGTAGCGCCCCACCGGGAGGGCCTCGACTGGGACCGTGACGAACTGGCGGCGTAGGCTGCCCGCCTGCTCCTCCTGCCGGCTCGCCGAGATGTCGGGTAGCGGGCGCCGCGGGGCCAGCAGCCGCTGGATCCACAGCCTTGGGTCCTTCTCGGCGGACCGCACCGTGTACTCGAACTCGACCCGCGCCAGGCCCCGGGCGTCCGGAGCCAGGCGGTAGATCTCGAAGTACGCGGTGAGCGGACCGCCCCCCGCTACGTGCCCACCAGGGTTGGCCTCGAGCCGCACCGCGGGCGGCTGGCCGCCCACCGCGGGATCGACCTGAGGCGCGCCGCACGAGACCACGACGTCGCTCAGCTCGATCCCGGCCGGGGCCGCCGCGATTCGGACCGGGGCCCGGAAGATCCCCCGGGCTCCGTCGCGGCTTCGCACCGTGATCCCGGCGAAGTAGTCGCCCGGCGGCAGCTCGGTCGCGAAGTCCGCGGTCCGCAGCCGCGTCGGGTCACACCCCGACGGCGACAGGGCTCGCCCGGCGCGCGCCGCTTCGTGGCGCGTCGAATCGAGCACCACCCACTCGGCCCACAGGGAGTCCCCGGGTCCACCCGGCGACTCGAGCAGGGCCAGCAACCGGGGCCCAGTCTCGGCCTCGAAGCGCGCGAGGACGCCACTCACCGGCATGGACTTGGCTCCCGGAGGCAACATCGGGAACACGCCTCGCCCGCCCCGCGTCGCGATCGCGTCCGAGCGCCGCGCCAGGGAATCCGGATCCGGTGCCGGATCGGTGTCTCGCCACAACGAGATCGGCCGCAGGTAGTATTCCGACAGCAGCCGATCCTGCATCGGCACGACCATCCCCAGGCTCGGATAGCTCCACACCAGGAGGTTCATGGGGTACGAGCCGTAGCTCGAGAAGGTGCCGAGCCGGACGCGGTTGGGCCCGCCCACCGGGTTGTACACCGCCTGCTGCGGCGGCCCGTAGCGCACGTAGACCTCGCCCCGCTCGTCCCACTCGCGCCGTCGCGGGTCGAAGAACAGGAAGTAGGCCTGGGTCACCCGCGACCAGTATTCGAGCTGGGCCTCGTTCTCGAGCGTGGTGAGGTCGGGATCGTGCTCCTTCCAGAACCGCCGCACGAACTCGTCCTTCTGGCCCGGCGGGAGTCGCCGCAGCGCCGCGGTGTCCTGCTCGCTCGACACCGGACCGATGTCGTCGTAGCGCTGTCGCACCAGCTTGGGCAGCAGGGGCAGCGCGGTCCGGAACGCCCGATCGGCCCGTGAGACGTCGCCCAGCCGGAAGGCGGCGTGTGCCAGCGCCAGCAAGCCTTCGATCCGCGACGGGTCGGCCTCACGGGCGTGCTCGGCCGCCGCCAGCGCGGCGCGCAAGTTCTGCTTCTCGACCAGCAACGGAACCAGGTTGAGCCACGCGTCGTAGTCGCCGGGCTTGAGCGTCACGGTGTGGTCGAACTCCTCGATCGCCCGCCCCAGCGAGGTGAGATCGAGGTACTTGAGGTAGTCGCGCCGCCAGATCAGCCCCAGCCCCATCCGCGCGGCGGGCTCGTCGGGATGCAACACTTCGACCCGCTCGAAGCGCTGACGGGCGAGCTTGAGAAACCCGCTACGGTAGTAGAGCCGCGCCAACGTCAGCTCGTAGGGCACGCGATCGGGGACCAGGCGAGTCGCCTCTTCCAGGCACTCGCGCGCCAGGCGCCGCGACTCGAGCGTGTTGCGAGCGTCGCAGCCCAGCGCCCGCTGATAGAGGGCCTGCGCTTGGATCTCACGGTCGGCGCAGGTTACAGGTGGCCCCCACACCATGCCGCCCAGCAGCAGGAGCCAAGCGAACGCGCGTCCTCCGGATCGAGCCTCGTGCACGCTCCGAGTATGGTGTTCGAGTCGCCGATGGGTCAATCGCCGGGTCGCGCTACCCTCACGGCGCGGTTTCCAGGCCGATCTCAGTCCGCCCGACCGTCCGGGGCCGCGGATGGAAGTAGGACAGCGCTCGGCGCATGCGCTGCTCGAGCGAGGCCTCGGGGATGGTCTCGCAGAACGCCGCCGCACTTCGGGCCTCCTCGGCGCGGAAGCCGAGCCGGCGCAGCGGAGCGATCACCTCCTCGACCGCGGCCTTCGCCCGCGCGTCCGCCGCCTGGAGCTGTGCTTCTTCCACCGCCCGCGCCTCGCGCTCCCGCCGCCGAACCTCGGCCGCATGCCGCGCAGCTTCGCGCTTCTGGCGCATAAACTCGGCACCGAACGTACACTCGGCTCCGTATTGGCTATGGGCCCTGCAGAGCAGCCGGATCCCCGCCACGGTGGCCCGCCCGCCGCGCGCCACCGGCTCGACGTGATCGAACTCCAGGCGTGTCCGCGCCGGACAGCGGCACCCAGTCTCGCTCACGAAGGTGCAGCGCCCCTGATCCCGCTCCCAGACCGCGCGCTTGACTGGGGCGGGGATGTGGCGCGGGTTCTTGCTCGGGCCCGGCCGGCTGGGGCGCGACCGTCTGGTGGCCGCGAACTTGCGCTTCTCGAGCTGGCCTATGAGTGCATCGAGCGCTCGCTCGAAGACCTGGGCGATGTCCCCAGAGGGAACCCGGTGGCCGAGCAGCTCCTGGGCATAGCGGAGCTTGTCATAGCCGTTCCGGCTCAGGGTGAACTGGACCGAGAACGACTGAGGTCCCAGGGGTCTCACCTTGGGCCGATCGGCGGCATGCACGGGGGCCTGTGAGGCTGCGA
>DASXTP010000014.1:0-34333 GCA_036505355.1 Candidatus Eiseniibacteriota bacterium | reverse complement strand
GCGCACCCGAGCGCGCCATCCTGGTGTGGGGGCCGTTCTGCGTGCGGCCCGCGAGGTCTCGACATGGAAGCCGAACCCGGGCGTTTCCTGGCCCGCGAGTCCGTCCCGGAGGACGCGACCGCGGACCTCGCGGCCTGGCTCGAGGAGTACGCGAGCCGTCCCGAGCACCGGGGAGCGCTGACCCATTGGACCACGCTGCCGGCCCGCCCCGCCCGCTATGGGGCGCTCTCCGTGCCGCTCCCTGCGCCCTTGCGCGAAGCGCTGGAGTCGCGCGCGATCGAGCGCCTCTACGCCCACCAAGTCCAGGCGATCGAAGCGTTGCGCGGCGGGCTCGACACAATGGTGGTTACCGGCACGGCGAGCGGCAAGAGTCTGTGCTACCACCTGTCGGTGCTTGAGCGGCTGCTCGAGGAACCCGACGCCACCGCGCTTTACCTCTTTCCAACCAAGGCGCTGGCCCAGGACCAACTCAAGGGCTTGACCCGCCTCACGCTGGGGCACCCGGCGGTCTTTCGGGCGGTGACCGCCGGAGTCTACGACGGCGACACCGAGCCCTCGACCCGGAGAAAGCTCCGGGACCAAGCCAACGTGATCCTCTCCAATCCCGACATGCTGCACCAGGGGATCCTGCCCTCCCACCCCAAGTGGGCGCGCTTCCTTTCTCACCTGCGCTTCGTGGTAGTGGACGAGATGCACGCCTACCGGGGTATCTTCGGGTCCCACGTGGCCAACGTGTTGCGCCGCCTCGACCGCCTGGTGGCCCACTACGGCGGCGCCATGCGGTTCGTGCTGTGCAGCGCCACGATCCGGAACCCCGCAGAGCTCGCGCGGGGTCTGATTGGCCGCGAGGTGACGGTGGTGGACGACGACGGGTCGCCTCGCGGCGAACGGCACTTCGCGTTCTGGAACCCGCCGTTTTCGGATGCCTCTCGCACCGAGCGGCGATCGTCCAATGTGGATGGAGCCGGGTTGCTGGCCGGGCTGCTGAGCCGCGGCGCCCAAGCCATCGCCTTCACCAAGTCCCGGGTGGCCGCCGAGCTGGTATACCGGTACGCGCGCGAGGCGCTGAATCGCACCGAGCCCGACCTCGCGGAGCGCATGAAGCCCTACCGCGGCGGCTATCTTCCCGAGGAGCGGCGACGAATCGAGCGGGCGCTCTTTTCGGGTGAGCTGCGCGGCGTGATCTCCACCAACGCGCTCGAGTTGGGAGTCGACATCGGGGGGCTGGACGCGGCCGTGCTGATCGGGGTGCCGCCCACGCTGGCGAGCGCTTGGCAGCAGGCGGGCCGCGCGGGGCGCAAGGGAAACCCGGCCCTGGCGATCCTGGTGGCCTACAACGAGACCGTGGACCAGTACCTGATGCGGCACCCCGAGTACTTCTTCGGCCGCTCCCTGGAGGCGGCGGTGATCGATCCACACAACCCCTACATCCTGGCCCAGCAACTGGCGTGCACGGTCTACGAGCTGCCGCTCGCGGCCACGGATCCGGAACGCTTCGGTCCCCAGACCGCGGAGGTCTTGGCGGCGCTCGAGGAAGCCGGGGAGACGCGAGCCATCGACGGGCGCACCTACTGGGCGAGCACCAGCTTCCCGGCGGCCCGCGTGAACCTGCGCACCATCTCCGACCATACCTACACGATCATGAACGCGGCGGCGGACAACGCCGTGATCGGGACGGTGGACGCGATCAGTGCGCTCGAGCTGGTCTATCCCCAGGCGATCTACCTCCACGAGGGCGAGACCTACTTCGTGCGCGAACTGGAACTCACCCAGAAGGCGGCCTACGTCGAGCCCCGGCGGGTGGACTACTACACGCAGCCGGTGCTCGACACCGCGATCCAGGTGCGGGGCGAGGTGGAGCGGTGCACCTGGGCGGGCGAGACCGTGGTGCTGGGCCCGGTCACGTCTTCCTGGCAGACCATCGCCATGAAGAAGCTCCAGTTCGGCTCGCGCGATTCGATCGGCTACCACCCGCTCGATCTGCCGCGCCTCACCCTCGACACGACCGGTTTCTGGCTGGCCCCGAGCGACGCGGCATGGCAGGCCGTGGCTGGGAAAGGGCACCGGCGGTTCGAGGCCTTGAGCGGGGTCCGCAACCTGTTCCTGACCCTGCTGTCCATGCTCAGCATGTGCGATCCGGCCGACCTGGGCGGCGTGCTCGACTCCTCGAACCTGGGCCGGCCGACTCTGTTCCTCTTCGATCGCTACCCCGGTGGCCTCGGATTCGCGGAGCAGGGCTATGCGCGCATCGACGAGCTGGCCCGCGCCTCGCTCCAACACCTGGAGGAATGCCCCTGCGAGACGGGCTGCCCGTCCTGCGTCGGGCTCGCCATCCTGAGGCCCGCCCAGCAGCAGGACCCCGATCTCGCCCATCCGCGCGCCGTGCCCGACAAGGAGGCGGCGCGGGGCCTGCTGCGCCACTGGCTGGGGAGGAGCACGCGGGCATGAGCCCTGCCGGCGATCCGGCCCGGAGGCCCGGGCGATGAGCGCGCGCCCCGAGTGGCCGGTCACTTTCTTCGACGAGGATTACCTCAAGATCTATCGGCCGCAGCTCACCGCCGAGCGCACCCGGGCCGAGGTCGACTTCATCGAATCGGCGTTGGCTCTGCCGCGTGGTGCGGAGATCCTCGATTTGGCGTGCGGCCTCGGACGCCATGCC
The DNA here is from genome assembly GCA_036505355.1 of Candidatus Eiseniibacteriota bacterium. GTDB lineage: Bacteria > Eisenbacteria > RBG-16-71-46 > RBG-16-71-46 > RBG-16-71-46 > WS-8. The sequence goes on along the minus strand of DASXTP010000014.1, from coordinate 31,674 downwards.
ATCGGGATGGCCGAACAGGGCTATCGCGTCACCGGCCTGGATTTCAATCCACGCTATCTCGAAATCGCGGCCGCCGAAGCCGCGAAGAGCGGATCCTGCGTGACCTGGATGGCGGGCGACATGCGCACGCTGCCCTTCGATCGGGCCTTCGACGGAGCCTATTCGTACTTCACCTCCTTCGGGTACTTCTCGGACGTGGAGAACGAGCAGGTGCTGGCTCACATCGTGCGGGCGCTCAAGCCGGCCGGCCGATTCCTGATCGATATGGCCAACCGCGATCGGATCCTGACCCACTCGCAGCAGCGCTCCTGGACCCAGCAGGAAGACGGAGCGCTGTTGATGGAGGAGTCGGCGCTCGATCTCCGGACATCCCGCGTCGTTTCGCGCCTCATGCTGATGCGACCGCAGGGCGGAGTCGAGGTCACGAAGGAGTTCGAGCTGCGGGTCTACACCTGCGCCGAGCTGACGGCCCTGTTCGACCGCCACGGCCTGCGGGTGAAAGGCGTGTGGGGAGGTCCCGACCGCAGCGAGTACTCGAGCGAGAGCCGCCGCCTGATCCTGCTCGCCGAGCGCACGCTGTCGGGCGAAGGAGCGGCCGGTTGATCGGCGACCCGGTGCTGCGCGAGCGGCTCGGCAGCCTCGCTCGCGCGCGCCGCGACCGGGGCTGCGGGATCGAGGACCTTCGGGGTGCGCTCGAGCAGTGCGACGGCGCTGGATCCGAGACCAAAGAGCCTCGCGGTGCGCCCGCAGGGCCGGAGAGCGCTGGCTGCGAGGCCGAGGGCGACCGCGGCACGCTCGCCTCCGCATCGTGCTCCGGCTCGCTGCATCCAGTCGCGCTTCGCCGTCCCTGGCTCTCGCGCTCCTCGGACGCACCGCAGTCGCCCTCGGTCTCGCAGCCAGCGCTGCCGTGGCCCGATGAGCACAGGACCTCCGCTCGCCTTCCCCTCGGCGTCGAGGCGTTCTTGCCCGGGGGCGAGTGGCGCGACGCCGCGGGCGCCGTGTTCGTTCACGAGCGCCTGCGCTCGGAGATCGAGCGGCCGCGCTTGGACTGGGGGCGGCTGCGAGCCGCGCCGGAAGAAGAGCCGGAGCTCGTCGCCCTCCATGCCCTGGGGCTCGAGCAGGCGTTGTTCGTGGATCTGGAGACCGGGGGCCTGAGCGGGAGCCCCGTGTTCTTGGCCGGCACCATGCATTGGAACGGGTCGGACTTCGTGCTGCGCCAGTACTTCGCCCGCCACTACGGGGAGGAAGCCGCGCTGCTGCGCGCCCTGGCGGACGCTACACGAAGGTTCGAGTTCCTGGTGACCTTCAACGGCAAGTCGTACGACGTCCCGTTCCTGCGCAGCCGCTCGCTGGTGCACGGCGTGGGCCTGCGGCTTCCCGAGCGCCATCTCGACCTCCTCCATCCGGCGCGCCGGCGCTGGAAGCGGCGGCTGGCGGACTGCCGGCTGCAGACCCTGGAGTGGCGCGTGTGCCGGCGGCGACGGGCCGGAGACGTCCCGAGCGACGAGGTGCCGGGCCTCTACCACGACTACGTGTGCCGGGGCGACCCGTATCGACTGATCCCGGTCTTCCACCACAACCTGTTGGACGTGATCACCATGGGCGAGATCTTGAGCGCTCTGTGCCGTCCAGAAGCGCAACTGCCGAGCGCGCCGGGATTGCCGAGCCGGCTCGTCGGCGCATAACCTCGCCCCGAAACGAGTTGCCCCGATCCTCAGAAATCCTGCGACTTCTCCTGCCTTCGGGGTGTCTCCGGTGTGGGGCCCCGAAGCGGAACATCAACCCGTGAGGCAGATGGAGCCAGAAACGGAAGTCCGATGGGTGCGACTCATGGCTCTGCTCGAGCCGATTCACGAGCGGGCCTTGACGACCGCCCGCCGCCTGAGTCGGTCTGCGACCGACGGTGACGACCTCTACCAAGAGGTCGTAGTGCGGGCCTTCGAGATGCTCCACACCCTGCGACTCGAGTCCCGCTTCCGGTCTTGGTTCTACGCGATGCTGCTCAACCGGCACCGAACGCGTCAGCGCCGCGCGTTCTGGCGGCGCCTGGTGCCCTGGGAGGAGGCATTCCCGCCGGGAAAGGAGCCCAAGGGCGATCTCGGCGACGGGTGGGCCCAGCGCGATCCGGGGGTCGGTCGCGTGGCGCGGGCGCTGGCAAGTTTGGGCGCGGAGCAGCGCGAAGCGATCGTGTTGTTCGAGCTCGATGGGTATTCGATCGAGGAGGTTGCCGAAATGCAAGGTGCGTCGGTGCCAGCCGTCAAGTCGCGCTTGGTGCGGGGGCGGGAACGTCTCCGTCGCTGGTACGAGCGCAGCGGGTGGTTGGGGCGCGACGTGGTGACGGCGTCCGGCGGAGAAGAGCGACATCCGCGCCTCCGCCGACCCGTGACCGTGACGAGCTCCCGCAGCGGGTCCAGCACCGGCCGCGGGACTGGAGCCATACCATGACCGACGTTTCGTCCCGTGATCGTCCCGATCTGCCGCCCGAGATCGCACGCGACCTCGAGGCGTTCCGCGGTACGACCGCCCGCGACGTCCCCGAGCTGATGCGCAGTGTGTCTTCGATTCGCCACCGTCGCCCCCGCGTGGGGGCACCCTGGAAGGAGCAGTGGATGAACACCACTCAAGCGGTTTCACGTCGTCCCTGGCTCGCGATGGCGGCCCTGGTGGGCCTGGTCGTCGCCGCCGTGCTGGTGGTTCCGATCTCGTACGAGCGGGTGGTTGGGCACGAGGTCGCGCTTTCGCTGGCCGGAGCCCAAAGCGGCCAGGTTGCGGCCATCGCCAAAAAGTTCAAGGCCGCGCTGGGCTCCCCGGCGGTCCGCGTTCGAGCCGAGAACCTGGGCGGCGCCTCGTCCTACACGCTCGAGACCCGCGTCCCGTCCCGGCCGGGCGTCGACGCGCCCGCCGTGGCCCGTGCGTTCGCCAAAGGACTCACCCAGCGTGGCTTCAGCGCGTCGGTGAACGCGATGCCGGTCAAGGAGCGGCGATCGGGCAACGTGTACGCGTACGCCCGGGACATCGTCATCCAGGTGAGCACGGACGGCAAGTCCGCCGCCGAGATCGAGGCCGAGATCGAGCGCCAGCTCGCGGAGGCGGGCATCCCCAACGCTCAGGTCACCGTTACCGACGAAGGCGAGAACCGCCGCAAGGTGATGGTCGAAGCGCACCGCTCCCCAGACGGTGCCGACACCGGGAGCGAGCCGGGTGGTCTCAAGCTCGAGCTCACCAAGGACGGTCAACCGATCTCCAATGCGGGGTGCTCGGTCGCGGTGAAGAAGCTCAAGGGCCCGACCGGAACGGCGATGGTGATCGAGGTGAACGACCGGGGTCGCGAGACCCAGCTCGAGATTCCCAACGTCGACGGCATGAGCGACGCGCAGATCAGCGCGGCGATCGAAAGCCAGCTCCGCGCCGCCGGTTTCGACCTCAAGGTGACGGTGTCGGACGGGCGAATCGACGTGGAGAGGCCTTAGCTCGGGATAGGGGTCACCGAGCGCCATCGGCACTCCCGCCGGTGGCGCCTCCGCGCCCGGTGTCGTCACGCTCGGACCCCCGGCCCCGGCGATGGGCGGCGTGATCGGCCGGGATTCGTTGCACGATCCGACCCGCCCAATCCCAGCATGTCCATCCACGCTTCACCGGGGAGGAACCCATGAAGCTTCCCCACGTCCTCTGCCTTTTGGTGCCGGTCATCGCGTTCCCGCTCGGCGCGGCCGCGCAGGGCGTGCCGCCCTTGGGCATACCGCCCGATCAGCCCGACGGGACGGTGGATGCGGCCACCCGCCGGGTGGTGGTGGACACGCTCGTCGAGCGCATCGAGCGGCTCTACGTGTTCCCCGACAAGGCTCGTGCGACCGCGCGGGCGTTGCGGCGTCGGTGGGCGGCCCACGAGTACGACCGCATCACCAGCGCCAAGGAATTCGCCGACTCGCTCACCTCCCATGCGCAGGCGGTGACGCACGACCTGCACGTGCGCGTGGGCTACCGGCACGAGCCTTTTCCCCCGCAGGGCGGCGAGGACCCGCTCCCCGAGCCCGAGATGCGACGGATGCGCGAGATGGCGCGGCGCACGAACTACGGCTTCGAGCGCGTCGAGCGCCTGCCCGGGAACGTCGGCTACCTCGACCTGCGCCAGTTCGCGGGTGCCCCCGAGGGGCAAGCCACGGCGGTAGCCGCGATGAATGTTCTCGCCCATACGGACACACTGATCATCGACCTCAGACGCAACGGCGGCGGGAGCCCCGCCATGATCGCCACGCTCCTCACCTACCTGCTCGAGCCCGGTGATCGGCTGCTCTTCAACACCTTCTACGAGCGCCAGGAAGACCGGACCGTGCAGTTCTGGACTTTGCCGTTTGTGCCGGGGCCGCGACTGAACGGCAAGCCGGTCTACGTGCTCACGAGCCCGCGCACGTTTTCGGCAGCGGAGGAATTCGCCTACGACATCCAAACCCACAAGCTGGGAACACTGGTGGGCGCGGTGACCGGTGGCGGCGCACACCCGGGCGGCATGTTCTGCGTGCATGAACACTTCTCGGGTGTTCGTCCCCACCGGAAGGGCAGTGAACCCAGTGACCAAGACCAACTGGGAAGGCGTGGGCGTCAAGCCCGACATTGCGACCCAGCCCGGCGAGGCGCTGCGGACGGCGCATGTGGAGGCGCTGAAGAAGCTCATGGAGTCGGCGAAGAGCGATCTCGATCGCACCGCCATGCTGCAGCGCGCTGCATGAAGCCGGCCAGCACGCGGCGGAGCCCGACGAGGAATTCGCTCGGCCGACCCTGGGCGGGCGGCGGGCGAGCTGAGGGTCCAGTCGGGGCGGGTCGGACCCTGCAAGGTCCATGTCAAGGTTAAACCGTCCGGCTCCGGCTCGAGCCACGTTGACACCCGGATCGGGGGGGACCTATACTAAAGTCAGGTAATTGTTGGGTGGTAAGATGGTATCTTTTGACCGAGTTCGTGTTCGCTAGGCGCCGCGTGTCCTTATCCTGGCTTGGTATGTGGTCGGTCGTTCCCGGTTTCGAATCGCCCCGGTAGGTCGAGCCTGCCGGGGCATCGGTGTTTTTGGAGCCCTGTTTCATCGCAGCAGCCGTTCGAGGAGGTCGGGTATTGAGTCATGGCTATGATCGAAGACAAGACCATCAAGTGCGTGGAGTGCGGTGACGAGTTCCTGTTCACCGTGGGAGAGCAGGAGTTCTACCGCGATCACGGGCTGACCCATCCGCCGACGCGCTGCAAGCGCTGCCGCGAGACGCGCAAGGGGCAACGCGGGGAATCGGCCAAACCCGCTCCGCACCGGGCCGCGGAAGGTCGCGAGCGCGAGATGTACACGGCGACATGTGCCGAGTGCGGGACCCAGACTCAAGTGCCGTTCGCGCCCACCAGCGGTCGCCCGATCTACTGTCGCTCGTGTTTCCAGGCCCGCCGGGGCAGCCACGGCGCGTCGAACTCCCGGCGCGGTGCGGTCCGGCACGCGGCCCCCCCGGCCCCCCCGGCCTCCTCTTCTGGACACGGGCGAGCTCAAGGGGCCGTCAAATGGTTCAATGAGGCGAAAGGATTCGGCTTCATCCAGACGGACGGAGGCGAGGACGTGTTCGTCCATTTCTCGGCGATTCTCGGCGACGGGTTCCGGAGCTTGACAGAGGGCGACCGGGTCGAGTTCGATGTCGTCGACGGCAGCAAGGGCAAGCAAGCCGCCAACGTCTCCCGAGTCTAGCCGCCTGCCCGAGTGGTTCGCGCTTGCCCCGACGCCGGGCCGCCGGGCGTCGAGCCGGCAGAGGTTCCGAGGATAGCCGGAGATCCATGCTCGAGACCGTCAAGGCCTTCTCGGCGCTCAGTGAGGAGTTCGTCGAGCTCTTCATGAAGCACCACCCGGTCCAGGCGACCCTGGCGGGCATCCACGACTACGACCACCGCCTTCCCAACGACTCGCCGGACGGCATCCGGGAGCGGATTACCTGGCTCCGCGACCTGGAGCAGCGGTTGGTGGCCTCCGTTCCGAGCGGTGAGCTGCCGGTCGAGCACCGCGTCGACTACGCGCAGCTCCGCTCCCGGATCGCCTCCCTGCGGGCCGACCTCGAAGAGATCCGGATGCACGCCCGCAACCCCGCCATGTACCCGGAATGCGCGTTGCTGGGAATCTTCCTGCTCACGGCCCGGTCGTTCGCTCCGCTGGAGGAGCGCAAGGAGGCGATCCTGTCGCGTTTGCTCGCGATTCCGGACTACCTCAAGGCCGTGCGCGCCAACCTCCAGCAGGTACCGGACGTCTACCTCACGATCGCCTCCGAGGTGAACTTGAGCGGACCGGGGTTCGTGGACGATGTGGTACGGACCCTGGTCAAGAGCTTTCCGGGCGAAGCCGAACGGATCGAGCACGCCGGCGGGCGGGCCCGCATGGGCTTCCTCCAGTACCAGGAATTCATGGACCGCGACCTCGATGCCAAGGTCGGCGGGACGTTCGCCATTGGCGAGCGCTGGATGAACTTCAAGCTCGAGCGGGAGCACCTGCTGGGGCTCGACTGCAAGGCACTCGAGGCGATCGGTCAGGAGCACGTTGCGCGCACCCGCCATGTGCTCGAGGAGGAAGCCCGTAAGATCGACCCGACGCGCTCCTGGCGCGAGCTGATCGCCGAAGCCAAGAAGCGTCACCCCGAGCCCCTGCGGCTCCGCGATGCATACGCGTCCGAGGTGGAGCGGGCGCGGCGCTTCACGATCGAGAAGCGGCTGGCACCGATTCCGGCGGGCGAGAAGCTGATGCTGATCGATACTCCGGTGTTCGAGCGGGCCACCACCCCGTACGCGGCCTATCTGCCCCCGGCGCCGTTCGACGAGGATCAGACCGGGTACCTCTACGTGACGCCGATCGATTTGTCGCGCCGCAAGGAGGAGCAGCAGCAGCAGCTCGAAGGGCACAACTACGCCGGATTGCCCCTGACGGCGCTGCACGAGGCCTTCCCGGGCCACCACTTGCAGCTCTGCTTCGCCAACCGCAGTGGCTCACGACTGCGGCGGCTCGCCGACAGCAACGTGTTTGCCGAAGGTTGGGCCCTGTACTGCGAAGACATGATGTACGAGCAGGGCTACTTCCTGGACCCGCTGACGCGTCTCCACCAGCTCAAGGACCTGCTGTGGCGCGCCTGCCGGGTCGTGATCGACGTCGGGCTGCATACCGGCCAGATGACCTTCATGCAGGCGGTCGACTATCTGTTGGAGCAGGCGATGCTCGAGCGCGTCAACGCGCTGATCGAGGTCAAGCGCTACACGCTCACCCCGAGTCAGCCGATGAGCTATCTGATCGGGAAGCTCGAGATCCTTGGGATACGGAGCGAGGCAGAGCATCGGCTTGGGGCGCGCTTCAACCTCCACGATTTCCATAGGGAGCTGTTGGCCAGCGGCACGCTTCAGCCCTCGCTGGTGCGCGAGGATCTCTGGGAGCGCCTCAAGTAGGGCTGCCAAACCGCCGCCCCGTCCGTCAGGCCCCCGCTGGGCGTCGCCTGATGCAGAAACAGGTGAAGGCATCTAGACTGCGCTGATCTGCCTTCCGAGGGAACCTTTGTGCCGCTTGCCCCTGGCCATGATCTTTCGCACTACCGCCTGGTCGAGCGGATCGGCGAGGGCGGGATGGGCGTGGTCTGGAAGGCCACGGACACCACGCTCGGCCGCGCGGTCGCGATCAAGGTCCTGCCCCAGGTGTTCGCCGGCGATCCCGAGCGCATGGCGCGCTTCGAACGCGAGGCGCGGCTGCTGGCCTCGCTCAATCACCCGCACATCGCTTCGGTCTACGGCGTGGGCTCGGCCGAGGGCGTGCGCTTCCTGGCGATGGAGCTGATCGAAGGAGACGATCTCTCGCAGCGCATCGCACGCGGGCCAGCGCCGATGAGCGAGGCCTTCGAGCTGGCCCGCCAGGTAGCCGATGCCCTCGAGGCGGCGCACGAAAAGGGGATCATCCACCGCGACCTCAAGCCCGCGAACGTGAAGCTCACCACCGACGGGCAGGTCAAGGTGCTCGACTTCGGCCTCGCCAAAGCGCTCGAAGGCGAGTCCGCAACCCCCACATCGTCAGCCATGTCGCATTCGCCGACGATCACCAGTCCGATGACCGCGGCGAACGTGATCCTCGGTACGGCCGCCTACATGAGCCCGGAGCAGGCGCGTGGCAAGCCGGTGGATCGGCGCGCCGACATTTGGGCGTTCGGCTGCGTGCTGTACGAGTGCCTGACCGGCCGACGCACGTTCGCGGGGGAGACGGTCTCCGACACGATCGCCAAGATCCTGGAGCGCGAACCGGACTGGGCCGCGCTGCCCGCCGCAACGCCGGTGAAGGTGCGTGAGCTGCTCCGACGATGCCTGGAGAAGGACTCACGCAAGCGCCTGCGCGACATCGGCGACGCGCGTCTCGAACTGGAGGAAGTGTTGGCCGCAGGAGTCTCCGCGAGCGGGATCGCGGCGGCGGCCGTCGGCTCCGTATCCTCTCGTGCGTCGCGAAGCGGCTCGGCGATGCTTGCGTGGGGGGTGGCGACCGTGGCGATCGCGATCGCTCTTGCCACGCTGTTCCCAAACTCGTGGCGCCGGTCTTCGCACCCAGTCGTCGTCCGCGCGTCGGCGACGGCGCCCGCGGGAATGCGGATCTCGACCATTCCCTCGGACGCCGCCCTTTCCCCCGACGGAACGATGCTGGTGTTCGCCGCCAGCGACTCGGCCGGCAGATCGCGGCTGTACCTGCGCCCGCTCGAATCCCTCGACGCCCGTCCCATCACCGGCACGGAATTCAGCGGCATCGAGAGTCCTGGACTTCCCTTCTGGTCTCCGGACGGAAAGTTCATCGGATTCTTCGCCGATGACAAGCTCAAGACGATTCCAATCACCGGCGGCACTCCGCAAGTCCTGAGCGACGCCTCGAACGCGCGCGGCGGTACTTGGAACCGTCAGGGCGTAGTTCTCTTCGCGCCCTCGAGCCAGGGCCCCCTGTTTCGCGTGTCCCAGTCGGGTGGGGAAGCGGTCCAGGTCACGTTCCTCGATTCGACGCGTCACGAGACCGCGCACCGCTTTCCGCATTTCCTTCCGGACGGCCACCGTTTTCACTTCGTCGCGCTCCCCGGCCTGGAGGGGAAGATCAGCACCTGGGTGGGCGATCTGGGATCGACCCGGCGCACCCTCGTCGTCAACGCCACGTCCGGCGCCGTGTTCGTGCCGCCCGGACAGATGGTGTTCACGCGTGATCAGTCGCTGATGGGCCAATCATTCGATCTCGGCCGGCTCCGATTAACCGGAGAACCGGTTCGGATTGGAGACGCCCCGGAAGACCTCAACACGTTGGGAACGAATCCGGCCAGCGCTTCCGCGAACGGGGCGCTCGTGTATCCCACCAGCCCTCCGGCTTCGAGCCGTCTGACTTGGCTCGGGCGCGACGGAAGGGCACAGGGCGACTTGCCGGTGCCGGAAGGCGACTACCGTGAGATCGCCTTCAGCCCGGACAACCGTCAGATCGCGCTGTTGCGTCGCAACGCGTCGGCGGGCAGCGACATCTGGATCGCCGACGCATCGCGCGGGGCGATGACCCGGCTCACGACCGACGGCGGCCAGAAGTTCTCGGTGAGATGGTCGGGCGACGGCGGCCAGATCGTCTACGGCGTGCTTCGAGGGAATGCAGGCAATTTTTACCAGCGACCGACTTCCGGATCGACGGAAGAACGGCCGCTCTTCGGCTCGAACTCCGTTTTCAAGAACCTGTCACAGATCACCCGGGACGGAACCTACCTGGTGTTCGATGATCTCGCGCGCACCACCCAGCGAGACCTGTGGGTGGTGGCTCTCAAGGGGGATCACCAGGCGATCCCATACCTGCGAACCCCCTTCAACGAGACGAGTGGGGCGATCTCACCCGATGGACGCTGGATGGTCTACCAATCGGACGAGTCGGGTCGCATGGAGATCTACGTCCAGTCGTTTCCCGCGCCGGGCAACAAGATCCGCATCTCGACCGACGGGGGCGGTGGTGCGGAGTGGCGGGATGATGGCGCCGAGATCCTCTATGGATCGCAGAAGGGACCGATGGTCGTGTCGGTTCGCACCGGCCCGACCCTGCAGGTCGGCGAACCGCAACGCTTGTTTGCGTTGCCGAAGGAGCTCGTCGCAGGGGAGGGCACAACGGACTTCAAGCGCTTCCTGGTCGCACTCAGTACCGGCGATGCTCGACGGGTGAGTCTCACCCTGCTCACGAACTGGACCTCGTTGCTCGAGCGATAGACAGTCCGCGCGGGGGCGCCCCGCCCGCGACTGCCGGTCGCCCCATCGCGGTCCGCCTCGGCCGCTACCGCACCGGCCGCAGGGAATCGGGAGCCCCGAGCCGTACCGCCCGCCCCGCCTTCAGGCCGGCCTGGAACAGCGCCTGCGTCGTCGCGACTTTCCCGGGATAGCCTCGCAGCTGGAAGGGCTCTCCCCCCGCGGCGCTCACGACCACGAGCGTGGGAAAGGCCTCGATTCCGAAACGCGCTTGCAACGCCTCGACGTCGGGCGCGTTGCGGCCCTCCTCACGCTGGCGATCGAGCACGCGGACCGGAACGAACATGCGGTTGATCGTATCGGCGGCGGTCCGGTCGGCGAACACTTCGCTCTGCATCAGGTGGCAGGGAGCGCACCATTCGGCGGTGAAATCATAGAGCAGCGGCTTGCCCGTGGCCTGGGCCCGGGCCTCAGCCTCGTGAATCGGCCGCCAGTGGACGAGGTCGGATGCCCCCTCGGTGCGCGGGGGCTCGAGGATGCCGGTCACGACGCGTGCGACCAGCAGCACCGCCGCGATGGTCAGCAGCGCCCGCGGTGTGCCGCGCGTCGAGCCGGCAGACGTGCTGGCTGCTGACGCGGTCGCCGGCCTGCCGTCAGCCGGAGGCATACGAAAACTCCTTGCGGTTCGTCACCACGATGGCGAGCGCGAGGCACAGCGTCACGGTCGAGAGCCAGGACGTGATCTCGAACCAGGGGGGCGAGGTCATCGACAGCACCCGCGCGAGGTCGATCCTGGGAACGAGAAAGCCATGCAGCTCCTCCCCGGCTCGCACGAGCTGCGGCGCCGACTGGAACTGGCCCACCATGCCGATCATTCCGGCGGCCAGGGTGGCGAGCACGTAGATCGCGAGGTCGCCGTATCCGGCGATCAGGCTGGAGAGCAGCACGATTACCGCCGCGACGCCGAAGGTCTCGAGGATCCGTCCGGCCGCGAACAGCGCCACCTCCGGTGGTGTCTGGGGAGCGCCGCGCCCGGCGAGGATGCCCCAGGCCATGGCCACTTGAACCAGCGTCAGGGCCGACGCGCCGATCCCGATTGCGAGCCACCGACTCACGACGTACTCGGACCGCCGCACCGGCCGGGCGAACAACAACTGGAGCACGCCGCTCGAAACATCCTGACCGATCGCACCCACCCCCAGCACCAAAACCAGCCCCACGGCATCTCCGAGCAGCGAGAGCCCGGCGCCCCGCGAAGCCGCGGTCCCGAGCAGCGGCACGAGGAGCATGAAACCCAGGATCACGACCCGGAGCGGGCTCGTGAGTCGCTGCCGCCACAGCGCCACCAGCAGCGTGCGGTTCACGCCGGATCGCCCTTCGGCGCTGCTAGAAAGAGCCGCTCGAGCCGGCTCTCCTCGGGCGTGGCTTCGGCTACGGGCACGCCGCCGTCGAGCAGGGCTCGCAGCAGCCGCGCGGCTCCGTCGTCGTCGGCCACGGCGAAGCGCGCCACCGGCGGGGCGGTGTCCAACAACTCGGCGCCTGCGCCCGCGGCCAGGGCTTGCAGGGTCTCGGCGGTCACCGCGGCGCCGATCGAGCTCTGCGCGGCGCGCACCCTGAGCACGCGCGCCGCCGCCGCGCCCGCGTGCAGGGTCTCGATCGCGTCCACGCGGCCGCCGCTCACGAAGGCCACGCGGTCGCAGACCCGCTCGACCTGCTCGAGCTGGTGGGAGTTGAGCACGACCGTCACCCCGCGGCCCTTGAGCTCGCCCAGCAGCCGGCGGAACAGCACCACGCCGGCCGGGTCCACGCCCGAGGCCGGCTCGTCGAGAAACACGTAGCGCGGCGAGCCGAGCAGCGCCTGCGCAAAGCCCAGTCGCTGGAGCATCCCCCGCGAGTACTTGCGAATCGGCCGGCGCCCGGCCTCGGCCGCAAGCCCGACGCGGGCGAACGATGCTTCGGTCTCTTCGCGCCGTCCGCTGTCGGGCAGGCGGGCGAGCGCGTGGTGGTAGGCGAGGAAGTCCTGCCCGGTCATCCAGCGGTCCAGCACCAGCCGTTCCGGCAGATAGCCGGTCACGTTCCGCACCGCCAGATCGTCGGGGGCGTGACCGTCGATGGTCACGCGGCCCGCGTCGGGCTGGAGAAAGCCAAGCAGACAGCCGAGGAAGGTCGTCTTCCCGGCCCCGTTCGGACCGATGATGCCGAATATCTCGCCGGCCCCGATCTCGAGCGACACGCCGTTTAAGGCGCGCACCGGCTCGCCGGCAAGTCCGCGGCGGTAGGTCTTGGTGAGGTTCTCGACCGCGATTCCAGCCATGAGCGCGGCATCGTGCCAGAGCCGGGGGGCGGGGGCAACGCGACGTTCGAGAGCTGCCGCCGCCGGAGCGTGCCGGCAGTGGAAGCGTCCGTACCCGGGAGAACCACCGCCGAACGGAAGCGACAAACGGCCCGTGACGTCGGGAGCCGTGGCCGCATACATTGCCAGGCATGGACGACCGGGCCCTCGGGAGATCGATCCACAACTCCCCATACGCGTGCCTCGCGCGGCGACCTGGGAGGATGAGCAGGTGGCGCTCATGAACGTTCCCACCTACGACGTCGCGATCGTCGGCCTCGGCGCCATGGGCGGTGCGGCCGCCTTCCACCTCGCGCGCCGCGGTACACGCGTCCTCGGACTCGACCGCTTCGCGCCCCCCCACGCCCTCGGTTCCTCGCACGGCGAGACCCGCATCATTCGCGAGGCGTACTTCGAGGATCCGCGCTACGTGCCGATCGTCCAGCGCGCCTACGAGCTGTGGCGCGAACTCGAGAAGGTGGCGGGCGAGAGGCTGCTGATCGAGACCGGAGGATTGATGGTCGGTCCCCCGGACGGCGTGGTGGTCGGAGGTGCGAAGGCCAGCGCCGACACGCACCGGCTGCCCTACGAATGGCTCGAGGCCGCGGCGTTGCGGCGGCGTTTCCCGGCGCTGACCCCCGACGACGACACGGTCGCGGTCTGGGAGCCCCGCGCCGGGGCGTTGTTTCCCGAAGCCTGCGTGCGAGCGCATCTGGCCCTCGCGGCGGACTTCGGCGCCGACCTGCGAATGGACGAGGCGGTGCTCAGCTGGCGGCCGGACGGCGGTGGCTACGAGGTCACGACCTCACGCGGTCGCCACCGGGCCTCGCGCCTGGTGCTGGCCGCCAACGCCTGGCTCCCGCGTCTGCTCCCCGGCGTATCGCTCCCGCTCACGGTGACGCGTCAGCCGCTGTTCTGGTTCGCGAATCACGACCCGATCGAACGCCTCGCGCCCGGCCGCCTGCCCGTCTACATCTGGGAGCGTGGCCCGGACCTGTTCTTCTATGGCTTCCCGGCCTTCGACGGCGAGCTGAAGGTGGCGCGGCACATGGGCGGCAGGGCTTCCGACCCCGATGCCATCGACCGCACCGTCGGGGAGGAGGAGTCGGGGCCGCATCGAGCGTTCCTGGATGCCTGCATCCCCGGAGCCAGCGGCGCGTTCCGCCGCGGGGTGGTGTGCATGTACGCCAACACACCCGACGGCCACTTCGTCATCGATCGCCACCCGGAACACGCCGAGGTCCTGATCCTGTCGGCCTGCTCCGGACACGGGTTCAAGTTCTCCTGTGCGATCGGGGAGATCGCGGCCCAGCTCCTGCTGGAGGGCGACACGCCCCACGACCTCGGTTTGTTCAGGCTGAGATGGTGAGGAGCGGGCGCTACCAGTTCCCGGTGAGCGCCTCGCCGTTGAGAAGAAGTAGGCCCGGCAGCGCCGCGAGGACCGGCGCGCGCGATGGGCGTTCGCTGCGCAGATGGTCGGTTTCTGGGGGTCGGAGCGACGAGGGGTCGTCGGGGACGATGCGGCGGGTCCGAGCGAGAGACAAAGCCCTTGGGCTGTGGCCGGGACGCAGCCTATGCTCGCGGGCGCGCCAAGCGAATTCGCATCCGTATCCGTTCCTGAGGAGCGTGGGCCCGCAGGCGGTGCTTCACGAACAACGGAACCCGCATTGTGATGGAGACTCGGTGATATGATCACCACATCCGTTCCTTCCCGCCTCGGCCCTTACCCGATCGAGCGCGAGCTCGGTCGCGGCGGCATGGGGGTGGTCTATCTCGGGCGCGACACCAGGCTCGATCGCCCCGTCGCGATCAAGGTGCTGCCGGAGGCGCTCGGCCACGATCCCGAGCGACTGGCGCGCTTCGAGCGCGAGGCCAAGATCCTGGCCTCGCTCAATCACCCGAACATCGCCGGGATCTACGGGCTGGAGGAGGCCGACGGCCGCCGCTTCCTGGCGCTCGAGTTCGTCGGCGGGGAAACCCTGGCGGAGCGACTGGCGCGCGGGCGCATTCCGGTGGACGACGCGCTCGAGATCTGCTGCCAGATCGCCTCGGCGCTGGAGGCGGCGCACGAGAGCGGTGTCGTCCACCGCGATCTCAAGCCCGGGAACGTGAAGATCACCGGCGCGGGAGAGGTCAAGGTGCTGGACTTCGGCCTCGCGAAGGGGTCGGCGGAAGCGAACCCCGGCTCGGGGCCGGACCTGTCGCAGTCCCCGACCCTGACCTATGCCATGACCGGCGCGGGCGTGATCCTGGGAACGGCGGGATACATGAGCCCCGAGCAGGCGCGGGGCAAGGTCGTGGATCGGCGGACCGACATCTGGTCATTCGGGTGCGTGCTCTACGAGTGTCTCGCAGCCCAGCAGCTCTTCGCGGGCGAGACGGTATCGGACACGATCGCCAAGATTCTGGAGCGAGAACCCGACTGGGGCTCCCTGCCGGCGACGACGTCCGCCAAGGTGCGCGACCTCTTGCGCCGGTGCCTGGAGAAGGACGCGAAGAAGCGACTGCGCGACATCGGCGACGCCCGGATCGAGATCGAGGAGGCGCTGGCGGCGCGAACCACCTCCATCAAGACCGCCGCGGCCGCGGCGGCGACACCGGCCGCGCGCCGGACCCGGGCCCAGTCGCGGCTCGCCTGGGCCCTGGTGGCCGTGCTCGCCATGGCGACGGTAGCGCTCGCGCTCCCTCGGCTGTTCCAGCGCTCGCTGGGCGCTCACCCCGTGCGGTTCACGATCGGAGCGCCGGTGGGCGCGACCCTGGTTGAGGATGCCATGGCGTCCGCGATCTCGCCGGACGGCCGCACGCTCGCCTTCCTCGCCGTGGATTCCAGCGGAACCGCTTCCTTGTGGGTGCGTCGGCTCGGGTCTCTGGTGGCCAGTCCCCTGTCGGGCACCGAAAACGCATTGCTACCGTTTTGGTCAGCGGACAACCGGTTCCTCGCGTTCTTCGCGGACGGCAAGCTCAAGAAGATTCCAGCCGGTGGTGGTGCCGTAGAAGTTCTCTGTGAAGCCAACAACGGCCGCGGTGCAAGCTGGAGCCGCGACGATGTGATCCTGTTCGCCCCGGCCGGGGAAGGTCCTCTGGTCCGCGTGTCCGCGAGCGGGGGCGAAGTCGTGGCCGCGACGACCCTCGACTCGGCCAGACACGAGACTGGGCATCGTTCCCCCTGCTTCCTGCCCGATGGCCGGAGTTTTCTCTACGCGGCGCTCCCCGCTCGTCAAGGCAAGCTCGACATCTATCTGGGCACGCTGGGCTCGCAAGAGCGCCGGCTTCTCATGACGGCCGAGGGAGCGCCCATCTACGCCGAGCCCGGGTACCTGCTCTCCAGACGGAATGGGGCACTGGCCGCACAACGATTCGACAAGAAAAGCAAGAAACTGGCCGGCGAGCCGATCTCCATCGGAGAGGCGCTCAGTGGCCCCTCTTTCGACGGCGCGCCGAACGTTTCCGCTTCCGCCGCCGGCGTCGTCGCCCACTTGAGCGGCAACCAGGCGAATACGGACCTGGTGTGGCTCGACCGGTCGGGGAGGAGGACCGGTGTCGTTGCCGTTCCGCCCGGGCGGTACGAAGAGTTCGATGTCTCGCCCGACGGAAGCCGACTCGCTCTGGTGCGAGCCAACTCGCCGGCCAGCGGCGACATCTGGCTGGTCGAGCTCGCGCGCGGGGTCATGACCCGTTTCACGTTCGGCCCATCGCGGAACGGGCATCCGCTGTGGTCGCCCGATTCCAAGCGAATCGTGTTCAGCTCGGATCGGGATGGCCCCTGGAACCTCTACGTGAAGTCGGTCGGTGGAACGGGAAGGGAAGAGGCGCTCCATCAATCGAGAATCCTCTTCAAGCATCCGCGTCAGTGGTCGTACGACGGTCGGCTCATCGTCTATGGGGCGCTGGAGGAGAAGACCGGTTGGGACCTATGGACGGTCTCTGTGGATGGCGATCGGACCCCGGTGCCGTACCTACGGACTCCGTTCAACGAACCGTCGGGATCGATCTCTCCCGACGGCCGCTGGATGGCTTACGAGTCGGACGAGTCTGGGAGGTACGAGATCTACGTGCAGTCTTTTCCCATTCCGGACACCAAGTATCAGGTCTCGACCGGCGGTGGATTCGGAAGTGGATGGAGTGAGGATGGGAAGGAGCTGATCTTCGCCGGCCCGGACGGACTGACGGCGATGACGGTGGACGTACAGACCGGGGAGCAGTTCCGTGCCGGGATTCCCCGCGCTCTGTTCAGGGCCCCGCCGGGCTTGGTCGGGGCCACCATGACCCGGGACAATCGGCGTTGCCTGGTCTCGGTGCCCGCCAACCGGAACGCCGCCAGCTCGATCGAGGTACTGCTCGACTGGACCGCGGTGCTCCCGAAGCGCTGAAGGCGCGGGAGGACGCGGGCTAGCCCGGTCCGAATGGACTCCCAGCCCGCCGGCGTCTTCCGTACGGGTGGGCTTCCGGTGGGTCGAGATGGAGTGGGAGAAAATTCCGACTCCGGCGCGGCGTTGACTTTCGCCCCTTGTCTGGGCACATTGGCGCCCGCCGCGGTGTGCGCCAGCTTTCCAACCTACGCAAGGAAGCGATCCTGACCAGCACACAAACCTGGATCTTGGGCGGTCTTCGAACGCCGTTCGCGAAAGCGGGCGGACCGTTCCGCTCGACCCCTGCCTACGAGTTGGGCCGCATGGTGATCGCGGAAGTGGTGAGCCGCAACGGTCTCGACCCCGCATCCCTCGACGAGGTGATCCTCGGCAATTGCGCGCAGCCGGCCGAGGCCGCGAACGTGAGCCGGGTCATCGCGCTCCGGGCGGGGATCCCGGAATCGGTGCCCGCCGTGACCGTCCACCGCAACTGCGCGTCGGGCATGGAGGCGGTGGCGGCGGCCGCGTACCGGATCGCCGCCGGCGCGGCGCGACTGGTGCTCGCGGGCGGCGTCGAATCGATGAGCCAGATCCCGCTTCTGTACCCGCTCGCCTACGGGACCTGGCTCGAGGGCGTGTCGCGCGCCAAGACCCCGCTCGCCCGGCTCGCTGCGGTCGCGCGCTTTCGACCCGCCCTCCTCAAGCCGCGCATCGCGCTGGCCGAAGGGCTGACGGATCTGGTGTGTGGGCTCAACATGGGGCAGACCGCGGAGGTCCTGGCGCGCGAGTTCCGCATCCCGCGCGAGCGCCACGACGAGTTCGCGCTGCGGAGCCACCAGCGCACCGTGGCGGCGCGCGAGCGGTTGCGCGAGGAGATCGTCCCGGTCTTTCCGCCGCCGGCCCACGAGATGGTGCGGGACGACGTGGGGCCGCGCGAGAGCCAGACCTTGGAGGCCCTCGGACGGCTGAAGCCCTACTTCGACCGGAGGAACGGCACCGTGACGGTCGGCAATTCGTGCCAGGTCACGGACGGCGCGGTGGCGCTGTTGATCGGCGACGACGAGACCGCCGCGCGCTGGCCCTCGCCGCCGCTCGGACGCATCCGGAGCTTCGCGTTCGCGGGGCTCGCCCCGCAACGGATGGGGCTGGGCCCGGTGTTCGCGTCGGCCAAAGCCCTGGCCCGCGTCGGACTCGAGCTCGAGCAATGCGAGCTGTTCGAGATCAACGAGGCGTTCGCCGCGCAAGTGCTGGCATGCCTCGAGGCCGCCAAGTCGGAGAGCTTTGCCCGGGCGGAGCTCGGCCGCATGCAGCCATTGGGTGAGTTCCCGCTCGAGCGGCTCAACGTGAACGGCGGCGCCATCGCCCTCGGGCATCCGGTGGGGGCGAGCGGCGCCCGGTTGTTGCTCACGCTGCTGATGGAGATGCGCCGGCGCGGGCTCAGGCGCGGCCTCGCCACGCTGTGCGTCGGCGGCGGCCAGGGGGCGGCCTTCGTGCTGGAGCGGGACTGATGGCGGTCTTCCGACTGGAGCGTGAGCCCGGCGGCGTCGTCCATCTGGTGATGGATCACTCGTCGCGCAAGGTGAACGTGCTCGACCTGGAGGCCCTGGCCGACCTCGAGCAGATCCTCGGCGAGATCGAAGGCATGGCGGGCCTGCACGGCCTGGTACTGCGGAGCGGCAAGAACGGGTCGTTCATCGCCGGGGCCGACGTGGCCGCGATCGGCTCGATCACCGACCGCGACGAAGTCCTGGGCCTGGTGCGGCGCGTCCATGCTTCGTTCCAGCGGCTGGCGTCCCTGAGCTGTCCCACGGTGGCGGCCATCGACGGCGCGTGCCTCGGGGGCGGGGCCGAGCTGGCGCTGGCGTGCGACTCGCGGATCGCCAGCGACGAGCCGCGCACCCAGATCGGACTGCCCGAGGTGCTGCTCGGCATCTTCCCGGGATTCGGGGGATCGCAGCGCCTGCCGCGGCTGGTGGGCCTGGCGGCCGCCCTCGACTTGATCCTCTCCGGGCGGGCGCTCGACGCGCGGCGCGCCGAGAAGATCGGATGGATCGCGCGCGCCGTGCCTGCGGCGTGGTTGATCGAGCGGGCGCACGAGCTCATCGCCGCCTTGGCGCGGCGCCCGGCGGGGCGGCGACGCGACCGCTACCGCCCGCGCGGCTTCTCCGACTGGTTCCTGAACCGCACCCCCTTCGGCCGATCGTTGGTGTTTTCCCGGGCCCGCGCCGAGACGCGGCGGCGGACCGGCGGCCACTATCCGGCGCCGCTCGCCGCCCTGGCTGTGATCGAGCGGACCCTGGGGCTGCCCATCGAAGCCGGTCTCGAAATCGAAGCGGCGTGGGTGAGCGATCTGGTGGTCGGGCCGGTCTGCAAGAACCTGGTTCGCATCTTCGATCTGTCCGAGCGAGCCAAGAAGGATCCGGTGGTAAGCGACGCGTCGATCCGACCAGTGCCCGTGAACCGGCTGATGCTGGCGGGGGCCGGAGTCATGGGGGGCGGCATCGCCGAGCTCGCAAGCCGGGCCGGCATCCAGGTGCGGATGCGCGACGTGAGCCACGAATCCCTCACTCGGGCGCTGCGGACGGTGCACGGGCTCATCGAGGAGCGGGGGCGCAAACGGCGGATGTCGACGCGGGAGCGAGACGCCCAGCTCGCGCGGATCGTGCCCACGCTGGAGCTCGGCGGCGTCGAGCGGCACGACTTCGCGCTCGAGGCGGTGGTCGAGGACCTCAACGTCAAGCGCCGGGTGTTCGCCGAGCTCGAGGTGCGGATGGGACCGGAGGGCGTGCTGGCGACCAACACCTCTTCGCTGTCGGTGGGGACGCTCGCTCAAGGGCTCAGCGATCCCGGGCGGCTGTGCGGGCTCCACTTCTTCAACCCGGTGCACCGGATGCCGCTGGTCGAGGTGGTGAAAGCGCCGCGAACGTCCGATCGGACGCTCGTCACCGCCGTCGCCCTGGCGCGTCGCCTGGGGAAGACTCCGGTCGTGGTGGCCGATGCCCCCGGCTTCGTGGTCAACCGCGTCCTCATGCCCTACCTGCGCGAGGCGATCCACCTGCTCGAAGAGGCATTCACGGTGCCGCAGATCGACGCCGCGATGCGCGCCTTCGGCATGCCGATGGGACCATTCGAGCTGCTGGACGAGGTGGGCCTCGACGTCGCGCAGAAGGTGGCCGGCGTATTGGGCCAGGCATTCCCCGACCGCATGGCTCCGGCTCCGCTGCTGGACAAGTTGGTGGCGGCGGGGCGGCTCGGAAAGAAGCGGGGGCTCGGCTTCTATCGGCACCGCGGCCGCAAGCGCTGGCCCGACGATTCGGTGCGTACCTTGGCCGGGCTCACGCGGCGACGCAAGGCGCCGACGCTCGAGGCGCTGTCCGAGCGGATGGTGCTGGTGATGATCAACGAGGCGGCGCGGTGTCTGGAGGAGGGTGTGGCGACCGAAGCCGGATGGATCGACTTGGCGATGGTGTTCGGCACGGGCTTCCCGCCCTTCCGGGGCGGCGTGCTGCGTCACGCCGACGCGCTGGGCCTGCCGCGCGTCGAGGCGCGCCTGATCGCGCTCCAGGCGGAGAAGGGCGAACGCTTCCGGCCCGCCCCGTTGCTCTCGCGTCGGGCGACCCAGGGCGGTGCCTTCATCGGGGCGAGCGTCGGCGCGTAGGGACCCGCCGCCGAAAACAGGTTCGCCCGGCTCGCGGGCCGGGCGATCCCTGCGGGACCTGGGCTGCCATGCCCGTCCCGAGTCTTGGAAGACTCACGCGACTGGTTGGAGGTCGCAGAAGCCACGCGGTCGCACGCGCGTGACGCTTCTTTAGACGTTCGAGACCCCGCGAAAGTTCCAATCGTTCAGCCGCGCCAGTTGCAACGCCGGCGTCAAGGGATCGGGGTCTGCAATCCGCGCAGGCCGCGGCTCACGTCGGCAGGAGCGCTCGGGCCGGCAGAGCGCGCTCACGTTTGCAGGAAGCTGCTCGGGCCGGCACAGCTCCGAGGCGAGGCTGGAGCGCTCAAGCGCCCGCCGGACGCGGCTCCGGCGAGGTGAGGGTGTCCAGTGTGCGACGCTCGCCTTCCTTGGCCGCTTGGGCTTCGTCGCCGGGCTCGTTCGCCACGGGCTCGGGCTCCACGGCGCGGATCGGTTCCAGCGTTTCGCCAAGGAGCAGGCGGTTCATCTGCTCGCCGTCGAGCACTTCACGCTCCAGCAGCGTGGTGGCCAGCAGGTGCAGCTTGTCCTGGTTGTTCTTGAGCAGCTCGAAGGCCTGCTGATAACAGCTCTCGGCGATCCGACGCACTTCCTCGTCGATCTGGATCGCGGTCTGCTCGCTGTAGTCCTTGTGGGTGGCGATCTCGCGGCCCAGGAACACCATCTCCTCCTTCTTGCCGAAGGTCAGCGGGCCGAGGGTCTCGCTCATGCCCAACTCGCAGACCATGCGCCGGGCGAGCGACGTGGCGCGCTCGAGGTCGTTGGCCGCCCCGGTCGTGAGGTGGCCGAAGATGAGCTTCTCGGCGGCGCGGCCGCCCATCATCATGGAGATCGCCCGGACCAGGTCCTCGCGGGAACGCGCGTGCCGCTCCTCGCTCGGGATGTACGAGGTCAGGCCGAGCGCGCGGCCGCGCGGGATGATGGTCACCTTGTCCACCGGGTCGGTTCCGGGCATGAGCCACGCCACCAGCGCGTGCCCCGCCTCGTGGTAGGCGGTGCTACGGCGCTCGTCCTCGGTCATGACCAGGCTCTTCCGCTCGGTGCCGAGCATGACCTTGTCCTTGGCGTCCTCGAAGTCCTGCATGACGACCTTCTTGCGGTTCCGCCGCGCCGCCAGCAGCGCCGCCTCGTTCACCATGTTCGCGATGTCGGCGCCCGCCATCCCCGGGGTGGCGCGCGCCAACTGGTTCAAGTCGACGTCCTCGGCGACCGGGATGCTGCGGGTGTGCACCTTGAAGATGCCCTCGCGACCTCGCACGTCGGGCCAGTCCACCACGATCTGGCGGTCGAACCGGCCGGGACGCAGCAGCGCCGGGTCGAGCACGTCGGGCCGGTTGGTGGCGGCGACCATGATGACGCCCTCGTTGGAGTCGAAGCCGTCCATCTCGACCAGCAGTTGGTTGAGCGTCTGCTCGCGCTCGTCGTGCCCGCCGCCGAGCCCCGCGCCGCGGTGCCGGCCGACAGCGTCAATTTCATCAATAAAAACAATGCAGTTATGGGCGATTATATTGTTGGCGATAAAGCAGTTATGCCGATCCAAGCATAGATCATATACGGGCTGAATCGACTGGACTTCATCAACACGCTGGATCTGGGACCAAAGTACTGCCGAGTGGGCCAAGTCTCTGAGCTGTGCGAACTCGTCCGTGTCGTCAAGTCCGCGTTCGTTGCGCCACTCGTCCATCTCTTCGACGACGAGTTGAAGACTCGCGCGAGACGGAGTCACGACACCTCGTTCGTAGCTGCTGACGACATGGCCATGGTTGAACGCTCGCTGCCCCATTCCGAAGGAGAGCCGAGCCCGACGTATGATCCCCTGTGCCGGAACGGAGTCGAGTCGAGACGCGGAGGTGGTACGGTCTCGGATGAAGGCCCGCAGCTGATCGAGCTTGGCGGCCTTCTGAGGATGGTCGGCGCCGACCCTGTTCACGAAGCTTGTCAATGCCGCGAGCCCAGTGATGTAGATGTTTCCATGACCCGCGTCAGCCGAGGACGATAGACTCGTTGGGATATCAACCCGCAATAGGGCGTCGCGGATCATTCGATTGGATTTTCTGTCCCACGCCGAGATGACCACCTGCGGCGTGCGAGGGTCCGCGCGGACATAGCCATCGCCGTCGAAGACGCCTCTGAGCCATGCGGCGATGAGTTCGGAGGGCAGCTCGAGAATATGCGCTTGGACTCCGCGCAACGTTTCACACAGGAGGAGGTTGTTGATGTACGTCGTGTAGCAATCCTGGAGGACCTTCGGGGTCGATCCCTGGGGAAGGATCGTCTCATAGTGCTTTCGATTCAGATGTCGCTTGGGCGCATAGCTGAAGTTCTGCTCGACGATTTCGCGGACACGCTCGTGCAGAGCAAGCTCGGTGTTGACAAAGGTGATCGTTCGGCCCCTGGACACACCGTAGGTGCCATCGGAGGCAATCAAACCGCAAAGGTAAGCGATATCGTCGGTGAGGTGGAGAGGGACGCGCTTGAGGTACGAGGTTCGGAATCCGCCCCTGCCAATGCAGAGAAAATCGATGTCGTCATGTCGCGAGGTGATTTCCTCTCTGAGCTTGGAGAGGCGGGCGCGACGGCGGCCCGGTGTCCTGCCCCGGAACTGCACGAAGGTCTCGTCCTGAGGGAGGAATTCATAGGAGAGCGGCCAGATGGGAGTTGTCCCGATCGTCCGTGGGACGGCGACAAGATCGCTGGTGGTCAATTGATCGGCTCGGATCCATTCCATCCCCGATCCACGGAGCACCGGGAACAGGTGGTTGGGGGTTGCCTTGATCTCGCTGGTGGAAGTCAGAATCCTGAGAAGTTCGGTACCGGGCTTGCGCGTGATGCCGAGCACAGTGGCGTCCTCGAAGCGGAAATCCTCCGTCATCGCCGGCACCTTCACGCCCACCATGGCGTTCTCGAACATCTCCTGGATCGTGACCTGCCGGCCCCCGCTCAGCGTGATCACGGTGTCGCCCGGCAGACACGGTGCGTTGCGCTTGCCCTGCTCGAATAGATCCCTTACGCGACTCGCCCCCACACCGACGAACATCTCCACGAAGTCGGAGCCCGACATGGAGAAGAACGGCACGTGGGCCTCGCCGGCCACCGCCTTGGCGAGCAGGGTCTTGCCCGACCCCGGCGGCCCGAGCAGCAGCGCGCCCTTGGGAATACGCCCGCCCAGCCGCTGGAACTTCTGCGGCTCCTTCAGGAACTCGATGATCTCCTGCAGCTCCTGCTTGGCCTCGTCGCAGCCCGCCACGTCCTTGAAGGTCACCTTGGGCGTGCTCTCGATCAGCACCTTGGCCTTGGTCTTCCCGAACTTGAGCGCCGCGCTCCCGCCCGACTGCATCTGCCGGATCATCACCATCCAGAGCGGGAGCAGGAGCAGGAACGGCAGGGAGGTGAACAGGAACGAGAGCCAGTTGAAGCCCGCCTGGCGGACCTCGATCTCGATCCCGGGGTTGGTCTTCCAGACCCGGTCGGGAAGGTCGGTTCCGTCGCCCAGGATGTTGGTCCTGAACGCCTTGAACCGCACCTCGTGGCCGCTCAGCCGCACCGCGGATTCGGCCTTGAGGTCGCCGCTCACGACCTTCTCGACCACCTGGAGAGTGAGGATGTTGCCGCGCTCGACCTCCTGGATGAAGCGCGTGTAGGAGATCTCGAGCCGCGGGGTCGCCATGAAGTTGCCCTGATAGACCCGGTAGGCCACCAGGGCGAGCAGGGCGACGAACACCCAGAAGGCGAGCGTCCGGAACGGGCGTCCCGGCGGCAACGGCGTCGGCGCCCGGCGCGGCGGGGGAACGCGAGGTCCGCCGCGCCGCGTCTCGCGGTTGCGGCCCTCGTCCGGACTCTGGTTCGGTTCCTTGCGGAACAGCTTCACCGGGTCACGCTCCCTCGAGAACGGCCACGAAGGCCAGGTTCCGATACTGCTCGGTCTGGTCCAGACCATAGCCAACCACGAAGTCGGCTCCGATCGACCAGCCCACGTAGCGCAACGGCACCTCGATCTTCCGGCATGGGCGTTTGTCGAGCAAGGTGGCCACCGCCAGGCTGGCCGGGCCGCGGGAGCGCAAGAGGTCGAGGATGAACGTGGCGCTGAGGCCCGTGTCCACCACCCCCTCGCACAGCACCACGTGTCGGCCGGCGACATCGCCGCGCAGGTCGGACAGCAGCCGTACCGATCCCTGGGACGCGGTGCCGCGGCCGTACGACGAAACCGAGAGGAAGTCCAGCTCCACCTCCAGCGGGGTGGCCCGCGCCAGGTCGCACTGGAACATGCAGGCGCCCTTGAGCACGCCGACGAAGAGCGGCTGCTTGTCGTGATAATCCCGGGCGATCTCGAGCCCCAGCTCCCGCACCCGCGCGTGGATCTGGTCCCCCGTGAACAGCACGCGGAGCCCCGCGGTCCCCGGGGCATCGGCCCGAGATCGGTCGGTCAGGTGCTCAGTCGCGGAACTCTGCATGGACCCACAGTGCCTTTCGGGTTTGCGGGGTGAGCGGTGCCCGGGCCGAGCGGCGCACCCCGATCACCCATAGGATGCCCGCTTGGTCAGCCAGGACCCAGGGACGAGCCCTCCGGGTCCGCGCGACGCGCTGCCTGCGCAAGAACTCGCCCAGACGCTGGCCGCGGGGTCGTCCGAACGGCACGAACCATTCATCGGACCCTGCGGCCCGCAATTCCAGTTCTCCTTCGACTGCTTCCGAGGCAAAGCATTCATCCGCAACGGGTTTGCTCCGCAGCCGTCGCCGTGCGATCGCCCCGCTCAGCCAGCGGGCGCGCACCACGGCCCCATTCCAGCGTCGCGCCCCCGGAACGGCAAGTCTCCGCCGACCCGGCTCGGGCCCCTCGGACCCCGGCTTTCCATCCCGGTGGAAGACTAGAACCCCGCGGTCGAGCTCGGCGACCCATCCGCCCGGGAGGTCCAGGCGAGAACCGCCGCGGGACGATCGCACGACCCGCGCCAGGGCGTCGAGATGCCGGTGGGTGAGGCCGGGCTGAGCCCGTCCGAGGCGCTTCCAGAGTAGGCGAAATAACGTACGCTTAACTACATAAGGGTAGGAACCCAGGCGTCGCGAATCAAGCCGGATCTCGGCCGGCCGGGCCGGTCGGGGGAGCTGGACCGGACTTATCCGCCCTGGGGGTCCGGCAAGCCGGACCGGGTCTTCCCGCGCCGGGGGCCCGAGCGGACCCCGGTCCGCCGAGGCCAAGAGCAGCCGGCGCGCCATGCGCTCGGTCAGGCGCCGGGCGCTGCGCACCTCGGCGACCCCCCTGGCCACGCGGCGCGCCAGGGCTCCCCGGGCCCCAAGGGTGTCCGAGCGGCCCTGTCCCATGGCACGAACCAACGCGGGGATGACCTCGTGTCGCACCCGGGACCGCGCATGACGCGAGTCCCGGTTCGAGGCGTCCTCGCGCCACGCCGCCCCCGCCGCTTCTAGGTCGGCCTCGATCTCGAAACGCGTGGCGCCCAAGAGCGGCTTGATCCATCGGCCGCGCCGAGGGCTCATGCCCCCCAGCCCCGGCAGACCGGCGCCCCGCATCAATCTCAGCAGCACGGTCTCGAGCTGGTCGTCCGCGGTGTGGGCGGTAGCGATCGCGGCTGCGTGCCACCGATCGGCACTTCGCTCCAGGTATTCCCGGCGCAACGTGCGGAGCCCTGCCTGGCCCTTGAGCCCCCGGCGCTTCATGCGGGCTCGCGTGTCCCAGCGGGCGCATTCGAGCGGCACTTCGAGGTGCGCGCACAGGGCCCGCACGAACTCGAGATCCTGATCGGCCGCCACGCCGCGCAAGCCATGGTGGAGGTGAGCCGCGCACAGCTCGACGCCCAGCTCGGGGGCCAGCCGCTTCAGTGTCAGGAGGAGGGCGGTCGAGTCGGCGCCGCCGCTCACCGCGACCAGCACGCGGCTGCCGCGTGGCTGGGCGCACGGTCCCTTCAGTGCGGCCCTGAGGATAGGCTCGAGCCGGCGGAAGCGCGGGCGCGGCACGGTCAAGGATGGTGGCGGCGCAGGGACTCGAACCCCGGACACAGAGATTATGATTCTCCTGCTCTACCAGCTGAGCTACGCCGCCAACGACTTACGGCCGTGGTTCGGGGCAATGATTTCTGTACCGGGCACGACCCGGAAGCTAACCGGCGACAGTCGAGATCAAGCTAACCGGACGACCGGCCATCACGCAAGCCGCCCACAGCCGACATGCCGCCCACAGCCGACAGCCGCCCACCGGCGCCCGCGGCCGAGCCCTCCGATCGGACCGGGGAGTGACCGGCCGCGCCGTTCGGATTCAGGGGGCCAGGACCCGCCCCGTGGACTCGACAAAGTCAGGACCTTCGGGAGAGCTCAGATGCGGTAGCTTCGCAGCGACTCTCTTGTGCGCTTTCGTACGCGCCCGAACCTGCCGATACCCTGCGCGGATTCTTCCGCGCGAACCGGTGGCCGGAGCATCGCTCGATCCGACGGGATCGACTGGGGGGAATGAATGCAATCCGACCGCCCGAGAGCCTCGGGGGTCCTCGGTTTCCTGGTGGTTCTGCTCTCCGTGCCTCCGGTGGGCGTCGCGGTGGCAGTCGAGCAAGACGCGGAACAGGCGTTCCGGGAGGCGCGCGCTTATACCGTCCGCATCCGCACCCAGATCACCACCCCCTTTATCGGCGACGAGCGAGGCACGTTCGAGGGCGCGGGGTTCCTGGTCGACACCGAGCGCCGCTGGATCGTGACCAACGCGCACGTGGTGGGGCAGTCCCCATCCCTGGTGCAGATCGCGTTCGCCGGTCAGGCCTTTCAGCCCGCGCACAAGGTGTACGTCGATCCCTTCACCGACGTCGCCGTTCTGGTCGTGGATCGAATCCCCGCGGGGCGAACCGCGGCCCAACTGGGCTGCGGCGACGCAGCCCGCATCGGAGAGCCGGTCGGCGCCTTCGGCCATCCGCTCGGCATGCACTTCACCGGCACCCGGGGGATCGTCTCCGGCAAGACGGACCGGTTCGGGCCGAATCTGCTCCAGGTCGACGCCACCGTCGACCACGGCAACTCCGGCGGGCCGGTCATCGCGTTGGACGATCGGCGCGTGGTGGGCATCGCGACGGCCCGAGCCGCAGACGACAAGGCGGATCGAGTCAACTTCGCGACGCCGATGAAGGACGTCTGTCGCATTCTGGCGCTGCTCCGCGACGGCGTGTCGCCTTCCCCGGCGCGGCTGGAGTTCTCGCTGCTCAGGGACGAGGACGGTCGCCACACCTTACGGGTCGCCCGCTCGTTCGACCGCAAGCGCTGGCCGCTCGAGTCGGGCGACCGGATCGTCGCCGTGAACACCCAAGGAGACAGCCTGGGCAGCCTCAGCGATCTGGTGACCGCCTTGCGAGGCCGCACCGGCCGCATCGTGCTGGTTGTCGAGCACCAAGGACGCCGTCGCACGGTGGAGGTGGCGCCGCTTCCGCGTGAGCCGGTCACCGCGCGCCGTGGCGTGAGCGTCGACGGGGCGCTCATCGCGCCGATCTATCTCGAAGACGACGCGAGCCTTCGAGACCCAGCCCGGCTGGTCGTGCAGTCCGTGGAATCCGGCTCGGCAGCCGAGATGCTCGAAGTCGAGGAGCAGGACATCCTGCAGAGCATCGACGGCAGGTCGTTCGCCGACCTGGACGCCCTCGAGGAGTATCTGCGTCAGCGGCCCAAGGGCCGGGCCATGAAAGTCGTGCTCCGTCGTTGGAGCGGCGGCGAGGACCGAATCTTCGACTACCACGTCCGCGACCTACCGGGGGAGGACATACAGCTCGTCGGGCCGGAGACGGACCTGGTGACCGCAAAACACCACTAGGCGGTGTCCGAGAAACGGCCCGGGGGCTCGATGGGCTAGCCGGCCGCCTTTTCGGTGCCTTCGTCGGGTGTGGCGGGGGTGACCGGCTCCATCGCCTGCTCTTCCTCCGGACGGATGCGGAAGATTCGCGACAGCTCGCTCCGGAGCTCGCCCTCGTTCAGGTTCTTCTTCATCTGGCCGCGGAACGCCACCGAGACCGCTGCGCCTTCCTCGCTCACCACGATCACCGCGGCGTCCGATTCCTCGCTGAGGCCGAGCGCGGCGCGGTGGCGAGTGCCGAGGGCGATCGAGGTACGCGGGTTGGTGGACAGAGGCAGGATGCAGGAGGCGGCCTCCACCGTGTCCTCGCGCAGGATCACCGCGCCGTCGTGCAGTGGCGAGCCCGGGCTGAACAGGGTCACCAGCAGCTCGGCCGACACCTTCGCGTCCAACCGGGTCCCGGTCTCGACGAAGTTCCGCAGGCCCACGTTGCGCTCCAGCACGATCAGGGCGCCGTGGCGGCGCTGCGCCAGCGTCTCGGCGGCTCGCACCACCTCTCCCAAAACGCCGTAGCTCTCCCCGCGCAGAAACGAGCGAAAGTAGCGGGTGCGTCCGAACTGAGCGAGCGCGTGTCGCAGCTCGGGCTGGAACAGGATCACGAAGGCGATCAACCACACCGTCTTCAAGCTGTCGACAATCCATTTGACGGCGATCAGGTCGAAGGTGCGGGCCGCGAACCCGATCAGCACGATCAGCAGCAGCCCCACGTACATCTGCGCCGAGCGCGTGCCCTTGACCAGGATGAGCATGCGGTAGAACAGCACCGCCACCAGGAAGATATCGAGCAGGTCGAGCAGCCACAGATCGTGGACCGGTGCCATGTCCCAAACCTAGCAGAAGCCCGATGCGGCGCCTATGTTGCAGGCGAGGTCGCGGCGGGCGAGCGATCGGCGACCCCTCCCGTCAGCCACGATCCAGATCGATCGCCTCGCCCGCCCGGGTCGATCGCAGCGCCTGAGCCACTCGAGTCGCTCTCTTCGTCGGCGCCACGTCGTGAGTGCGCACGATGCGGGCCCCCTCGAAGACCGCGATGACCGCGGCCGCCAGGCCGGCCTCGAGACGCTGGTCCACCGGGAGGTCGAGCAGCTTGCCGAGGAAACTCTTGCGCGACACACCGACCACCAGCGGGCGTCCCAAGGCGGAGAGCTGCGAGAGGCCTGCGAGCAGCGCTAGGTTGTGACCCAACGTCTTGCCGAAGCCGATTCCTGGATCGAGCGCCAGGTTCTCGTCGGCGACTCCCGCCCGGCGCGCCGCCTGACGGCGCTCCGCCAGCGCCGCGGCGACCTCGCCCAGGACGTCGTCGTAGCGCGGATCGAGCTGCATGGTGGCGGGGGAGCCCTGCAGGTGCATCAGTACCAGGCCGACGCCGGCGCGGGCCGCCAGCGGGCCCATCGCTGGATCCCGGAGCGCCGTGATGTCGTTGACGACCTGGGCTCCTGCGCCGATCGCCCGCTCCGCCACCGCGGAGAGCGAGGTGTCGATCGAGACGCACGCCCCTTCCCCAGCCAGCCGAGTGACGACCGGTCCGACTCGGCGCCACTGCTCCTCGGCCGGCACCGGGGACGAGCCGGGCCGCGTGCTCTCGCCCCCGATGTCGAGGAGATCGGCACCTTCCTCGAGCAGCCTGCGCCCCTGGTCGATCGCCGCCGCGGGCTCAACGAAGCGGCCGCCGTCGGAGAACGAGTCCGGGGTGACGTTCAGCACCCCCATGACCAGCACCCGGTCCTGGAGGTCGAAAACGCGTTCGCGACAGCGCCACACCATCAGGCGTGCACAGGCGACAGGGCCGCGCGAAGGCGGCGGATCTGGGCCGCGTGGTCGTGGGCGTGGGCGGCGTAAACGGTGAGCCAAGTCTCGGCATCGTAGCGGCCCGACTCCGTGTGCCACCCTTCACGCCCCCAGTCCTCGGCCGACAGGTGGTGGAGCAGCTGGAGGGTGGTGGCGCGGGCGGCGCGAAAGGCCTCGAGCGCCGGGGCCAGCTCACGGTCGTTGTAGCGCAGCCGCACCGCATAGTCCTCCTGGTCGTAGCCGTTGATCACGGGATGATCCTCGACCAGCAGCTTGCGCAGCCGCTGCGCCGAGATGCTCTCGCTGTCGGCCAAGTGGTGCACGATCTCGGCCGCGCTCCACTTGCCGGGGATGGGATGGGCGGTCAGGGCCTCGGCAGGGAATCCGTCGAGCGCCGCCGCGACCTCGTCGTAGCCCTCCGCGTAGCGGGCGATCAGCTGCTTTCGTTGTTCGGGGGTCATGGGGGGCTCCTTCGCCGTATCCTAAACCGTCGCAATCGATTCGTTGACCTGCGGGGTCTCGAATGGTAGCACTTACCGGTCTTTTTTCCCGCACGCGGGCCACCCCCTCACCTGCACCCCCCAACCTGCGCGTTCCCTGGAGGGGTGTCCGCTGCGTCGACGATCATTCGCCATCACCGAGGGCCTCTCCGGCATGAGCCGTTCACGACTCTGGCTGCTCGCCTTCGCCGTTCTCACCGCCCAGCCGGCCCTCGCCCAAATCGGCGGGACGCCGATCGAGCTTTCGGGACAAATCGGCCTCCTGAACCCCGACACCCGCGCCCGCATGAAGGCCGGACCGGCGATCGGAGGGTCGCTGGGCTATCGCCTCCAGCCTTGGTTGGTGGTGGAGGCCCAGGGGATTTTCTCGCGCTCCGAGGCCGATTCGCTCCCCCATCCGACCCAGAGCTTCGGCGCCGCGGGGCTCGACCTGAGGCTCAACATGCGACCCGCCGAAGCTGGCGTGGTCCCTTTTCTGACGGGCGGGTTCGCGTATGGCCGGAGCCACGTCATCAGCTTGCCCCCCGAGCGGTTGGAGCGCGGGGCCCCGACCCTAGCCGTGGGGGTGCTGTTCAATGTGCTCGGCGATCGGACCTACCTGAGGCTCCAGGCTCGGGACGTCTTTTTCCGTGAGCGCGATGCCAAGGAGTTCAGCCAGCACCTGGGCGCGACCGCCGGGCTCCAGTTCATGTGGCTCGGCAAGGTGCGGGATAGCGATCTCGACGGGGTTCGCGACTGGCAAGACCGGTGTCCCGACACGCCACTCGGGGCCACGGTCGACGCCGACGGGTGCCCCAAGGACAGCGACGGCGATCAAGTGCTCGATGGGATCGACAAGTGCCCCGACACGCCGAAGGGATGCACCGTGGACCAGACCGGCTGTCCGAAGGACGACGATGGCGACGGGGTGTGCAACGGGCTCGACCAGTGCGCCGAGACGCCGAAGGGGGCGACGGTG
>DASXTP010000013.1:0-20282 GCA_036505355.1 Candidatus Eiseniibacteriota bacterium | reverse complement strand
TGGGAGAGTGGCGTGCGCGGGCTTTCGTTCGGCTGGCCGGCCAACTTGTGGCGGGCGGGCGTCGACTCCGACGTGGTGGAGGGTCTCGAGACGGCTGCGGCCTGGCTCGAGCGCGGCGGGGCGCGCCGGGTCGAGCTCGAGTTCCTGCCCGGGGAGTACGCGGTCGCGACCTACTACCTGGTGGCGACCGCGGAGGCCAGCTCGAACCTGGCGCGCTTCGACGGCGTTCGTTACGGCTTCCGCCACGCCGAGGCTCCCGACGTCTGGTCGCTCTACGTGCACACGCGCAGCGAGGGCTTCGGACCCGAGGTCCGACGACGCATCCTGCTCGGCACCTACGCCTTGTCCGCCGGCTACTACGACGCGTACTACCTCAAGGCTCAGCGCGCCCGCACCCGGATTCGGCGCGAATACCAGGCGGCGTTTCGTCGCTGCGATCTGCTGCTGCTGCCCGCGACCCCCACGTTGCCGTTCCGGCTGGGGGAGAAGATCAGCGACCCGCTGGCGATGTACCTGAGCGACATCTTCACGATCGGCGCCAACCTGGCCGGCATCCCCGGGCTGACGGTGCCGGTCGGGCCGGCGCCAAAGGGCCTGCCGCGGGCGGTGCAGCTGCTGGGGCCAGAGGACAGCGAGCCGGTGCTGCTGCGTGC
Organism: Candidatus Eiseniibacteriota bacterium; assembly: GCA_036505355.1. GTDB lineage: Bacteria > Eisenbacteria > RBG-16-71-46 > RBG-16-71-46 > RBG-16-71-46 > WS-8. The sequence continues at coordinate 19,629 of DASXTP010000013.1, read as the reverse complement.
CGGGCGAGCGCTGGAGGTACGGGGCGAGGTCGACCACCTGAGGCGTGACCACGAGACGGAGTTTTCATGGCCTACGAAGCGGTGATCGGACTCGAGTGCCACATCCAGCTTGCCACCCGTACCAAGATGTTCTGCGAATGCCCGGCCGAGTTCGGCGCTGCGCCGAACTCGAATGTCTGTCCGGTGTGCCTGGGCCTTCCGGGAGCGCTCCCGATCACCAATCGCGCTGCGATCGACGCGGCCCTGCGGCTCGGCCTCGCGCTGGGCTGCCAGGTGCGAAACGAGAGCGTGTTCGCCCGCAAGAACTACTTCTACCCGGACATGCCCAAGAACTACCAGATCACGCAATATGACCGCCCGCTTTGCGAGGGTGGGGCGCTGCCGCTTCGCTGGGAGGGTGAGGAGGTGGCGTTTCCGCTCATCCGCATCCACGCCGAAGAGGACACCGGCAAGTCGTTCCACCCGGAGCGCTACGGCGATCGGCCGGTGTCCCGGGTGGATTTCAACCGCGCCGGGGTGCCGCTGCTCGAGCTGGTGACGCAGCCGGCGTTCCGGAAGCCCGCGGAGTGCGCGGCCTTCCTCGGCGCCTTGCGCCGGCTGGTGCGTTGGCTCGCGATCTCCGACGGCGATATGGAGAAGGGACACTTGCGCTGCGACGCCAACGTGTCGTTGCGCCCGGTGGGGCAGCAGGCCTACGGGGTGAAGACCGAGATCAAGAACCTCAACTCGATCAAGGGGGTCGAGAAGGGACTGGGGGCCGAGATCGCGCGCCAGGAGGGGGTGCTGGCGGCGGGCGGCCGAATCGAGCAGGCGACGCTGCTCTACGACGCGGACCACGACAAGCTGGCGATCATGCGCTCCAAGGAGTATGCGCACGACTATCGCTACTTCCCGGAGCCCGATCTGCCGCTGCTGCGGGTCGACGCGGCGTGGGTGGCGGAAGCGCGGGCCCGTCTGCCGGAGCCGCCGTGGGAACGGGAGAGGCAGTTTGTGAAGCTTGGCCTGCCGGCGTACGACGCCGAGGTGCTGAGCCAGGACCGGGACTACTCGGACAAAGCCCTCGCGATCGTTCTCAAGGCGAACAATCGGAAGCTGGCCAGTAACTTCCTGATGAATGAGATTCCTGGCACCTGGCGTCGCACGGTTGCCGCACGGCCCGACGGCAGGAAGTCACTGGCGGAGAGCTTGCAAACGGAGCATCTGTTCGAGTTCGTCAACGTCACCGCGGTAAACTACCCGCGGCCGCTAGCGAACCAGGTGCTGGAGGAGATGCTAATAGAGGGGGTCAGTCCCCAGACGATCATAGCGAGACACGGCTACCAAACCGCGTCCTCCCAGGAGCAGATCCTTCCCTTGGTCCGCGCTGTGATCGAAGAGCATCCGGGTCCGGTGGCCCAGTACCGAAACGGCAAGGCTGCCACTTTGGGCTTCTTGGTCGGCCAAGTCATGAAGAAGAGCGGCGGCCAGGCCGTTCCGCAAACCGTGCGCGAGCTGCTCGAGCAAGAGCTCGCCGCCCGCCCGGCGGGCTCGTGACCTCGGCGAGCCGCGTCGGCTTGACCCTTCGAGCGGCCGGCCTCTAGATTGCGGTCGATGACCCCCGTCCGCGTCCTGGTGGTCGGCCGCGGCGGCCGCGAGCACGTCCTGGCATGGCGGCTGGCCCAGGATCCCGAGGCCTCCGAGGTTCTGGTCGCCCCCGGCAACGATGGAATGGCCCGATCGCACCGATGCATCGCCGTCGACGAATCGGACTCGGATGGCCTGATCGCGGCTTGCCGCTCGGAACGGATCGATCTTGCCGTGATCGGTCCGGAGGCTCCGCTTGCGGCTGGACTCGCTGACCGACTCGCGGCCGCCGGGATCGCCGTGTACGGGCCAAGCGCCGATGCCGCCCGCCTCGAATCGAGCAAGCTCTTCGCCAAGAAGAACATGCTCGAAGCAGGCATAGCCACGGCGATCGGGCGCGAGTTCGAGCAGTTCGAAGACGCAGTCGCCGCGCTTTCTCGATTCGGGCCTCCGTGGGTACTCAAGGTCGACGGACTTGCCGCGGGCAAGGGTGTTCTCATCACGCGTGAGCGCAAGCAGGCCGAGGAGTTCCTCGCCGCTTGTCTGCTGCAGGACCACTTCGGCGTGGGCGGCCGACGCATCGTGCTCGAGGAGTTCCTGGAAGGCGAAGAGCTGAGCGTCATGGCCGTGTCCGACGGGGCGCGGTTCACGCTGTTGCCCGCCGCGCGGGACTACAAGCGGGCGCTCGACGGCGATCAGGGGCCCAACACCGGGGGCATGGGAGCCTACGCGCCGTCGCCACTGCTCGAGCCAAGCTTGGAGGACGTGGTGCGCGGACGGGTGATCGCCCCGATCCTTCAGCGGATGGAAATGCTCGGCACGCCGTTCCGCGGCACGCTCTACGCGGGGCTCATGTTGACTCCCAGCGGCCCCATGGTGCTGGAGTTCAACGGACGTTTCGGGGATCCGGAGAGCCAGGCGGTGTTGCCCCTGCTCCATGGTTCGCTCACCCGACTGTTGCTTTCGGCCGCCCAGGGGGCTCTCGAGCCGGAGGTGGTGCAGCGGGAGCCGGGCGCCGTCGTGGCGGTGGCGCTGGTGGACGAAGGGTATCCCGATGCGGTGTGGGCGAAGGGCACGATCGAGGGCTTGGAGAAGTTGACGGGGGATCCGGAACTCATGGTCTTCCACGCCGGAACGCGCTGGGAAGAGGGTCGGTGGCAGGTGCGCGGCGGGCGGGCGGCATACGTAGTCGCACGCGCGGAGTCGTCCGCGGACGCGCGCGCGCGTGTGTACCGGGCGATCGAATCGCTGCGGGGTCCCGGCTGGCGCTGCCGTCGCGACATCGCCGCGCCCACCGGGGGCGTGGCGGCCGGCAGCGGGCTGGAGGCCCGCGGCGGGGAAGGGAGCTGAGGGATGCGTAGGAGAGGACTCGCGGTCCGGGTCGGGATCGTCATGGGGAGCGAATCGGACCGGTCGACCTTGGAGGAGGCGGCCCGGGTGCTCGAAGAGTTCGGCGTCGGCAGCGAGCTGGTCGTGCGCTCGGCACACCGCACACCCGCCGCCGCCGCCCGCTACGCCAAGTCGGCACGGGACCGCGGCCTCGAGGTCATCATCGCCGGTGCTGGAGGAGCCGCGCATCTGGCCGGGGCGATGGCCGCGAACAGCCGCCTTCCGGTGCTGGGGGTGCCGCTCGCGACTTCGCCGCTTTCCGGGTTCGACGCGCTGCTGGCCACGGTGCAGATGCCTCCGGGAGTGCCGGTCGGCACTCTCGGGGTGGGCTCGTGGGGGGCCCGCAACGCGGCGCATCTGGCGCTGCGCATCCTGGCGCTGTCGGACGCCGGGCTGGCCCGCAACCTCGAGTCCCATGCCGCTCGCTTGGCGCGAGCCGCCGGGAAGGGATAGCCGTGGAGATCCTGAGGGTCGATCCCGAGCACCCCAACGAAGCGGCGCTGATGACGGCCGCCGAGACCGTGCTGCGCGGGGGTGTGATCGGGTTCCCGACCGATACGGTTTACGGGCTCGGTTGCTCGCTGTTCGACGTTTCGGCGGTGGAGATGGTGGCGAGGCTCAAGCGCCGCGATCCGTCGCTGGCGGTGATTTCCCTGATCCCCGATCCGGCCCAGGTCTACGGACTGGCCGAGGAGGTGAACGAGGTCGCCGAGCGCCTCATGGCGCGCTACTGGCCCGGTCCGCTGTCGCTGATCTTCCGGGCCGCCGCCATCGTGCCGCTGCGGGTACGCGGGGCGGGCGGCACGGTGGCTCTGCGGTGCCCGAGAGAGCGGTTGTGCGAGCGTCTGTTGGACCGCATCGGTGGACCGGTGGTGGCGAGCAGCGCGAACCTCACCGGGCAGCGCCCCGCGGAAACCGCCGAGGAGGTCGTGCGCATCTTCGGCAACCAGCTCGACCTGGTGATCGACGGCGGTCCTCGCCACGGCGGGGTCCTCTCGACCTTGGTCGACGTGAGCGTGCCCCGCCCACGGCTGCTGCGCCGCGGTGGGGTAGACGTGACGCCCGAGCTCGGCTCGTTCGAGGACCTCACCTCAGCGACCGCGGATTGACTCGAGCTCCGGGTGACACCTATGCTGGAGACGTATGTCGAGGCCGGAACCTGTGCTGCGCCTGCTCTTTGTCTGCACCGGCAACACCTGTCGTAGTCCAATGGCGGCCGGCTACTTGCGACACGCCCTCGGACCGGATCTCGAGCGCGTGGCCGTGGAATCGGCCGGTAGTGCGGCCTGGGAGGGCCAGCCCGCGACCGATCCGGCCATCGAGGTGGCGCGGCGAGCGGGAGTGGACTTGGGAGATCATCGGTCGCGGCGGGTGACTCCGGCCCTGGTGCGATCGGCCGACTTGATCCTGGTCATGGAGCGGGGGCACTTGGCCGCCGTTCGGACGCTGGGTGCCGACCCGGATCGTACCCACGTGGTGAGCGACTGGCCCCCCCCGGGCGAGCCCGACCTGCCGGTCTCCGATCCGTTCGGGGCCTCGCGCGAGGCCTACGAGGAATGTTGGCGGCGAATCGTGCACCACGTCGAACGCGTGGTGCCTCATATCCAAGAGGAGCTGCGGGCGCGCTCGGCCTGACCGGAGGGCGGCGTCGCGAACGAGGTGCATGATGGCGATCACCAAAGTGGACAAGATCTGGATGAACGGCAAGTGGGTGGCGTGGGACGATGCCCGGATCCACGTCCTGGCGCATGTCGCCCACTACGCCTCGAGCGTGTTCGAGGGCATCCGCTGCTACCGCACGCCGACCGGGCCGGCGATCTTCCGTCTCGATGAACACCTCGATCGCCTCATGGCTTCGGCCCGCATCTACCGGATGGAGCTGCCGTTCAGCCGCCAGCAGATTCGGACCGCCTGCCTCGAGGTGGTGGCGACGAACGACCTCGGCGACTGCTACATCCGGCCCTTGATCTACCGCGGCTACGAGAACCTGGGGGTGAACCCGTTCGGTTCCCCGGTCGAGGTGGCGGTGGCTGCCTTCCCGTGGGGCAAGTATCTGGGCGAGGAGGCGCTGACCCAGGGCGTGGCGGTCAAGATCAGCTCGTGGTGGAGAATCGCGCCCAACACCTTGCCGGCGATGGCCAAGGCGTCGGCCAACTACATGAATTCGCAGCTCATGAAGATGGAAGCGTTGGTGGACGGCTATGCGGAGGCCTTGGCCCTGGACGTCCACGGCTACGTGAGCGAGGGCAGCGGCCAAAACGTGTTCGCGGTTCTCAAGGGCGAGTTGCTCACGCCGCCGCTGTGGAGCAGCATCCTGGGCGGCATCACCCGCGACTCGGTGATGACGCTCGCCCGAGACCTCGGCTACCCGGTGCGGCAGGAGGTCCTGCCCCGGGAACAGCTCTATCTTGCCGACGAGCTGTTCCTCGCCGGGACCGCGGTCGAGGTGTCGCCGATCATCTCGGTGGACCGCATCCCGGTCGGAGGGGGCGAGCCGGGCCCGGTGACACGGGCGATCCAGACGGCGTTCTTCGGCGTGGTGCGGGGCGAGCAGCCCGACCGTCACCGTTGGCTCACGCCGGTGCCCCAGCCCGCCGCCAGTCGGGCGACCTGAGGCGGGGGCCGGCGGACCGGTGAGGATTGCGATCGGCAGCGACCACGCCGGGTTCGTGCTCAAGGAGCGACTGAAGCAGGAGCTGGCGCGGCTCGGCCACCAAGTCGATGACCTCGGCACCGCGGCCGGCGAACCGCCGGTCGACTACCCCGACCATTGCTTCCCGGTCGCCGAGCGCGTGGCCGGCGGCCATGCGGATCGCGGGGTGGTGCTCGGCGGCAGCGGGATCGGCGAGGCGATCGCGGCGAACAAGGTGCGCGGCGTGCGCGCCGCGGTGGTGACCAGCGACGAGACGGCGCGGCTCACGCGACTCCACAATGACTCGAACGTGCTGGCGATGGGGGCGCGTACCAACCCCGAGGAGGACGCGGTGCGGTGGTTGAGGATCTGGCTCGAGACCCCGTTCGAGGAAGGGCGCCACGTGGCGCGGCTGCGGAAGATCGAGGAGTACGAGAACGCCCACCTCTTGCCCCGGTAGGTGCCGTGTCCATTCTGGCCGAGCAGGACCGACCGATATTCGATGCCATCGTCGCCGAGCGGAATCGCCAGCTCGCGACGTTGGAGATGATCGCTTCCGAGAACTTCGCGAGCGCGGCAGTGCTGGAGGCGCTCGGCTCGGAGATGAACAACAAGTATGCCGAGGGCCTGCCCAAGAAACGCTATTACGGCGGCTGCGAGTTCGTGGACGTCGCCGAAGAGCTGGCCCTGGAGCGACTCCGACGGCTCTACGGCGCCGACCACGCCAACGTGCAGGCGCACTCCGGCGCTTCGGCGAATCTAGCCGCCTACCTCTCGACCGCCGAGCCCGGCGATACACTGCTCGGCATGAGCCTGGCGCATGGGGGGCACCTGACGCACGGTCACCCGGTATCGTTCTCGGGCCGGCTGTTCAAAGCCGTGCAGTACGGCGTGCGCCCCGAGGACGGCCGCATCGACTTCGCCCAGGTCGAGAACCTGGCCCGCGAGCATCGGCCGAGGCTCATCATCGCGGGTGCCAGCGCCTATCCGCGCATCATCGACTTCGAGCGCTTCGCGGCCATCGCGCGCGAATCGGGTGCGACCCTGGTGGTGGACATGGCGCACGTGGCGGGGCTGGTGGCGGCGGGCCTCCATCCGAGCCCGGTGCCGCACGCCGACCTGGTGACCAGCACCACCCACAAGACCCTGCGCGGGCCGCGCGGCGGGTTCGTCCTGGCGCGCGCCGCCTTCGCGGAACGGCTCGACAAGTCGATCTTCCCGGGCCTTCAGGGCGGGCCGCTGATGCACGTGATTGCCGCCAAGGCGGTGTGCTTCGGGGAGGCGCTCACCGATTCGTTCCGTGCCTACCAACAGCGCGTGATCGACAATGCGCGTGAGCTGGCGCGGGGCCTGATCGAGCAGGGATTCGACCTGGTCTCGGGCGGCACCGACAACCATCTGATGTTGGTCGACCTGAGGCGGCGCGGCCTCACCGGCAAGCAGGCCGAGGAAGCCCTTCACCGGGCCCGCATCACGGTCAACAAGAACGCCGTTCCGGACGACCCGCAGAAGCCATGGGTGACGAGCGGCATCCGGATCGGCACGCCCGCGCTGACCACCCGCGGCTTTGGTCTCGAGGAAATGCGCACCATCGCCGGCTGGATCGCCCGGGTGCTGGCACGAGCCGACGATCCCCGCGTCGCCGAGGGCGTGGCGCGCGAGGTTCAGGAGCTGGCCGCGGGATTCCCGCTCTTCGCCTGGGATCCGGTACTGCGATAGGTCGGCCGCTCGAGCACCGCCTCGGAGACTCGACGCCGCTCGAGTCCCTGGAGCCGCCCTGCGCCGTGACCGAACCCGCGGCGCGGTTCGACGCTGGTCGGTGCCGGCCGGCTCTGACCGGCGGGGGTCCCCAAGTTCAGGGAGCGGCACCGTCCGCGAACATCCTTCGAACATCCATCGGTTGGTGGCCGCCCCGGGGCTTCGATATACTGCGTTGCGCCGACCTTGCCCACGCCGAGGATGGAACCGATGACCGTGGACACGAAGCAAGCGACTCGACGGATCGAACAGGCCGCAGAAACCCTCCGCCGGGTGAGCACCGAGGTCGGCCGAGCGGTGGTCGGTCAGCGGGCCATGGTGGATCGGCTGCTGGTCGGTCTGCTCACCGGCGGGCACGTGCTGCTCGAGGGCGTTCCGGGCCTCGCCAAGACGCTGGCGGTCAAGAGCCTGGCCGACGCGCTGGCGCTTCGCTTCCGGCGCATCCAGTTCACGCCCGACCTGCTGCCGGCCGATCTGACCGGCACCCTCATCTACAACCCGCGCGACGGAACGTTCAGCGCCAAGCGCGGCCCGATCTTTGCCCACCTGGTGTTGGCGGACGAGATCAACCGGGCGCCCGCCAAGGTACAGGCCGCGTTGCTCGAGGCCATGCAGGAGAAGCAGGTGACGCTCGGGGACGACAGCCACGGCCTCGAGGAACCGTTCCTGGTGCTGGCCACTCAGAATCCGATCGAGCAGGAGGGGACGTATCCGCTGCCGGAGGCGCAGAGCGACCGCTTCATGCTCAAGGTCAAGATCGACTATCCCGATCGAAACGAGGAAAAGGAGATCCTCAAGCGGGCGGGGCTCGCGAGCCTGCCTCCATTGGCGGCTCAAGCAACGCGGGAAGAGGTGCTGGAGGCGCGCGGGGCGCTGGCCGGGGTCTACGTCGACGACAAGCTCCAGGAGTACGTGCTGGATCTGGTGACGGCGACCCGGAAGCCCCGCGACTACGGGCTCGCGATCGAGTCGCTGGTGGCGTACGGCGCGTCCCCGCGAGCGACCTTGTTCCTGGTCCGCGGGGCCCAGGCGCTCGCGGTGCTGGACGGCCGCCCCTACGTGCTCCCGGAGGACATCAAGACGATCGCGCCCGACGTGCTGCGGCACCGCATCCATGTCTCGTACGAGGCGGAAGCGGAGGGGGTGGATGGCGAGGAGGTGGCGAGGCGCATCCTGGAGAAGGTTCGCGTCCCCTGATGCAGACCGCGGAGTTGCTGCGCAAGGTCCGCCGCCTCGAAATCCGCAGCCGACACCTGGTCGAGGATCTGTTCGCGGGCCAGTCCCAGAGCATCTTCAAGGGCCGCGGCATCGAGTTCGAGGAAGTCCGCCCCTACGTTCCGGGCGACGAGGTGCGCGACATCGACTGGAACGTGACCGCGCGTCTGGGCTCGCCCTACGTGAAGCGCTTCGTCGAGCAACGCGAGCTCACGGTGCTGCTGGTCGTGGACATCTCGCGCTCGATGCGCTTCGGGACCACCGGCCCCGAGAAGCGCGAGCTGGCCGCCGAGCTGTGCGCGGTGCTCGGCTTCGCCGCCGTGTCCAACGACGACCGCGTCGGGCTGGTGTTGGCGGGAGAGCGCGTCGAGCACTTCGTGCCGCCGGCGCGCGGGCGCAGCCACTTGCTCCGGCTGCTGCGCGACGTGCTGGGCGTGGCCCCGCGGGGCAAGGGCACGAAGCTCGGCGAGGCCGCGCGCTTCGTGCTCCGCACCACGCACCGGCGGAGCGTGGTGTTCTGGATCTCCGATTTCGAGGATCGGTTGGATCCGCGGGACTGGCGGGTGCTGTCGCGGCGCCATGAGGTCACCGCCCTGGTAACCCGGGACCCGCGCGACGAGGTGCTGCCCGCGGTGGGCTGGGTCGAGATCGAGGACCTCGAGAGCGGCGAGCGACGCCTGGTCAACACCTCGAGGCGACGGACGCGGGAACGCTACCAGCAGGAGGCCCGTGCCCGCTGGCGCCAGGTCGAGCAGGCGCTGCGGCGCGGGCGCTGTCCGGTGGTGGAGGTACGCACCGACCGCTCCTACCTGCCAGTCCTGATGCGATACTTCGCGGCCCGCCGTCGCGGCCGAGGCGTGGCATGAAGCGTGGCCTGCGTCGGTGGGCGACCGCGGCGTGGGTGAGTGGGGCGCTGGCGGGGATCGCGTTCGCTTCGGCTGCGGATCCGCCGATCGAGGCCCAGGTGGGCTTGAGGCCCGGGACCGCGCGGCTCGGCGAGCGGGTCGTCTACCGCGGCCAGATCCGGCATGCGGCGGCCCGCACCGTGCGGTGGCTGCCGCCGGAGCCGACGCCGGGGCTGACCTGGGGGATCCCGCGCCACGGCTACGCGGCGTCCCGTCCCGGACCCGGGCGCGTGGGCACCGACCTCCGACGGCCGGCCCAGTTGCGCTTCGAGCCTCCGGTGGCGTGGGTCGAGATCCCGGTGCAGGTGTTCGTGCCAGGCGCGGTCCCGATCGGAGGGCTACGCTTCGAGATCGTCGAGGACCCCCGGCTGGGACCCCGGGTGCATCGGCTCCCGGTCAGCCGCCTGGTGGTGGTTTCGGTCATGACCTCCGCCGACAGTCAGGCAAGCCTGCGCCCGCTGCGGGGCCCGCTCGCCGCCCCGTGGTGGGAACGGGTCCCCTGGCGCTGGGTGATCCTGGGTCTGATGGTGGCCGCGGCGGCGGTCGTGCTCCTCAGGTGGATCCGCCGCCGGCGCGCGGCCAAGGCGCCCGTAACCGAGGTGGTACACGACCCGGCGACCGAGGCCCTGGTGGCCCTGCGCGAGCTGCGGGCGCTCGGACTGCCCGAGCGCGGCCGCTTTGCCGAGCATGCGTTCCGGCTCGGGCAAATCCTGAGGCGCTACCTCGAGGCCACCATCGTCACCACTCGGCCCGGTGACACGACGCCCGAGCTGGTGGCTCATCTGGGCCAGGCGTCGCTCGATGCCGACGAGCTACGTCGGCTGGCCGGGCTGCTGCGGACGTGGGATCGGGTCAAGTTCGCGCGCGACCCGTTCACGATCGAGGAGGCGCGGCGGGGGGAGGGGTTGGTGGAGGGCCTGGTGGGGCGGTTGGTGGCGGGGCCGGCCCGACAGGTGGCGTGATGCGCTGGGACGCGCCCTGGTGGCTGCTGCTGGTGCTGGTGCTGATGCCGCTGCTCGCGTGGCGGGCCCGGCGCGTCCAGGCCCGGCGGCCGGCCGTGCTGTGGGTCCGGATCGGCACGGCGTGGGTCGCGCGCGCCTCGGCTCTCGCGCTCCACGCGGTCGGCCTGCTGCCATGGCTGGCGCTGGCGCTGGCGTTACTCGCCTTGGCCCGGCCCCAGCAGGGCCTGCGGCAGAGTGAGACCGAGACCCGGGGTGTGGACATCGTGCTCGCGATCGACGTCTCGCCGAGCATGAGAGCGGAGGATTTCCGGCCGCGCAACCGCCTGTTCGTGGCCAAGGAGACGGCGCGGGAGTTCGTGCGCCAGCGTCCACACGACCGCATGGGTCTGGTGGCATTCGCCGGCACGGCCTTCACGCAGTGCCCGCTGACGTTGGATCACGAGGTGCTCGGAGAGCTGCTGGATGGCCTCGACTTCAACATGGCCGAGGACGGCACCGCGATCGGCATGGGGCTCGCCACGGCGGTGGCGCGCCTCAAGGAAAGTCGCACCCCGAGCAAGGTGGTGGTGCTGCTCACCGACGGGCAGAACAATCGTGGCGCGATCGATCCCGTCACCGGGGCCGAGCTGGCGCGCACCTTCGGCGTCAAGGTGTACACCGTGTTGGTGGGTCGAGGCGGCGTGGTGCCGGTCCCGGTGGACGACCCGGCGTTCGGCCCGCGGATCCAGATGATCCGCATGGACGTCGACGATGGGACCCTGCGGACGATCGCCCGGCGCACCAGCGGCCGTTTCTTCCGTGCCGCCGATCCCACCGCGTTGAGCGCGATCTATCAGGAAATCGATCGGCTGGAACGCGCACCGATCCGTTCGGTGGAGTACCGCGACTACCACGATCTCGGTCCGCTGTTGCTGGGGATGGCGGCAGTGGCGATGGTGGCCTATGGCCTGTCCGCTACGACTTGGGCGTTTCGCGTCCCGTGAGGCGAGGGGGTCGATGAGCTTCTCGGATCCGGCTCGACTGTGGTTGCTCGCCATCCTGGTGCCGCTGGTGCTGCTGGAGTGGCGAGCCGCGCGGCGGGCCGACCGGGCGCTCGAGCGGCTGGTGGGCCTGCGTCCCGGGCACGCCTTGTTGTCCCAGCGCCTGCCTGGGCAGCGTCGCGTCGGGACGCTGCTGCGGACCCTGGCGGCCGCGGCGTTGGCGATCGGGGCGGCGGGTCCGGAGTGGGGTCACGAGCTGGTGCGAAAGAGCGCCATGGGCTCCGACGTGGTGCTGGCGATGGACGTGTCGGCCAGCATGGACGTGCGCGACGTTCCGCCCAGCCGGCTCGAGGAGGCGCGGCGCGAGGCGCTGGCCGTGCTCGACCACCTGCAGGGCAGCAAGGTCGGAGTGGTGGCGTTCGCGGGCGATGCGGTGCGACTCTGTCCGCTCACCCTGGACCGCAGTGCGGCGCGCTTGGTGCTGGAATCGCTCTCGAGCAGCACGGTCAGCCTGCCGGGCACCCATCTCGGCCGCGGATTGCGCGTCGCGGCACGACTGCTCCCGGCCCGGCACCGCAGCGAGCAGGCGATCGTGGTCTGGACGGACGGGGAGGACCTCGAGCAGACGGCCCGGGGGGCGATCGACGAGTTGGCCCGCGCCGGGCACCGGGTGTTCGCGGTGGGTGTCGGCACGCCGGCCGGCGACATCGTGCCGGTGCTGGATGACCAGGGGCGGGCCGTGGACGTGAAACGGGACGAGGGTGGCGCGGTGCGGAGCCGGCTCGACGAGGACCTGCTGCGGGCGCTGGCTCGAGGCACGCGCGGGGGCTACTTCAGCGCTTCCCGGCCCGGCGGCGAGCTGCCTCGCCTGGTGGCCACGCTCGGCTCGCTGGCGCACGGCGGCCGCGGCGAGCGTCTGGTCGAGCGATCGGTCCCGCGGTTCCCTTGGTTCGCCGCGGCGGCGGTTGCGCTGCTGGCCGCCGAACGGATCCGACGGCGCCGCAGGAGCGGGGAGGACGAGACCCGGCAACGGACCGCCGCTTGGGGGATCGCGGCCGCCTTGCTGGCGCTCGCCGTGCCTCATGATGCGAGGGCGCAGAGCGCCTGGGCGCGGGGCGATCGCGCGCTCCGTGAGGAGCGGTGGGCGGCCGCTGAGTCCCTCTACGCGATGCGCGCCCGGAGCGGGGGGCCTCCGGAGGTGCAGGTCAACCTGGCGGTGGCCCGGGCCCGACTCGGCAAGTTGGCCGAGGCCGAAGAGGGGCTGCGGCGCAACACGATCCGGGATGGCCCGGTGGGGCGGACGGCCGGCTACGACCTGGGAACCTTGCTCGCCGAGCGGGGCGCCTACGACGAGGCGCTGAAGGAGCTGCGCCGCTCCCTGGAACGCGACCCGGAGGACCAGGACGCGCGCTTCAACTACGAGTGGGTGTTGCGACACCAGAGGCAGCCGCGGAACGAGAAGCGCTCCCCTCCCAAGCCGAAGCCGGAGCCGCGCCCACAGGGCGGTAATCCGGGCCCGTCGAGCGGGGCGCCGAGCCCGCAGGGAGCGACGCCGCCGCCTTCGCCTCCACGCAGCGGTCAGGGCATCAGCCGCCAGCAGGCCGAGCAGCTGCTGGGGAGCCTGCAGGAGCTCGAGCGCCTCGAGCAGCGGCGGCAACACCAGGTCCGCGTCATGCGAGAACGGCGGGGGAAAGACTGGTGAAGCGAAGCTGGGCTTCGATGTTGGCGCTGGTTTGGGCGGCGTTCGGGCCGACCCCGGCCCTGAGCCAATCGGTCGTCGCCCGACTCGAGCGGCGCACGCTGTCGATCGGCGAGAGCACCACCCTGGTGGTGACGGTTCGCGGCCTGCAGGTTTCCGAGGATCCACAGTTCGATCTGCCACCCGGGTTGGAGCTGCTCGGCAGCGGCCAGGCACGGAACTTCTCGTGGGTGAACGGGCGGATGTCTGCGGAGATCGTCTTCCGCTACGAAATCGGTGCGAATGAGGCGGGCCACCAAGCGATCGGCCCGATCACGGTGCATGCTGGGCAGCAGGCCTACTCGAGCGGCATCCTGACCCTGGAGGTCTCGGCCGCGCCCCAGCACGTGGGAGGGAGCGGCCGCGGGCCCGCGGCGCTCCAGGTGGAGGTGGTGCCGTCCAGTCCCTATGTGGGCCAGCCGACCACGCTGCGCGTGCGCCTGATCCAGCGTGCCGCCTTTGCGGAGGATCCCCAGTACATCCCGCCGGTGACGACCGGCTTTTGGGCGGACCGCCCGAGCCCACCGGAGTCGTTCTACGCGGACCAGGGCGGAGAGCAGGTCCTGGTTACGGAAACGCGGACCCGTCTGTACCCGCTGGCTGCCGGAGAATCCATCATCGGGGGGGCTGCGGCATCGGTCGTGATCGCGGAAGGGCAGAGCGCCTCGGATCCCATCGCCTGGCTCAGGGGTGGGAGGCGTCGGACCTTGACCGTCCGCAGCCGACCGGTTGCCGTGCGCGTTCGAGCACTGCCCTCCGGCGCCCCGGCCTCTTTCAGTGGGGCGGTGGGGCAGTTCGCGGTGGCCTGGGGGGCGGACCGCTCCCGCACCTCGCAGGACGTGCCGCTCACGGTGCGGCTCGAGGTCCGCGGCGCGGGCAACCTGCCGTTGATCCGCGCGCCAGCGCTCGACGATCGAGAGGTTGAGGTATTCGCGAGCACCGTCGAGGACAGTCTTGGCGAGCCGACCGGCATCGGCCGGAAGCGGTTCCAGTGGACGGTGCTGCCGCGCCGTCCCGGCTCGATCCAACTCGCGGCGCCGGAGTTTTCATGGTTCGATCCGGCCAGCGGGAGCTTCCAGATTGCCCAACCGCCGGCGCTACCGGTCGAAGTCGGCCCGGCACTCTTCCAGGGCGCTGCCAGCGCGTCGCCGTTTCCGGCCGTTTTCACGGGACATCCAGTCGATCCGGGTGCGCGCGCTCCCGAGCCGTGGGTGTTCACCTTCGCGGGGTTGGTGCTCGGCACGGCGGCGGCGCTGTGGAAGGCGAGCCGGCGCCGACCGGAGAGCGTCGCGGTACGGGCTCAGCAACTGGAATGGCTGCGCGCCGTCGGCATGGCGAAGGGTCCCGATTTCTGGCACGCCGCCGACCAGGGACTCGGCTGGCTCGAAACCCGGGCTGGCGCTGTGCGCGAGGGGCAGGCGCCCGCGGCCCCAGATCGTCGACTGGTGGCGCTGCGGGCCCAAGTCGCGGTGGCTCGTTATGGGCGGGGCGCCGGCGACGCCAACGCCGTACGGCGCGAGCTGGTCGAGCGGCTGTCGAAGGCCCTGCCGCCTCCGCACCCACGTCTGGCGCTGCGAGCGGCCTCGGTGATGCTCGCCGTAGCAGCCCTCGCCTGGTGCGTGGTCCTGGGACCCCGCGCCGGGGACGAGCGCGGCCGGGCCAGGGGGCGTGCCGCCGATCGTCTCGCGCGGGCTGGCGACGTGCCTCACGCCAGGGCCGCGTGGCTGGCGCTCTGGAACGAGGGGGGGCGTGATCCTGGACTGGCGGCGCGGATAGCGTGGGCGTACACCCAATCGGGCTCGCTCGGCCCGGGCGCGCTGTGGGTGCTGCGAGGGAACCTGGCGGGCCCCCGTGATGCGTCGCTCACCTGGGTTACGGAGCGAGTTCGAGAAGGTGGTGGGTTGGTTGGAGCCAGCTTGCCGCGCTTGCCGATCACGCCGTGGGAGTGGAGCGCAGCGGCACTGGTGCTGGGCTTCGCCGCGGCATGGGCGTGGCCGCGTCGCCGGGTGGCGGTGCTCGGCGTGGTGTTGACGTCGGTCGCGGGTATGGCCTACCCATTGCAGGGCTGGCTCGCCGAGCGCTCCGAACGCGCGGTGGTGCTGCGTGCGGTTGGTCTCGAGGGCTCGGACATCGAGCTCCAGGCCGGTCAGGTGGTGACCATCCAAGGTCGTCGCGCGGGCCAGGTCCAGGTCCGGGCCGGCCAGGTCGCAGAAGGCTGGCTCCCGCGGGAAG
This sequence comes from Candidatus Eiseniibacteriota bacterium, assembly GCA_036505355.1. Taxonomy (GTDB): domain Bacteria; phylum Eisenbacteria; class RBG-16-71-46; order RBG-16-71-46; family RBG-16-71-46; genus WS-8. The sequence goes on along the minus strand of DASXTP010000013.1, from coordinate 4,255 downwards.
CAGTGGAGCCCCTGGGGGCCGAGCGGCAGTGACGGGAGGGCGCGGGGTCGTCCTGCCGGTGTGGCTCGCGTTGATTCTGGGGCTGTTGGACCCGGTGCACAGTCTGGACGGGCGGGTGCAAGAAGCCGTTCAGAGGTCACGGGGTCCGGTGCTCGACCAGGTGGTGCGGACGGCCACCGGGATCGCTCGGCCACCCGTGGTGCTCGCGCTCACACTGGGCGTCGCGATCTGGGGAGGACCCGCGGGGCTGGCGACCGCCCGGCACGCCGTGTTGGCGATGATCCCCGCCAACCTGGCGGTCGAGGGGCTGAAGCGTTTGGTCAACCGCCCGCGCCCGGACGGCGAGCGGCGTCGCTCGAACTCGTCGTTCCCGTCCAGCCATGCCGCCAACGCGTTCGCCATGGCCTGGGTGTTGGGGCGGCGCTGGCGGCGGTTCTCAATTCCGTTCTGGCTCCTGGCCGCGGCCGTGGGATGGTCCCGCATGTATCTCAACCGTCACTTTTTGAGCGACGTGTTATGCGGTGCGATCATTGGCGTTACATGTGCATGGTGCGTCGGTCGGCTGGCCCGTGGGCGAATCGCGCGCGGCGCCGAGGGCCGGGCGGAAGAGCCGGGACTGAGGTGACGAGGCCGTCGGCGTTTGCTACGCTCCAACCGGTCGCGGAGGCGGCAATCGGTGATGACTCTGGGTACGGCTCCCACGGTATCCGACCTCTCGCTCTACATCCCAGATCTCAAGATCAAGAAAAGGGAAACCGCGCTGGCGGAGATGGTGTCGTGCGTCCAGCGGGCTGGGGTGGTGCGCGATGGGGAGTTGCTGCTCGAGCTGCTTCGCGTGCGCGAGCGGCTGGGCACGACCGGGCTCGGCAAAGGCGTCGCGGTTCCCCAGGCACGCTCGGTGACCGTGCTGACGCCGCGCTTGGTCGTGGCACGTTCCCTCAAGGGCATCGACTGGGCTGCACCGGACGGCCTTCCGGTGACCTTGATCTTCATGGCCTTGGCTCCCGCCGAATGGTCGGAAGAGGCGTTTCACGGATTGATCGGGCGAGCCGCGGCCACCGCGAGGCTGCAACGCACCCGCCAACGTTTGTTGAGCGCGCCGTCCTCGGCAGCGGTGGCCGCGGTGCTCCGCGAGGTGTCTGCGTGACCTTGGGCCCGCCGGCCGCGGACGGATCCGCCCGATGACATCCCAGGACCTGATCGTTCATTTGAACGACCTCGATCTGCTCCTGCGCGAGACCATGGATCCCGTTTCCCGTGCCCGACTCAAGAAGTTGGGATTCGGGCTCGAGGGGATCGCGCGACTCCAGGCCGCCCGCAATCGGACTGCCGCCGAGGCGGAGCGGCGCTGGATGGTGATCTACGAACGGGTTCGCCAGCGCTACGGCAAGGCGGTGGCCGCGGTCCGCGACCGGGTCTGCCTCGGGTGTTACGTCACGCTCCCCACCACGGCGCGGCCTCGCGCGGTGCACGAGGATCCGCTCAGCACCTGCGAGTCGTGCGGGCGCATCCTCTACTGGGGCTGATCGGCTGCCGAAGAAGCCCGACTGCGGCGTTGCTCGGTCGCTCCTCGCTGCGAGGTATCCTGCGGATACGTCTCCGGGCACCCGCCGCAGGCGGGTGGCGCATCCCTCGCGCCTTGCATTCGGGCTTCTTCAGCAGCCCGCCAATCTTATTTCCGCCGTTTCCCGAGGCGGCGTGCTCCACCGGTGCCGGTCTACGGTATGCTGCTCTCAGCGTGTGCGCCGCTGGTGATGGAGGACCCGAATGCGACCCAGCATGATCGCGAGGATCGGAGCCGCGTTGCTGCTCGCGCCACTCGGGTCGGCTTGCACCGCGTTGCGCGAGCTGCCGCGCGAGCAGTACGCGGCCAAGGCCGAGCGGCGGCATCTCGTGGTCGAGACGCAGGACGGCGAACGTCACCGGCTCGACCGGGCCCGCTTCTCGGCCGATAGCTTGGTCGGGTTTCGACGCGGCGACGCGGAAGCCGACTCAGTGGCGCTCCGACTCGCGCTCGACGACGTTGCGCGTCTCTCGGCTCGCCAAGTGGACTGGTATCGCAGCGGCCTGGTCGGCGGGGTGGTGCTGGCGGGGATCCTCGCCGCGGTGTTGGCCGGCGGGAAGGACCGCGAACCGCCCCCCCCGACGACTCCGTGTACGAGGTGCCCGTCGTAGTGGCCGACCCCCCGCGGGGTAGTGGCGCCGGTCCGAGCGCGGATCCCGAGCGCGCCGCCTCCTCCGCTCCGGGCCCGGTCGCGTGAGGGCCACGGTGCTGCGACGATGGTGGCGTGACCGCTGGCGCGACCCACTGGTCGCGGCCAGCGAGCGAGCGGAGAAGCGGCTGCGCGAGCACGCTTGGCCGGCGGCGTTGCGCGCCGCCTTGCGGCGCCTCCAGGAGGGCGATCATCGGGCCTACCTGGTGGGAGGCACGGTGCGCGACGTCCTGCTCGGGCGCCCAGGCGGGTCCCTGTACGACGTCTCCTCCGACTTGGAACCCGACCAGGTCGCGACGCGCTTCGTGCGAGTCGAGCCCACCGGCGTGCGATACGGCACGGTGCTGGTTATCGAGGACGATCTCAAGCTCGAGTGCACGACGTTCCGCAGCGAAGGGCCGTACTCGGACGCACGCCGGCCGGACCACGTCCGCTTCACCCGTGACCCACGGGCGGATTTGGAGCGACGCGATCTCACCGTGAACGCATTGGCGTTCGATCCTTGGGCCGGCGAGCTGCTCGATCCCCACGGTGGGGCTCGCGACTTGGAGCGACGGACGTTGCGGGCGGTCGGGGATCCAATGGACCGGTTTCGCGAGGACGCCTTGCGCCCCCTGCGCGTGGCCCGCCTTGCGGCGACGCTGGGAATGGAGCCCGAGGCGGAGCTGCGCCGGGCCATGGTTGCGGTGGGAGAAGCCGGCAGCGGTGTGGCCGTGTCCGCGGTCGCGCCGGAGCGGGTGCGCGACGAGCTGATGCGGATGATGGTGGCACCGAAGCCGTCGGTCGGACTCGAACTGCTGCGCGAGGCCGGGCTGCTCGACGTCTGGCTTCCCGAGCTGGCCCGGTGTCGCGGCCAGCCCCAGAATCGCTTCCACGCCTACGACGTGTACTTCCACAGCCTCTACACCTGCGACGCCGCCCCGGCCGACAAACCGGTGGTGCGTTGGGCGGCGCTGCTTCACGACATCGGCAAACCCGACACGCGGGTCGAGCGGGACGGCGAAGGAACCTTCTACGACCACCAGTTCGTCGGCGCCGCCCTGGCTGATCGACTGCTCGAGCGGCTTCGTTTTCCGTTGGCCATGCGCCAGGCGGTGATCCACTTGGTGCGAGAGCACATGTTCGACTATCGCGCGGGCTGGAGCGACGCCGCGCTGCGCCGCTGGTTCCGGCGCGTTGGGCCCGACGCGGTGGCCGATCTGTTCGACCTGCGCATCGCCGACGCGCTGGGGAACGGGTTCAGGCAGGGCTTTCCGGCCTCTCTCGAACCGATGCGCGAGCGGATCACGCGCTTGCTCGAGGAATCGCATGCGCTCCGGATCACCGACCTGGCCGTCGACGGGCACGACGTGATGCGAGAGATGGAGCTTGCGCCGGGCCGGGAGGTGCGGAGCGCGCTCGAGGCGCTGCTCGAGGAAGTGCTGGACCGCCCGGAGCGCAACACACGGGAGCATCTGCTCGCGCGGCTTCGACAATGGCGCGTGGCACGAGGCGAGCCGGCTTGACACCTTTCTCGAGGCCCTCGTATTCTGCGTCGCGCAAAGGAGGTGGGGCCTCTCCTTCCCGCCCCGCGTGAGACTCGTCATGTCGATGTCCGCGGTGCAGAGACCGGTGCGGCGCGAGCTGGGGCGGGTGCAAACCCACCTCCGCGAGCTGTTCCGCACGCCGATCCCGATCCTGAACCAGGTCGGGGGCCACGTGCTGGCGACGCGCGGCAAGAAGTTCCGGCCGACGCTGCTCCTGCTGGTCGCCAGGCTCCGAGGCCATCTCGGTCCGGACGCGGTGCTGTGCGCGACGGTGATCGAGATGGTGCACGCGGCAGCGCTCATCCACGACGACTCGGTGGACAAGAGCAGCCTGCGTCGCGGCGTGCCCACCGTCAACGGCCTGTGGACCGACGAGATCGCCATCATCATGGGCGACTACCTGTACGCCCAGGCCATGGCAACCCTGGTCACCCACAAGCTGGATTCGGCGATGGAGGTGCTGGCTCGGGTGGTGGCCGAGATGTCGTGCGGCGAGGCGCTGGAGTTCCAGTACGC
>DASXTP010000012.1:0-12335 GCA_036505355.1 Candidatus Eiseniibacteriota bacterium | reverse complement strand
GCTCGGTCTGGTAAGCCTGGTGTTCAACTTCCTCGACATCCTGGCCCACGGGCGCCTGGAGAGCGAGATCCTCCAGGAGCTGGCCCCCGATGAAGCGGCGTTCCGGGCCGTCACCAAGGCGTGGTTCACGCACAGTCCGCTCTTCGACATCTTCCAGGCTCTCTCGCGCCAAGACTGCACGGTGATCCTCACCACCGACCACGGCGCGGTGCTGGCCCGGCGGGCCGCCTTGGTCCATGGCGACCGGGAGACCTCCACCAACCTGCGGTACAAGTTCGGCCTCAATCTGAACTGCGACCCCAAGCAAGCCGTCATCCTGCGGAACCCCGCGGCCTTCATGCTGCCGAACGACGGCGTGAACAAGAACTACATCCTGGCGCGCGAGGATTACTTCTTCGTCTATCCCACCCGCTTCCACGAGTACGAACGACAGTTTCGAGGCTCGCTGCAGCACGGCGGCATTTCGGTGGAGGAGATGATCCTGCCGCTCGTCACCCTCACGCCGCGAGCTCGATGACCGAGCCCGTGTTTCGCGTCGCTCGCTCCGAATCGGACACGCGGCGCCTCGGCGAGGTTCTGGCTCCGCAGCTCGAGGTGGGCGACGTGGTGAGCCTCAGCGGCCCGCTGGGAGCCGGCAAGACCTGCTTCGTCCAGGGGCTCGCGGGCGGGCTCGGCTGCCGCGCCCGCGTGCGGAGCCCGTCGTTCTCCTTGGTGAACGAGTACCACGGCCGCGTTCTGCTCGTGCACCTGGACCTCTATCGCATCCTGCCGGGCGGCGTCGAGTCGCTCGGCATCGAGGACTACGTCGCGCGGGGCGCGCTGGTCGTCGAGTGGGGGGAGAAGCTGCCAGTCGCCTGGCGGGTGGACGCGCTGTCGCTCCGTTTCGAGATCGTCGCCGAGCGGGGGCGCAGGATCGCGGCCGAGGCCAGGGCGGGCCGCGGCCTCGAGCTGCTGGGCGCCTGGCGTGTCCACGCCGAGCAGGCGACTCCGCAAACGGCCGAGGGGCCGTGAACGGCGTGGCCATCGAGGCAGCCACCTCTCGGGTCGAGGTCGCCGTGCACGGGGAGGCGGGGCTCCGGGCTCACGAGGCGGAGGAGGTCGGTCACGGCCACGCGCGCCGCCTGATTCCGCTCGTGTCCCGAGCCCTCGAGCGAGCGGGGATCGAGCCTTCGGAACTGCGTTGGGTGGCGGCCGATCTGGGCCCAGGTTCCTTCACCGGCGTGCGCGTCGGCCTCGCCACCGCCCGGGCCCTGGCGCTGGCGGCGGGAGCGCAGGTCCTGGGAGCTTCCTCCCTGGCCTCGCTCGCCACCTGCACCGAAGCCCGCCGGACCCTGGTCTGTCCCCTGGTCCCGGCCGGGCGTCGGGACTCCTACGTCGGTTTTTTTCGCGCCGGCAGCCGCGGGAATGTGAGCCTTGCGGCGGCGCCATTCGTCGGCGCGCTGGAACCCACGCTGGCGGCGATCGGCGAAGCCCGCGGCGCGTTGGGGTCGATCCCGGTTCGATGCGTGGGGCCCGGTGTCCCACGATGGCGCGAGCCCCTGGAGCGAGCCTTTCCGGGTTCGACCGTGCCAGAGTGGCGCTTCGAGGGACTTTCGGCCTTGGACCTCGCGGCCGCGGCGCGCTCGGGGCGCGGGCCGGCGGCCGGCTTGCCGGGCGGCACGCAGGATCTGCAGCCGCTCTACGTGCGCTCGGCCCAAGCCGAGGAGCGCGTGCGACATCGCGTGGCGGCGGCCGAGCCGGTATCCCTGCGCCCTTTCCTTCAGACCGACGTGCGGGCGGCGGCGGCGGCCGAGCAGCGGATCTTCCCGGATCCCTGGCCCGAATCGTTCTTCCGGGGAGAACTGGGGCATCCGTTGGCGTATGCACGGGTAGCGGAACGGGGCGGCCGACTGGTGGGCTACAGCGTTGCCTGGCTCGGTGCCGGGGCCGGACACCTGGGCAACCTGGCGGTGGTGCCCGAGGAGCGACGGCGCGGAGTCGCCCGCGCGCTGGTCGCGGATCTGCTGGAACGGGCCCGCGAGCGGCGAGTGCCGAGCCTGACCCTCGAGGTCCGCGTATCGAACTTTGCGGCCCAGTGGCTCTATCGCGCGTACGGATTTCGGCTGGCCGGGCTGAGGCATGGGTACTATCGTGACACCGGTGAAGATGCCCTCATCATGGATTGGTGCCCCGAGCGCCACTGAGCGGTTCTTGCCGATTCGGGAACAGGACGGCCTGGGCGGTGCGTCCGAGGAGCGACGCAGCCAGGAGGGCGGAGTCGCGACTGGATGCTGCGAGAGCGGAGCAGGGGGTACCCGTGCGAGCGGGTCCGGAGCCGAGCGTCCCGCGCAGGCCGTCCTGTTCCCGAATCGGCAAAGGCCATGTCGGAGCCTGGCGCGCCGGCCGCGGCCCCACTGACCATGTCCTGGCTCAAGCGCGAGCGCGCCGGAATCAAGTCCAGGAAGAGCCCTCGTGCCGAGGTCCCCGAAGGCCTGTGGACCAAATGCGACGGTTGCGGGGAGGCACTGTTCCAGACGGTTCTCGAGGAGAACCTCTGGACGTGCCCCAAGTGCGGCCACCATTTCCGCGTACCGGCCCGGACCTACCTCGGTCTGCTGGTGGACCAGGGCTCGTTCCGGGAACGGGACGCCGACCTCGAAGCCGGCGATCCGCTCGAGTTTCGCGACGCCCGCATGCGCTACCCGGACCGGCTCAAGGCCGCCCAGAAGGAGACCGAGCTCAAGGACGCCGCGATCTCGGGCGTGGCGACGATCGGAGGCAAGCCGGTGAGCCTCACGGTCATGGATTTCTTCTTCATGGGCGGCAGCATGGGCTCGGTGGTGGGCGAGAAGGTGGCGCGGTCGATCGAGGCCGCGATCGCCGAGCGCCGCGCGCTGCTGCTGGTGTCGGCCACCGGGGGCGCGCGCATGCAGGAGGGAATCCTCTCGCTGCTGCAGATGGCCAAGACCTCCGCGCTGCTGGCCCGGCTCCAGGACGAAGGTTTGCCGTTCGTCTCGATCCTCACCGACCCCTCCACGGCCGGGGTGCTGGCCTCCTACGCGTCGCTGGGCGACGTGGTGGTGGCCGAGCCCGGGGCCCTGGTGGGGTTCGCCGGGGCCCGCGTGATCCGTCAGACCATCGGTGAAGACTTGCCGCCCGGGTTCCAGCGCGCCGAGTTCGTGCTCGAGAAGGGCTTCGTCGATCGCATCGTGCCGCGCAAGCGCATGCGCGAGGAAGTGTCCCAGCTGCTCGAGTTCTTTTGGCGGTCGACCCGCGGCTTTGCGCGGGGCCATGCGACGTCTCCTCACGACTTCCACCCCGAGCTCCCCTCGGCGGACGGCAGAGGCGAGGCCGAACCCAGTTCGAGGTGACCACGCATCTCCAACAGGCGCTGGAGGCGCTCTACGGCCTCGAACGTCACAAGGACAAGCTCGGGCTCGAAGGCACGCGATCGCTGCTGGGTGCGCTCGGCGACCCGCACCGCCGCTTCCGCAGCGTGCACGTGGCCGGCACCAACGGCAAGGGCTCGGTGTGCGCCCTGATCGAGCGCGTGCTGCGCGAAGCCGGCCACCACACCGGACTCTTCACCTCGCCCCACCTGGTGGACTTCCGGGAGCGCATTCGGGTGGACGGCCGGTGGGTGGACGAGGCTTGGCTCGAAGGCCGCCTCGACCACATCCGGCGCCTGCCCGAGGAGAGGGAGCGCACGTTTTTCGAAGTCTGCACGGCGCTCGCGTTCGACTATTTCGCCGAGCGCGACGTGGAGATCGCGGTGGTCGAGGTGGGACTGGGGGGGCGGCTCGACTGCACCAACGTGATCACGCCCGAGGTCACCGTGATCACTTCGGTCGGCTTCGATCACACCGAGATCCTGGGAGACACGCTCGAGCGGATTGCCCGCGAGAAGGCGGGGATCATCAAGCCGGGCGTGCCGCTGGTGACGGGGGTACACGGCCGCGGCCCCGCTCGGCGCGTCATCGAGGCGGTTGCGGCGGAGCAGGGGGCTGCCATGGACGCGACCTTCTACGAGCAGGTCGTAGAGATCCCGGCTCCGGACGGTCGGCCGCTGTTTGCGGGCACCCGCGAGTTCCTGGTGGACTCGCCCTGGGGCGAGCGGGTCGAGCTGCCGCGAGTCCGGACGCAGCCGAGCTTGCGATTGAACGAGAACCTCGCGCTCTCGGCCCTCGGCCACCTGGTTCGTCGCGGGGTCGCGATCCCCTGGGCCGCCGTGGAGCGTGGTCTCGCCCGGGCGCGCTGGCCGGGGCGGCTCGAGCGCAGTCCCGGCCAAGCGCGGCTGTGGTGGGACGGCGCGCACAACGTGAGCGCGGCGATGAAGCTGAGGGCGCTGTGGCGCGACGAGAGTCGACCCGGCGCGATCGTGCTCGCGCTGTCGCGGGACAAGGACGCCGAGGGGTTCTTGCGCGTCCTGCGCTGGGATTTCTCCGGAGCGACGATCGTGACGACGCGCTCGCGGAGCGAGCGCGCCATGGAGCCCGCGGCGATCGCGGCGCAAGCGCGGGCTTTCGGGTTCGAGACCCGGGAGGCGAGCGACGTCCCGACCGCCGTCCGGGAGGCCCTCGAGCTCGCAGGGGAAGCGCCGGTGCTCCTCACCGGCTCCCTGTTCGCGGTGGGCGAAGCGATGGCAGCCTTGGGCGGCGCCCCCGGGGAATGGTCGTGAGCCCGGTCACGGGCCGGGCTTCGGCGCGTGGGTGTCCGCCGGGGCCCGTGGTCCTGCTCGCGACGCTGGTCGTGCTCGGCGCCCCCGGTGCCCGCGCCCAGGCTCCGCCGCCGCTCAACATCAGCGCCGCCAACGTGACCGGCAGCCGGGGACCCGCTGGCGACATCGTGCTGCTCAACGGCGACGTGCGCATCGTCCGCGGCCGGACGGTGATCACCGCCGACAACGGCCGCTATCTACGAACCCAAGGGATGCTGTATCTCGACCAGCGCGTGCACATGGTGGACAGCCTGACGACCCTCACCTGCGATCACGCCTCGTACTCCGAGGACCGCGACGTGCTGGAGGTGAGCGGCCACGTGGTGCTCACCGACCGGGACGCCACCCTTCGGGCCCCGAGCGGGACCTACGACCGCGCGGCGGGTCGCACGGACCTGTTCCAAGGGGTCGAGGCGGAGGACAGCACGCAGAAGATCGTCTGCGACCGTCTCGCCTACCTGCGCGAATCGCAGCTGGTCCAGGCACGGGGCCGCGTGCGCGGCGTGGACAAGGAAAGCCGGCTCGAGCTGCGCGCCGACTCGGTGGACTACGACCGGGCGGCGCATCAGGCCCTGGCCCTCGGGGATCCGGTGATGGAGTCGCGGGATGCCGACGGCCGCACGTCCTTGATCCGCGCCCTGAGGCTTCGACTCGACACCGAGTCGCGGATCGCGCGGGCGGTCGATTCGGTGCGCATCTCGCGGGACACCCTCCAGGCGCGCGCCGACTCCGCGTGGTTCGACGACCGGGCGGATCGCGGGTGGCTGTTTGGGCACCCCCGGGCCTGGGACAACGAGACCACGGTGACCGGAGACACCCTGGAGATCTGGACCGAGCAACGCAAGCTCCGTCGCTTCGTCGTGCGGGGCGATGCGGTGATGGACTATCGCGGGGCGCAACCGGCCACTTCGGGGGAGACCAATCGGTTGGTGGGCCGACAGGTGGACGTGTTTTTCACCAACGAAGACATCGACAGCCTGGTCGCCACCGGCGGAGCGCGCAACGACTACCAAGCGATTCCCCGAGGGAGCAAGACGTCCGAAAAGAGCCGCGCCGAAGGCGACACGATCACCGTCTTCTTCGACCGTCGCAAGATCGAGCGGGCGCTGGTGCGCGGCCACGCGCGGGGCGAGTACCACTTCGCCGTGGAGGTCGGCGACACCGCGGCGGCCCGATCCGAAGTCGTCCAGTACGATGCGCCACGCATCGAGTATCAGGTGTCGCGCGATCGGATCGTGCTCGATCCCGGCGCCCACCTCATCTACAAGGAGCTCGAGCTGCGGGCCAAGCGGGTGGAGTTCGACAGCGAGCGGCAGACCCTGATGGCGAGCGGCGAGCCCCAGCTGGTGGACCGGGGCGACAAGGTGACCGGCCACCTGATGACCTACGATCTCGAGTCGCGCACCGGGACGATCTACCAGGCGGAGACGGCCTACGAGCGGGGCCTCTACCACGGCGAGCAGATCCGCAAGGTGGACAACGACGTCCTCGACGTCAAGCGCGGCTCCTACAGCACCTGCGACCTCCCCGAGCCCCACTACCATTTCCAGGCGCGCTGGATGAAGATTTTCCTCAAGGACAAGCTGGTCGCCAAGCCGGTCGTGTTCTACGTCAAGAACGTCCCGCTGCTGGCGCTGCCGTTCTGGGTGTTCCCGATCAAGCCGGGTCGGCACTCCGGCTTCTTGTTTCCACAGTTCGAGTTCGGGTTCAACAACCGGGCCGGACAGTTCGTCCGCAACGCGGGATACTACTGGGCAACCAACGATTACATGGACTTGACGCTGACCGGCGACTATTACCAGACGGAGCCGTCGTGGAAGATCTTTGGCGAGGCGAACTACAAGCTGCTCTACGCGTTCGACGGCCACCTCGCGGGCAAGTTCGCGCGCGATGAGCGAGATGGCACCGACAACTACGACTTCAACGCCGACCATCGACAGGAATTCTCGCCGCGTACCAATCTCTCGGCGCAGGCCTCGTTCGTGTCGAGCCGGGATTTCCGGCGCAGCGCCCTGTTCGGCAACCCGCTGTCGCAGCGGATCGACCGGTTCCTGGTCTCCAGCCTTTCCCTCACCCACAACGCCGACTGGGCGAGCTTGAGCGCGCAAATGGTTCGTCGCGAGGACCTCGACGCCGACGAGAGCATCAAGGACCCCGACGGCTTCGGGCCCCTGCTCGGACCGCCGCCGGTCGACGTGTTCGGTCGCCCGACGGTGGCTTCGCTGCCGAGCCTCACCCAGTCGCTTCCCAGCCTGACGGTGGCATTTCCCACGCGGACCATCGGCGGGATCGGCTGGCTCAAGGGCACGCCGCTCGAGAAGCCGCTGTCGTCCATGTACTTCAGCCTCAACGCCCAGTTCATTTCGCTCCACGAGCGGCGGGGATTCGTCACCGGGTTTCAGTACGACACCACGGGCGGTACCTTGGATTCGACCACCGTGGTCGGCGAGCGGCGGCTCAGCCGGCGCGCGGCGAACGCGAACGTGTCGCTCACCGACTCCCGCCGGCTGTTCGGGTGGCTCAACATCGCCCCGGCCTTCGGCGCCGAGGGGGCCATCTACGACTTCGACAATCTCGGGAACACGGTCGTGCCGGCCGGTACCTGGAACAGCTCGCTGAGCGCCAGCGCCACCTTCTATCGCACGTCGCGTGTCCACCTGGGTCCGGTGGTGGGAATGCGGCACGTCGTCTTTCCCCGCGTCTCGCTGGTCTACAGTCCCGAGTTCCCCCAGCTGACCTTCGTCGACGACCAGGGCGCGAGGCAGGAGCGCTTCGCCAGCGTCGGCGGGATCTTTCTATCGGGATTCAAGAGCGCTCGCATGAGCTTTGGGCTGGATCAGCGCCTGCAGATGAAGCTCAAGCGCGGCAGTCAAGTCGAGCGGCTCGACAACCTGCTCTCTTGGGGGCTCTCCGGCTCCTACAACTTCCTGTACCGCGAGCAGAACCTCCGGCGCCCGCTCTCGAACCTGTCCTCCAGCCTGAGACTCCAGCCCCCGGGCGTCTTCTCCGCCAATCTGGGCACGGTGGTCGACCCCTACTCGCAGCGGCCGATCCGCACCCTGGGCTACAACCTCGAGCTCAGCCTGGCGGGCCGCTCGGGCCAGGCCGGGAGCGCCCCCGACCTGCCGCTCGAGCGGCGCGTTCTGCCCACCGAGACGGATCTCTCGGAGCCCTGGTCGCTGGGCTTTGCCTACTCGTACGCGGGCGGTTACTCCGAGGGCCCCGACTGGTCGAGCGCCCAGACCGCCAACGGAACCGTTCATTTCAATCTGACGCACTCCACGCGGCTCGACTACTCGGCGTCGCTGGACGTCACCGGGCGGCAGCTGGTCACCCAGCGCTTCGGGCTGACCCGGGACCTGCACTGCTGGCAGGCGAGCTTCACCCGGGCCTTCTCGGCCGGCGGCGAGGCCGAGTACTACTTCCGCCTCGGCATCCGCGAGCAGAGGGAGATCTACATCGAGCGGGGAAGCCGCATCGGGAGCATCGGCGGGATCCAGTAGCGCCGGAGCGGACGCGGCGGGCCGGCGCGCCGAGCACCCGCCACGCGATCCCACGTCGAGCAAGAAAGGCGTTGACAGGTGCCGCGCTCACGCCAATGCTGGGGCCCGCCGAGCACCCGTGCGGGTCCCGGAGGGACCCGGGGAAGGGGGACCGCATGAACAAAGGTGAACTGACGCGTTCCTTCTCGCGTCGCACCGGGCTGTCGCTGCGCCAATCGAAACGGGCGATCGACTCGTTGTTCTCCGTCGAAGGCAGGCAGCTGGGGTTGATCCCCGCCAGTCTCGCCCAAGGAAAGGCCGTCCGGCTCGCGGGATTCGGGACGTTCGAAACCCGCCGCCGCGCCGCTCGTCCCGGACGAAACCCACGCACCGGGGAGCCGCTGGTCATCGAGGCGGCACGCCTGCCGGCGTTCCGTGCCGGGCGCGCGCTCAAGGACAAGATCCGCAGGTAGCTGAGCTGCTCATGGCGGGCGGGGACGATGCGACTCGCGTCCCCGCCCGGCGCTTTTGGGCGACCGGTAGGGAGGCAACCGCGGGTCCCCTCTCCCCGAGGTCCCGCTTCGGCGCCTGGGGTGGCTGCATCCAAAGGACGCAACCCTGATCCCGGACGCCGGAGGCCCGAATCGATGACCCTCGTTCCCCTCTCCCAGCTCAAGCGCGACGACGGCACTCGGAACCGGCAGATGGCCGAGGCGCATGCCGCGTCGACCGGGCCCACAGTCGAGCTGAGGATCGGCGGCATGCACTGCGCTTCGTGCGTGGCCCGCGTCGAGGAGGCGCTGGGGGCTGTGCCGGGCGTCGCCGAGGCGAACGTCAACCTCGCCACCCAGCGTGCCCATCTCCGGCTCGCAGGCGAAGTGCCGTTCGATCGATTGGCGGCCGCGGTGCGGGCGGAAGGCTACGACGCTCGCCCGGTGGCGAGCGACGGCGACGACGAGCAGGCAGAACGCGCCGCCGAGCTGGCGGCGCTCAGGCGCCGCTTCACGGCCGCGGCGCTGCTGGGTGCGCCGGTAGTCCTGCTCGGCAACCTGGGCCGGCTGCCGCCGTTGGCGGCGCTGCCCGAGCCGGCACAGAACTGGATCCAGCTTGCCCTGGCGACTCCGGTCCAGCTGTGGGCGGGCTGGCCGTTCGTGCGCGGTCTGTGGATCGGCGTGAGGCGGCACGCGGCCGACATGAACGTGCTGATCGGGCTCGGCACGTTGGTGGCCTATCTCTACTCGTTGACCGCCACCGTGGCGCCGCGGGCGTTCCACGATGCCGGCCTCGATCCGCACGTCTACTTCGACACCGCAGTCGTGATCGTGACGCTGGTTCTGCTCGGGCGGTGGCTCGAGGCCCGGGCGCGCGCCGGCACTTCCCGGGCGATCCGGCGGCTCCTCGACTTGGCGCCGCGCACCGCGCGCCGCGTGGCGGGAGACGGGAGCGAGGACGTGCCGCTCGAGCAGATCCGGCCCGGGGACCTGCTGGTGGTGCGTCCCGGGGAGAAGGTTCCGGTGGACGGCGTGCTCGTCGACGGTCGCTCCGGCATCGACCGTTCGATGCTGACGGGCGAATCGCTGCCGGTCGAGGTCGGTCCGGGCGACCGGGTCGTGGGCGCCACGCTGAACCGCTCCGGGTCGTTCCGGATGCGAGCCGAGAAGGTGGGGGCGGACTCGGTGCTGATGCAGATCGTGCGCCTGGTGGCGCAGGCGCAAGCCTCCAAGGCGCGCGTGGCGCGGCTTGCCGACCGGATCGCGGCGGTGTTCGTGCCGGCCGTGATCTCGGTCGCCATCATCGCCTTCGTGCTGTGGTTCGACTTCGGCCCCGAGCCGCGGCTCCTGCGCCCGCTGCTCATGGCCGTGGCGGTGCTGATCATCGCCTGCCCGTGCGCGCTCGGGCTCGCGACCCCCACCGCGCTCATGGTGGGAACCGGGCGGGGTGCCGAGCTGGGGGTGCTGATCCGCGGCGCCGAGGAGCTCGAGGCCGCGGAGCGTATCGATGCGATCGTGTTCGACAAGACCGGAACGCTGACCCGCGGGCGGCCCGAGCTCATCGAGCTCGTGGCGGCCCCCGGCGTGACCGAGGAACACCTGCTCGAGGTGGCAGCCGCCGTGGAGCGGCGCAGCGAGCATCCGTTGGCCCAGGCGGTGTTGTCGGGTGCCCAGCAGCGCGGCGTCCGTGTCGTCGACCCCGACGATTTCACCGCGGTGGCCGGAAGGGGAGTCGTGGGCGTGATCGCCGGCCGGCCGGTAATGCTCGGGACCACCACGCTGCTGAAGGAGCAGGGGATCGAGGTCGGGGCCCTCGAGACCGAGCGGGGGCGGCTCGAAGGCGAAGGCCGAACGGTGATAGCGGTGGCCGAGGGCGGGGTGGTGCTCGGACTGCTCGCCGTGGCCGACACGCTCAAGCCCGACGCGGCCGAAGTGGTCGGGACGCTCGGCCGTCAGGGGCTCGAGGTGTGGATGATCACCGGGGACAACCGCCGCACGGCGGCGGCGGTGGCCCGTGCGGTGGGTATTCGACCCGAGCGCGTGCTGGCCGAGGTGCTACCCGACCAAAAGAGCGCCCGAGTGCAGGAGCTGCAGTCCGGCGGGCGGAAGGTGGCGATGGTGGGAGACGGCATCAACGACGCCCCGGCCCTCGCCCGGGCCGACCTCGGGATCGCGATGGGTGGCGGCACCGACGTGGCCATCGAAGCGAGCGGCATCACGCTGGTGCGGGGCGACCTCGGCGGTGTGGCGTTGGCGATCCGGCTGGCCCGCCGCACGCTGCAGGTGATTCGACAAAACCTGTTCTGGGCCTTCGTCTACAACGTGCTCGGGATCCCGATAGCCGCCGGCCTGCTGTACCTGCTGTTGCGCCCCGGCGGCCCGGTCGGGCCGCTCTTCGGCTGGCAAGGCACCTTGAACCCGATGCTGGCCTCGCTGGCGATGGCGGCGTCGAGCGTCTCGGTGGTGATGTCGTCCCTGAGGCTTCGCCGATTCGCATGAGTTGGGCACCGGCGAATCGCCGCGCGCAGGATGCCGCGTGAGCCCGACCCAGTGGGGGGTCACCGCGGCCGGCTTGGTGCTGCTCTTGGCGGTCAATCTCCATTTCCTCGGCCGGCGGCGTTCCACCGCCACGGCGAGCTTGGAAGGCAAGTCCCACACGATGCGGATTCGCGTACGCGGCGCCTACGATCCCGACCGGATCGAGGCCCGGGTGGGGCGACCGCTGCGCTTGATCTTCCACCGCGAGGAGGTCGAAGGCTGCTCCGATACCGTGCTCATTCCGCACTGGAAGATCGCGCGCCGGCTGCCGGCGCACGTCGACACGCTGATCGAGCTGGCGCCGACCGACCCGGGCGAATACGAGTTCACCTGCGGCATGGGCATGCTCCGCGGCACGATCGTGATGCGCTGAGGGGAGGAATCAGCCGGGCGTCGGAAGACACTGGGACGTGCTCCGCGAGGCCCGGTCGCTCTGGACCCGCTGACGCAGGTGCCCCTGGCTTCGCTCTTTGACCCGCCGACGGGCGCTGGCTCCTGCCGGCGGCGCCGTCGGGAGTCTCGCGGGTCACATCCCCGGGTCTTCTGACGCCCCCTATCCGAGTCCCCAGCGCTCCAGATCGTCCTCGTCGAGTCCCAGCAGGTGGCCGACCTCGTGCTGCACGGTGACGCGGATCTCGCGCGCCAGCTCGTCGCGGCTGGCGCAGGCACGCAGCAGGTTGCGACGAAACAGGTGGATGGCGCCGGGGGCGTCCGGCAGGTCGTCGTGGCGGCGCTCCATCAGATGGCGCCCGACGAACAGCCCGAGGATGTCAGGCGGCAGCGGTGGCTGCTCGCGAGTCAGGAGCTCACGCGACGGCAGAGACTCGACCAGCACGGGGAGCTCGTCGAGCCGCTCCCGCACGCCGGCCGGCAGCTCGAGCAGGCTCTGCTCGACCAACTGGTCGAACTCCACCTCGCCGACCTCTAGCGGCAAGGGAAAACTCTCGGGGTCGATCTCGTGCGCTGTCTGGGCATGCCCGGCGGCGTGCTCGTCGTCTCCCAAGAACTCGCAGACCTTGGACAACAAGTCGTGCGCCTCCGCCATCCCCGGGCTGATCGCCAGCGCGCGCTCGGCGTCGTCGCGGGCCGGCTCGGGTCGTACGAGCTGGTAGTGCGCCAGGCCCCGAA
>DASXTP010000011.1:0-6921 GCA_036505355.1 Candidatus Eiseniibacteriota bacterium | reverse complement strand
GTCGGGGCCTTTTGCGCATCCCGCGAGCGTCTCGACCGGAGTCGACGCGTAGAAACGGCCGCGCCATGAGTTCGCGCCACAGGCGAAGCCTCGCCACCACTCCCCAACCACCGCGCCCGCAAGCGCCGCACCCACCACTCGGCTCCTCAGCCCGAGCGCTTGCCGGGCTCGTAGATCCACGCCAGCCGTGGCTCGTCCCCGCCCTGTTCACCGTGGTCAGCCGGCTGACATTGGGGCACTTCGTGCCGTTCGCGTCCGAGGACGCCTACATCACGTTCCGCTACGCTCGTCACCTCGCCAACGGTCACGGTCTGGTCTACAACCGCGGGCAACGGGTGTTCGGCTTCTCGTCTCCGCTGTGGACGTTCTGGATCGCCCTGGGGTTCCGCCTGACCCACGACGCGGTGCTGTGGGCGCGACTCACGAATCTGATGGCGGATCTGACCATCCTGCTCGTAATGGGAACGCTGCTCTCGCGCCACGTCTCGCGGGCTACGGCTTGGTGTTTCAGCGTTTTCTATGCGGCGTGGCCGTACTTCACGGCGGTCTCGGTCTCGAGCATGGAATGCACGAGCATGCTCGCCTTGATCGCGGTGGCCGCCACGGCTGCCAGCCGCGCCAGCGCGGGGACCGGCCCGGCCCTGGCCGCCGTGGCCCTCATGCGGCCCGAGGGCATCGCTTCCGCCATGGTCTTGGCCTTCGCAGCCCGCAGGCGGGACCGGCTCGTGGCGACGGGGATCTTCGCCGCGGTAGTGGCCGGGTTGACGCTGTACTACGGCAGCCCGGTTCCACAGAGCCTGGTCGCCAAGTCACTGCTCTATGGAATGCCCGGACCCTGGGTTGGCCGACATTGGTGGGAATGGCTCTCCCCGGTTCCGCTGGGGCGGGGCGCGGGATCGGCGACACCCAACACCTGTTCGTCCTCGGAGCGGTCCCGACGCCCGCCATCGTCCTCGGCGCCCGGGCGCTCTGGTCGCAGCGGACCGGTGCGGTGGCAATCGTGGCCGCGGCGTGTCTCGTGGTGTGGTTGGGCTATGCGGTGCTCGGCGTGGCCTACTTCTGGTGGTACCTGCTGATCCCCCTCGCCGGCTTCCTGGTGCTGGCGGCGGTCGGGTTCCCGCGTCTCACGCGCGGCCCGGCCCTGTACGTCTCGACCGGGTTCGTGGTCCTGGGGATGTGGGGGGTCTCTTCGTACCTGTACGTCGGGCGGGCGCTCAACGAAATCCGAGGGTTCGGAGGCGTCACCCAGTATCTGGTCACTCACGTCCGGGCTGGCGACAAGGTCATGGCCGAGCCGATCGGGATGCTCGGATATCGGGCACCCGTGGTGGTGGTGGATGAAGTGGGTCTGGTGTCGCCGCAGGTGGCTCGGCGCCGCCTCGAAGGGCCGGGCTGGTACGCGGACGTGGCGGCATCCGAGCGACCCGATTGGCTGGTGATGCGGCGCGGTTTCCTGGCCGGCGGGCAGGCGTACGCAGGGGCTGGGGCCCCCTTCCGCAGTCTCGCGGAGTAGGATTCCCTCCTCTCGCACTACACCGCCGTGACCGTGGTAGACAGCGTCTCCGGGGACCTGTCCCTGGTCATTCTGCGACGGCGATTCTGAGCGGTACGATCGGCGTGTAGCGCCGCAGGGCGCAGGCTTCGGCGCCTGGTCTGTCACCAGTCGGCCTTCCGGGGTCATATACCAATGGCGCCCACGGGCCGAGCCGCACCATCCCGGACCGTCCGGAAGGGCCGGCTCCCGACGCCGCAGGAGGGATGACCATGGCGCAGCGATTCTTCACCTCCCGTTCCGCCCCCGCCCGGGGTGCGGCCCTGGTGACCGTTGACGGGCGCAACTACCCGCTCCGCTCCGCCGGCATCGTCGCGCGCGCCGAGGGCGGGCTCGCCCTCACGACGCTTACGCAAGAGTTCGACAACCCCTTCGACGAGTCGCTCGAGGTCCTCTACACGCTTCCCCTACCCGCCGACGGTGCGGTGCTCGGGTACAGCATCTGGACCGGCGAACGCGTGATCCGCGGTGAGGTCGAAAGGCGCGAGTCGGCGAAGGCGGTCTTCGAGAAGGCGCTCCTCGAGGGGCGGGTCGGGGCGCTGCTCGAGCAGGATCGTGACGATACCTTCTCCCAGCGACTCGGCTCGCTCCCGCCGGGTCAACCGGTGCGGGTCGAGATCGAAGTGCTCCATCGGCTCGACTTCGTGCCGGCGGCGCCCGAGGAACCCGCGCGCTGGGAGTACCGTTTCCCCACCGTGGTGGGGGTGCGCTACCAAGGAGAGCCCGAGCGTGTTCCCGACTCGGGCCGGCTCGACGTCGACCGGGTCGGTGAGGGGGAGATCCCCACCCGGGTCGAGCTGGACCTGACGATCGCGGACGGCCTGCCGACGGCTTTGGCAGTGGTCTCCCCGACGCACGACATCCGCTGCACCCTCGAGGCCGGAGTCTGCCGGGCGCGGTTTCGTAGCGGCGCGCGGCTCGATCGCGATCTCATGGTACGGTGGGCCGCCGTTGTGGATCGCGTCGGAGCACGATTGGTTGATGGACCGGGACGCCCCGGCGACGATGGACGCTACGCGCTCCTGACCCTGACGCCGCCACCCATACCGGACCGCGCGCTGAAACGCGACCTCACGGTGTTGCTGGATGCGAGCGGGTCGATGAGCGGCCCGACCCTCGAGTGGGCCAAGCGCGTGGTGGGTGAGGTGCTGCGGAGCCTGGAGGCCGGCGACCGTTTCGAGGTGCTGGCGTTTGCCTCCGAGACGCACCGGCTCACGCGGGGCCTCGTCGAGGCCAGCCCCGCCGGCCTGCGCGGGGCGCTCGAGTGCGTCGCGGCCGTCGAGGCCGGAGGCGCCACCGAGATGACGGACGCCCTCGTCAAGGCTCTCACGCCCCTCCGCGGAGATTCACAGCGCCAGGTGGTGCTCGTCACCGACGGCTACATCGGGTTCGAGTCCCAGGTGGTGGGCGAGATCCTGCGCCGGCTGCCCCGGAACGCTCGCGTCCACGCCGTGGGTGTGGGCGCCGCCCCCAACCGCGCGCTGACTTGGGCGGTGGCGCGCGCCGGGCGCGGCGTGGAGGTGTTCGCCCTGGACGAGCCCTCGGCGGCCGCGGCCGGCCGCCGACTGTGCCGGGCGACGGCGCGGCCGGTCCTGACCGAGATCGCGATCCGCGGCGATGGAGTGCGCGGGTTCGCGCCCGAGCACCCACGCGACGTGCTGGCCGGCCAGCCGCTCGTGGTGGCCCTGGAACTCGAGCCGCGGGGGGGGAGCGTGGACGTGAGCGGACGGCAGGCAGGCGCGGCGGATGCCTGGGTGTGGCGCATCGCGCTGCCTGCGCGCAGTGCGGCCGGCGCGGAGAGAGCCGCTGCCGCCGTAGGAGCTGTGAGTCTCAGCTCTCTTCCGCTCGGCGCGCTCTATGGCCGGGAGGTCATTGCCGACCTCGAGCTGCGGAAAGCTGGCGCGTCGCGTGAGGACATCGAGAATCAGCACATCGACGCACGCATCGAGGCGGCCGGTCTCCGCCACCGGCTCGCGAGCCGGATGACGAGTCTCGTGGCGGTCGCCGAGGTGCCGTCGGTCGACCCCAATCTCCCGCGCCGCCGCGAGCGTCTGCCCGTGGAGTTGCCGGCCGACGTCTCCGCCGAGGGCACCGGGCTGCTGATGGGCGACCAGAGCCTAGCCTTGTTCGCGAGCGCGCCCTTACGAGGCATCCGTCGAGTAGCGATGGGAGGCATTTCCTACAAGCTCGCAGAGCTGCAGCGGGGGATCCTTGCACACAAGGTCCGTCCCCGGACCCGGGCCGCAGGGGTTCCACCCCGCGACGTCGTGATTTCCGGCGCTCGTGCCCTTCGGATCGAGGCGAACGAAGTCTGCATCGAGTTCGAAAGCCCCTGCGGCGGATTCCTGCTCCCGGATGAGGAGGTCAACTACTGGCTCGACGGGAAGACCTGGCTGGTCGCTCAGTTCGCGCCGGAGAAGAGCAGCCCGCGGGGGCCGCACGCGGCGGGCCTGGTGGTGCGGCTGGCACTGCGCATCGAGAAGCACCCCGAATGGGTGCGGGCGCACTGGGTCGAGGTGCGATGGGTCTTCCACCCCGCAGGAGCGGTGGCGGCGCGGCAGGTCAACGTGGGCTTCACCGTCCAACCGGAGACCCCCGGACCGCGCGCATGACCGAGGCCGACGCGTTGTTCACGCGAGTCCGACGGGGCGACCGCACGGCGTTCGCGGAGTGGGCGGGTCACATCGAGCGTCCTGTCCGTACGAGCCTGTGGCGTTTCGGCCGATGGGTCGACCTCGAGGTCGTCCTCCAAGAGACACTGCTCCGCATGTGGCTGATCGCGACGCGAACCGGCAAGGAATTGCACGGCGAAAGCGCCTCGCTGCGCTTGGCCCTGGCCGTGGCCCGCAACGTGGCGCTCGAGGAGCTGCGGCGAGCGAGGCCGGTCTCGGCGGTGCCGCTCGAGGCGCTGGAGAACGATCCCGAGGTCGCCGTCGCGCCCGCGCCAGCGCCCGACCCGGGACTCGCGCGGGCCATCCACGAATGCTTGGAAGCGCTTCCCAGCCGGCTGCGAGTCGCCTTGCTGAGCCGAATCGAGTACGGACCCTTGCAACCGGACCGGGAGCTGGCCCGGCAGCTGGGCCTCAAGCTCAACACCTTCCTCCAGCACATCGTTCGCGCACGCAGGCGCATGGCCGAGTGCCTGGATCGCAAGGGTGTCGAGTTGGCGGGCGTCGCGTCGTGACCCCTGCCGAGCGCGGGATCCTGCTCGAGGCCGCGGCTACGCCGTTCCGCGAACGTGATCCCTCGGGCCGGATCCTCCCCTCCCCCGCGTTCATGGATCTGCCACCCGGGGCGCGCGACGAACTGCTCGCCCGCCAGACTTGGATGCGCGAGGTCGAGCGCGCGCTCCACCCCCGTGGCTGGAGCGGCACCGTGCAAGCGGTCATGGAGCGGGTCGGGTGGTGGTGACCGGGCGCGAGCCCGAGACGGGCGGCTCGACCGGATCACGGCGGCCGGGTCGACGGCCGCCGGAGACTACGGGCGCAGCCGATACAGCATGCGGGGAAACGGGATGGTCTCTCGCACGTGGTCCAGGCCCGCGAGCCAGGCCAGGGTCCGCTCGACACCGATCCCGAAGCCGGCGTGGGGCACCGACCCGTAGCGCCGCAGGTCCTTGTACCACTCGAACGCCTCCTGCGGGAGGCCGTGCTCGTCGATCCGGCGGGTCAGGAGCTCGAGCGACGCCATGCGCTGACCGCCGCCGATGATCTCCCCATAGCCCTCCGGCGCCAGACAGTCGCAGGACAGGCACACTCGGTCGTCGGCCGGATCGGGCTCCATGTAGAACGCCTTGACGGCGGACGGGTAGTGGGTCACGAAGACCGGAGTCTCGAACTGCTGGGACAGTACGGTCTCGTCGGTACCACCGAAGTCGCCCCCCCACTCGAAGGACTGCCCGCTGGCCCGGAGTCTCGCCACCGCCTCGTCGTAGCGAAGTCGCGCAAACGGCGGCTGGACGCGCTCGAGCTTGGAAGTATCGCGCTCCACGGTGCGCAGATCTTGGGCTTGCTGCTCGAGAATGCGACCGACCGTGTACACCAGGAGCCGCTCCTCCAACGCGATGATGTCGTCCAGGGTCGCGAACGCCCACTCCGGCTCCATCATCCAGAATTCGATCAGGTGCCGGCGCGTCTTGCTCTTCTCGGCCCGGAACGTAGGGCCGAAGCAAAAGACCTTGCCGAACGCCATCGCCGCGGCCTCCGAGTAGAGCTGTCCGCTTTGGGTCAGGAACGCCTTCTGGTCGAAGTATTGGGTCTCGAACAGCGTGGTCGTCCCCTCGCAGGCACTGGGCGTGAAGATCGGGGCGTCCACGAGCAGGAAACCCTCGTGGTCCATGAAGTCCCGGAAGGCGCGGACCACCTCGGCGCGGATGCGCAGGATCGCCTGCTGTCGCGGCGACCGCAGCCACAAGTGTCGCTGATCCATCAGGAACTCGGTCCCGTGCTCTTTCGGGGTGATGGGGTACCCCTGGGCGATCGAAACCACTTCGATCGATTGAAGCCCCATTTCGAGGCCGCCGGGGGCGCGGGCGTCGCTCTTGAGCATCCCTCGCACCACCACCGCCGACTCCTGGGTGAGGTGCTCACACGCGTCCCAGTGCTCGGGGGCCAGGTCGTTGCGACCCGCGACGCATTGCAGGACGCCGCTGCCGTCCCGTAGCACCAGGAACTGCACCTTGCCGCTGGACCTCCGGTGGACGAGCCAGCCACGTACCTCGACGGCGCGGCCCACGTGGGAAGCGGCCTCTGCGATGCGAGTCCATGGAACCACAATCGTTTCGGGCGATCGACTCACTTGAACTCCGAAGCCCATCCGGCAGCACGGGCTGGATCGCGATCATCCCGGAGGGCGGGGGCCGCGTTTCGCTCGGTTCCGGGGCGGCAAGGTTGTGCGGCAGCCGTCAAGGCCGGCTTCGCGCCGGCCGATAAGTCCTCAGAACCCGAGCAAGCTAGAGACCCACCCTTTGCCTGTCAAGGGATTGGACCCCAATGGACTCGAGGCATTCCGCGACCTCTTCCCCAGCGTTTGATCGTGGCCCGCGGCCGTCCCGAAGGGGACGGGGTACCAGCAGGCGATCCGGGTCTCGGTTGGCGGCGTGGGTGCTCACCCTGGTGGCCTTGGGCCCGGCCGCGGTCCCGGCTTCGGCGGCGCCCAAGCTGGCCCCAGAGCCACCTGCCTTGCAGCCCGTCGGCCCGCCTCAAGACCTTCGGAACCCGGAAGCCTGGGTCGCCTACAAGACGGAGGAAAACTTGGCCGCCCTCCCCCAGGAGGCGCAGCTCTTCTATCGATATGCGTTGTCCGCACGGAAGGCTGGGCAGGAGGCCGAGGCCATTCGCTGGATGCGGGCCGCGGCGAGCCTCGATCCC
>DASXTP010000010.1:0-12869 GCA_036505355.1 Candidatus Eiseniibacteriota bacterium | reverse complement strand
AGGAGGCGTCCTAGCCATGGCCGCGGCCCCCCCGAGCGGGCACCCGTCCGAGTCGCAACGCCCGCTGTGGCTCGGCCTGGCCGCGGTGGCGATCCTGGCGCTGCTGTGGGCGCTGCGAAGCATCGTCGTCCTGGTCGCCTTCAGCATGCTGCTCGCCTATGCCCTCGATCCGCTGGTGAGCGGGATCGGACGCCTGCGTCTGCCGCGCGGCCGCAGGGTATCCCGCGGCGCCGCCTCGAGCCTCGTAATCCTCGGGTTGTTGGCGCTCGCCGGGTGGTTGGTCTCCTTCGGCGTGCCGCGGCTCACCGCGGAGTTCACCGGCTTCCTGCAGCGTCTCCCCGGCAACCTCCAGTCGCTGGCCGGGGCCGCGCGCGCCTGGGCCGCCGCCCAGGGACTCAGCGCCTACGTGGATCCGGTGGTCGACGGCCTCCGCGCCCAGGCCAGCTCGCTCGCTCCCCAGGCCGGAGGGCTGCTGCTCAACTGGCTCGGCCGGGCCTTCGGCGGGCTGATCCAGGTGTTCTCGCTGGCGGTGTTGCCGGTGCTCACCTTCTACCTGCTCGCCGAGCGCGAGGCGGTGAGATCGAGCGTGCTCCGCTTCATGCCCGAGGCGTGGCACCGGCGGGTCGTCGGGGTCGGCGACGCCATGGACCGCGCGCTCAAGAGCTATGTGCGCGGTCAGGGGTTGGTGTGCTTGGTGATGGGGACCGTCACCGGGTTGGCCCTGGCGGCCCTCGGATTGCCCAACGCGTTCCTGCTCGGCGCGCTGGTCGGGGCGGCCGAAGTCATCCCGTTCCTCGGCTTCGCGACCGCCGCCGTCGCCATCGTGCTCACCGGCTACGGGGTGAGCCTGTGGCACGCCATGCTCGGGATCGGGGCCTATGCGCTGATCAACTTCCTGATCGGCACCTTCGTCACCCCGCGGGTCATGGGCCGGCACCTCAAGATGCATCCGTTCGTCGTCACGGTGAGCGTGCTGGCCGGAGCCGAGCTGCTGGGGCCGCCGGGTGTGGTGCTGGCCCTTCCGGGGGCGGCGGTGATCCAGTCGCTGATCGAGGAGTTCCTGTCCAAGCCGGCGCCTCCGGCTGCCCCGGCATAGGAGTCGTTCTGATGAGGAGAGGTAGCCCATGGTGCTCGCGGCAATGATCGGGTGGCTGGCGGCATCGACGCTGCCGACGGGCCACGCCCCGACCGGGCCATCGCCGGACCTCGTCGTCCTGCACGCGACCATTCGGACAGCAAACCACATCCATCCCCGCGCCCAGGCCATGGCGGTGCACGACGGACACATCCTCGGCGTGGGCACCGACCGGGAGATCGAGAAGCGGATCGGCCCGGCCACGGTGGTCTGGGACCTCCGCGGACTTACGGTGCTGCCGGGGCTGATCGACTCGCATGGCCACCTCTCGGGCTTGGGCGAGCGGCTTGCGAACGTCGACCTGGTGGGCACCCGGAGCTACGACGAAGTGATTGCTCGGGTCGTGGAGCGCAGCCGGCAGACGCCTCCGGGTCAGTGGGTCAAGGGGCGCGGTTGGGACCAGAACGATTGGCCGGTCGAGGCCATGCCGCACCACGAGCCACTCTCGCGCGCCGTTCCCGATCATCCGGTGGCGCTCGACCGCGTCGACGGGCACGCCTTGCTCGTCAACCGTCGCGCCCTGGAGCTGGCGCGGATCACCAAGGACACTCCCGATCCGCCGGGGGGGCTGATCGAGCGCGATTCGACCGGGGCACCGACCGGCGTTCTGATCGACAATGCCTCCGACTTGGTGGAGCAGGCCTTCGCGTCGCCGAGCGCCGAGGAGCGACAGCACCGACTGCAGGAAGCGATGCGCGCCTGCGCCAAGGTGGGCCTGACGATGGTGGGGGATGCCGGGATCGGCCGCGAGACCCGGGCGGCCTACCAGGCCCTGCTCGAGAGGAACGAGCTGCCGATCCGCGTCTACTCGATGGCCTACGCCGGCGATCCGCTGGCCGAGGAGCTGCTCGAGCGGGGTCCGGAGAACGGTGACCGGTTCACGCTGCGGGCGTTGAAGGTGGTCTACGACGGTGCCTTGGGCTCGCGCGGCGCGCTGCTGAGCGAACCGTACAGCGACCGACCGGGTCACACCGGGCTCGAGCGCTGGACGGTGGACAGCCTGGCGAAGGTCGCGATCCGCGCCCGCGCCCGCGGACTCCAGGTGCGGGTTCACGCCATCGGTGACCTGGCGAATACCCGAACCCTGGACGCCTTCGAGCAGGCATTCGAGGGCCGGCCGCATGCCGAGCTGCGCTGGGCGATCGAGCACGCGCAGGTAGTCCGGCCCGAAGACATCCTTCGATTCGCCCGCCTCGGGGTGATCGCCTCGATGCAGGCGACCCACGCCACCTCGGACGGGCCGTGGGCGGAAGAGCGGCTCGGGCCGCGCCGCATCCGCTGGGGCTACGCCTGGCGGCAGTTCCTCGAGGCCGGCGTGCGCTTCGCGAACGGCAGCGACTTTCCGGTCGAGAGCGAAGACCCGAAGCTCGGGCTCTACGCTTCGATCACGCGCCGGGACCTGGACGGAAAGCTCCCGGCGGGCGGCTGGTACCCCGAGGAGCGGCTCAGCCCCGATGAGGCGCTGCTGAGCTTCACCTTATGGGGTGCGTACGCGGCGTTCCGAGAACGCGACTTGGGCTCGCTCGAACCCGGCAAGCTCGCCGATTTCGTGGTGTTGGACCGGGATCCGTTCGCCGGATCGCCTGAGGAGCTGCTCAAGACCCGCGCGCTCAAGACGGTGGTGGGTGGTCACGTGGTCTACGAGGCGCCTTGAGAGGGACCCGGATACCGCCCTGGCGGAGCCGAAGGAATCATGGACAGTAGCGGCGAGGGTCCTCATACTGATCTCCGACCTCCCTACCGCTGACCGCGGCGACGCACCGACCGGGACTGTGTACCGACCGGGATCGGGAAGCGCTCGTGACCGCGATACCCTCCACAGAGTTTTTGCCCTACGGGGCTTCCGAGCTGCGCGGCTCGGCCCGGGCCAGCATGGCTCGCGCCTTGGCCGCGAGCTCCACGCTCGGCAGCCTCGCCTTCGCGTTGGCTTGGTCGCTGACCCTGATGATCCATCCGGCGGCTATCGGTCGCCGGGCAGTTTCGATTCCGATCGAGCTGCTGCCACCGCCTCCGGCCGCGACGCTGGTCGAGCCGCCGCCCCCGGTCGAGCCGGCACGCCCCGCGAGCTCTACCTCGGCCGTGGCCGCGACACCGGTCCCGGTCCCCGCAATCGAGGCGCCGGCCGAGCGCACAATCGAGAACCAGCAGGAGATGGGGTCCGCTGCTCCTCCAACGGGTGTTGTGGGAGGAAGCCTGCCGATCGTGAGCCAGACGGTCGACGAGGTCGTGAACCAGCCGGGAACTCCGGCGATCGTCGACAAGCTGCCGGAGCCGATCCACCGCGTGGTGCCGCGGTACTCGGACCTGGCGATGCAGGCCCAGGTGGAAGGCCTGGTCGTGGTGCACGTGCTGGTGGACCGCAACGGTCGCGTGGCCGACGTCCAGCTCCATCCGAAGACCCACGTCCCGATCCTCGATCAGGCCGCTCTGGACGCGGCGCGGGAGTGGACGTTCGAGCCGGCCCTCGTGAACGGCCATACCGTGTCGGTCTGGGTGGCGGTGCCCTTCCGGTTCAAACTGCGGTGAGACTCTCCCCGATGAAGTGAAGCGGGCGCCGGCGCGCCTGGTCACCCGACTGGAATCCTGGGGCCGGCCTGCCGATTCCTAACAGGCACGGTCCGGGAGATCCACGGCCGCCTACCCGGGCGCGCGCTCCTCTGATAGGGTCGCGGCGAATCGCCGACAGTTCCAACTCAGCATGCCAGCGGGCGCGCCGCCTTTCGAGGTCCGGGCGCCTTGGAGGGGAATCCGATGAGTCTTGCCGAAACGTTCGTCGCCGAATTCGACCAGGAGATGGCCACCACGCGGCGGCTGCTCGAGCGGGTGCCCAGCGACAAAGCCGCCTGGAAGCCCCATGAAAAGTCGTTTCCGATGGGGCACCTGGCTCAGCTCGTGGCCCGGATGCCGGGCTGGAACACGCTGGCCATGCGGGACACGGCACTCGATCTCCGCAGCGCCCCGGCGTACAGCTACGAGACCACCGACACGCTGCTCGCCGAGTTCGATCGCCATGTCGAGGAAGCGCGGGCCTCGTTGGTCGCGGCCAAGGACCTAGACTTTGGCGTGCCGTGGTCGCTCAAGCAAGGCGATCGGGTGTTCTTCACGATGGCCCGAGGGGCGGTGGTGCGCCAGAACATCAATCACCTGATCCATCACCGTGGACAGTTGAGCGTGTACCTGCGCCTGGTCGGCGTCCCCCTGCCTTCGATCTACGGGCCGACCGCCGACGAGAGGTGGTAGGCCGATTCCGCCCGCCCGGCCCGCGAATGGGCTGTGGTGCGGTGCCGAGATTCCGGGAGGCCGTGGCGCTTGCCTTGGGCGTCGGCGTCGCGGCGTGGATCTCGGGCTGCTCGCTCTCCAGGAGACCGGAGCCCGGGGAGCCCCGTCCGCCCCGGGTCCAGGACGAGATCAAGGCCATCGTCGCTGCCAGGGGCGATGGACTCGCCCTGAGCGATACGACTGCGATCGCCAAGACCTGGAGCCAACTCACGGAATTCTACGCCGATCGGCGTTACCGGCCGATCTGGATCCATGGGCGGCGGCTCCGGCACCAGGCCGACCAGTTGCTCGACGCGCTCCAGCACACCGAGGAGGCGGGGCTCGATCCGCGGGATTACGACCTCGAGCGCCTCACCCGACTCTCGTTGCAGTCCCGTCGTAACAACCCGCCAGCCCTGCTCCTTCGGCACCGAACGCTGGTCCGCTTCGACGTGCTCGCGACCTACGCCTATTTGCGGGCCGCGGGGCACCTCCGGGACGGCCGCGTGCCGCATCGCGTGCTCGATGCCGATTGGGGGCGCGACTCCCTTTCCGCCGGCGATCTAGAGGCGCTGAGGAGGTCGCTCGGGCGGGATCCCTCGGAGCTCTTCGCCGACCTGGAGCCGAAGCACGACGGCTATCGGCGTCTTCGCGAAGCCCTGGTCCGGTACCGCGGGATCGACGCCCAGGGCGGGTGGGACCCGATCCCTCCGGGGCTTCCGCTGTCGATCGGCTCACGCGGCCCGCGCGTCGCGGCCCTGGTGCGCCGGCTGGCGTCGACCGGGGAGTTTCGTCCCGGGCCGGTGGACACGGTGTTCGATCGGCGGCTCGAGTTGGCCGTCGGGGATCTACAGACCCGGCTCGGCATTCCGCGCAGCGGCGTGCTGGGGGAGGCGACCCGCGCGGCGCTCAACGTCCCGATCGGCGCGCGCATTCGCCAGATGGAGCTCAACCTCGAGCGCTGGCGCTGGCTCCCCGACAGCCTCGGCGGGCGCCACGTCGAGATCAACATCCCCGCTTACCGTCTGGAGCTGGTCCGCGACGGGCGGGTCACCCGCGCCATGCGCGTCGTGGTCGGGCGACGCCGGAGCCCGACCCCGGTCTTCAGCGACCGGATCACCTACCTCGAGCTGAACCCGCCTTGGAGGCTGCCGCCGAGCGTGGTCCAGAAGGAGATCGCGCCAGCGCTCAAGCGCAAGCGCGACTTCCTCGAGGTCAATCACATGCGCGTGATCTCGATCGCCGACGCCAAGCCCGATACGGTGGACCCCGGTAAAGTGCCGTGGAAGGACGTAGCCTCGGATTCCTTCCCCTATCTGGTGGTGCAAGACGCCGGCCCCGACAACCCGCTCGGCCGCATCAAGCTCATGTGCCCGAACGAGTACGACGTCTACCTCCACGATTCCCCCCTGCGCAGCCGGTTCAGCGTCGCGGTGCGCGACTACAGCCACGGCTGCGTGCGCGTGGAGCACGCCATCGAGCTCGCCGACTCGCTGCTCGAGGCCGCACCCGGCGACAGCGCGGGTCTCGACAGCCTGGTGGCGACCGGGGCGTGGAAGCGGGTGCGGCTGCCCCGGGCGGTGCCGGTGCATTTTCTCTACTGGACGGCCTGGGCGGACTCGGCAGGGCTCCTGCACTTCCGCGACGACATTTACGGGCTGGACCAGCGCCTCGACGAAGCGCTGCGTGCGCGCGCGACCTCGGGCCTGGCCCTCAACCCCGGCGTCGAGCTGTCGCCGTTCTGGGTGGCGGCGCAGGTCAGGTGGGAGGCGGCGGCCCGGCTCACCCGGGCGCGAGCCTCGAAACACTGACGGCAACGAGCCGCACTCGACTGAATCAGGCGTAGCCTACCGAGTGAAGCCGGAGGTAGGCTCCAGCTGACCCGCTCGGGCTGGCGCCGGAGATTGCGGTTCACGTTTCTCCAGGGCAGGAATCGCGAGTGTTGCGGAGGGAGGCCGCCATCCCGACAGTCGTCGTTGTCACCGGTCGCCCACTCTCGCGACGTCCTCATCCGAGCAACCGGCTGCCTTCCTGGCCGCTCCTTCTCGCTTTACTGGCCGCACAGCCCGCCTCCGCCCAGCTGGACGTACTGTCGCCCGCCTTTCGCAACTTGAGCGGCGCCGCGGTGTGGGGATCGGTCGGGTTTTCTACCACCAGCGGTGGCGACCTCGCGCGGGACGCGCGGCCGATCTGGAGGAGCAGTTTCGCCGCCTTCTACGGGCCCTTCGGCGGTCGCGGCGACACCCTCGTCACCTTCAGCCAGACGGTGAACGATTCCTCGGACACCACGCTGAGCGATGGCTCGAAGGGCTCAGCGGGCCAGCTCCACCGGCGCGTGCGCTCCACACGCGGGCTGCGGGTCGAAACCAGGCACTTGGGAGGGGGCAAGGTGACGCTGTTGGTCGGCTACCAGCACTCGGCGTTCTACCGGTTCGGACTGCCCGCGTTCCAAGACCCGATTCCCGTGGGCGGCGCGTTCGTGGCGTCCGTGCTCGGCCCGTACCCACTCCCGCTGGCGCCGCGTCGCTTTCAGTGGTACGCGGGAGCCGGTGGCACGATCGTGCGGCTCTCGGGCATCGCGCTCCGCGCCGACACGCTCGCCGTCACCTTGTCCACCGAGCGTACGCTGGCGCCGGAGGCGCTCCTGATGGTGATGTACACGGTAACCTCGGGCTACCGGGTGTTCCTGGGAGGAGGTTATCAGTACCTGCGGTTCGGCTCGGTCACCTACAAGCCAGTGCAGGCCGGAGATCGGATTGGCGCGGCCACCCTGTCGACGCTGCCGAGGGAGCTCAAGGTGGGATCAGCGCAATTGACCTTCGGAATGAGCTTCGCAGCGAGCGGCCTGCTTTCGGGGCGCTAGGCTCGTTCGTGGCGCCGGCGATTCGAGCCGCTCTCGTCTGCGTCGTCGCGTTGGCGGCTCACGCCCCCGCATTCGGCGCGGAGGCTCGCCCCGATCTGCAGCGTCTGCGATCCCACTTCTTCCAGGTTCGCGGGCCATTCCTCTTTTAGCGGCACGGCTAAGTGGTTGAAATGTAGAGTTCCTGACCGCGGGCAGCCCTTGCCGCCGGCAGCGACCCAGGAAGGAGGCCGTCGATGAGCTGGAAACTGATCGTTCAGCTATCACTCTTCGGGCTGGCCATGGCAGTCGCCACCGTGTCCGTCGTGCCGTCGAATGTCGAGCCGCTGCTGTGGCTGCCGATCCTCGTGCTCTGCGCGTATCTCATCGCCAGGCACGCACCCAGCAAGCCCTTTCTCCACGGGCTCGTGCTCGGAGTGGCCAACAGCGTGTGGGTGACGGCCGTGCACGTCCTGTGGTTCGAGACCTACCTCGCCCATCACCCGAGCGAAGCCGCGATGATGAAGTCCACGCCGATGCCCGTCTCGCCGCGCCTGCTGATGGCCTGTGTCGGACCGATCGTCGGCGTGGTGTCGGGGATCGTGATCGGCCTGCTGGTCCTTGCCGCGGCGTGGACGCTCAGGCGGGGGAGGGGGGATACGGCTCGCGCCTGAGGGCACGGGACGTGGCGCGGGTCAGTGCCTCATCCCTTTCGGTACACATCGGTGCTCAAGTACTTGAGACCGGAATCCGCCAATAGCGTGACCACCTTGGCACCGGGTCCGAGCTGCTCGGCGATGCGAATCGCTGCGACCACGTTGGCCCCGGAAGACGTCCCCGCGAAGAGGGCCTCCTCCCGCGCCAGGCGCCTTGCCATGTCCTTGGCCTCGTCCGTTTCGACGGGCAGGATGTCGTCCACCAGGCTCGGGTCCCATAGCGGAGGGGTGAAACCGATCCCGACGCCTTCGATCCGGTGGGGCCCTGCCGACCCTCCCCGCAACACCGATGACTCCGCGGGTTCCACGACGACGACCCGAACACTTGGCTGGTATCGCTTCAACACGGTGGCGACCCCACGCGAAAAAGCGGCCGTACCCGCACAGTGCACGAAGGCGCCGACCTCTCCGTTGGTTTGACTCCAAATCTCCTCGCCCAGCCAGTAGTAGCCTGCGATGCTGTCGCGGTTGTTGAGCTGATCCGTCCAGTACGTATGAGGTTCTTGGCTCAACGTGCGAGCGGTTTCGATCATGTCCAGGATCAGCTTCTTTGTGGTGAGGCCTCCCTCACTGGGGACCAGAGTCAGCTCCGCACCCAGAGCCGCCATGTGATCCAGCTTCTCTTGGCTGAACGCATCGGAACTGACGATCCGCAGGCGGTAGCCCTTGGCGGCGCAGACCAGGGCAAGCGACGTTCCCGTGCTTCCTCCGGTGTACTCGACGACAGTGTCTCCAGGCTTCAGCCGGCCGTCCTCCTCGGCTCGCGAGATCACGGCGTGCGCCATCCGGTCCTTGACGCTGCCGGTGGGATTCTCCCACTCGAGCTTCACCAAGACGTCCGCACAGTTGGGAGGCACGACCCTGCGAAGTCGAACCATGGAGGTGTTTCCAATCGCGCGGAGAATGTCCATGGACGGATCTCTCCCTGCCCTACTCGAGCATGAGACGGTATTCCGTCAGTCGCTGGTGACCGTATGCCTGCCGTCCCTCACGTTCCAACGCACGAAACCGCCCGGCTTGATGCTCACGGTCGGTGGCGTGAACGATGTGCCGCTCGCGTTGACGACCGCGGAGTCCGCGGCGCCGGTTGCGACCGTCACGCTGCCGGTCATGCCCATGCTGCGATGAAAAATGCAATGGTAGCCGAAGGTGCCCGCGGTCGAGAAGGCGTGAGTGAAGAGCGCGGGCGCGTCCAGCGTGCCAGAATCGAACGAACCGTTGGCGGAGCCAGAGCCCGAACCATTCGTCCCGCCGCCCAAGGGATTGGTCGGACTCGAGCTCTTCGAGCAGCCGAGAAGCGCGAAACCTGCGAGGACAGCGGACGCGGTAATGACGAGAACAGATGTACAGCGTTTCATGTGAAATCCCTCCGGTTGTTGACTGCGACGGGAGCGCGTTGCGTGCGGCGGTTCATGATCAGGCCGCCGGCTCGATGTTCTGGTTCATCCGCAGCAGATTGGTCGGGTCGTATTGCTTCTTCAGTTGCGCGAGCCGTTCGTAGTTCGTGCCGTAGGCGCCTTGTTGCACCCGCTGTGTCTCGTCATCGGGCATGAAGTTCACGTACACGGCGCCGGTGGCGAAAGGGGCGGTGGCATCGAAGAGCTGCCGCGTCCGAGCGATGCATTCCGAGTCCTGAGCCGACTCTCTCCACCGTGTGTGGAGGTTCATGATGAAGTTCACGTCCCGGTGCGGATACGCGGTGGCGTCGGCCGGGATTCGATGAATCGCTCCACCCAGATGGGCGATGAAGATCTCGGACTCCGTACCCGGCAGCCGGCCCACGGCGTCGAGCAGCACCGAAATGAACCCGTCGTCGAGATCCATGAAGCTGTGGGACTTCCAATAGTTCCGCGCGCCTGCAGTGAGGAGCGGATCGAACGCTTTCTGCCAGCCGACGAACGGGCTCCGCCCGACCACGTCGGCGATCGGCCTGCCCATTGCGCGAAGCGGCGCGATCGCCTCCTCGGCCTTTTGCTTGTCCCCGATCGCGCATACTGCGAAGACCAGAACCTCCTTGCCGTGGACTTCGGCCGGCAGGAAAGGAAGCGGCGGGGCCTTTCGCAGCACAACCCACGCAGTGACCTCGTCGGGGGCCGAGGCGGCGAAGATGCGGTAGTCCTCGAGCAGACCCTTGGCCTGCTCGAACGGGTGAACGATCAGGCCCGCGATGACCTCGGGCCCCACCGGATGGAGCCGATACTCGAACGACGTCACGACGCCGAAGTTCCCGCCGCCGCCCCGCACCGCCCAGAAGAGGTCGACGTTCTCCTGTTCGCTCGCATGCCGGAGGGTGCCGTCGGGAGTCACCACGTCCACGGAGAGCAGGTTGTCCACGGTGAGCCCGTGCTTGCGGCTGATCCACCCGAAACCGCCGCCCAGGGTGAGGCCGGCGACCCCGGTGGTGGAGTTGATTCCCAGCGGCGTGGCGAGGCAGAACGCCTGTGCCTCGCGGTCGAACTCGCCCAGGGTCGCGCCCGGCCCGATGCGGGCCGTAGCGGTCGTGGGATCCACGCGCACCGCCTTCATCAGCGACAAGTCGAGCATCAAGCCGCCGTCGCACACCGCGTGGCCCGCGATGTTGTGCCCGCCGCCGCGTACCGCCAGCCGCAGGCCGTGCTCGCGCGCGAATGCGACCGCCTGCATTACGTCGGCCGTCTCGACGGCACGCACGATCGCGGCGGGTCTGCGGTCGACCATCGCATTCCAGATCGTGCGGGCTTCTTCGTAGTCTGGCTCGCCGGGTAGGCACGTGGTGCCGCTCAGGTGAAGGCCGTGGAGTGCATCCGTCGGGATGACGTGCCGGTTCTGATCGAGGGTCTGCTGGTCGATGTGACTCACGCTGGGTTCCTCCTCTGGCCGATGGGCTGGATCCGAGCGATCCTGCCGTCCGCTGCGCGTTCCGATTGTGCCCTGTCGCGGCGGCGCGAACGTTCGTTCAGTTCAGCTTTGCGACTTTCCGTGCGAGGACGTGTCCCTCGGCCTCGAGGCGCGCGAAGTAGATCCCGGTGCCGATGGGCTGCCCGCTCTCGTCGCGCAGGTCCCAGGCGAGCGCG
This sequence comes from Candidatus Eiseniibacteriota bacterium, assembly GCA_036505355.1. Lineage (GTDB taxonomy): Bacteria > Eisenbacteria > RBG-16-71-46 > RBG-16-71-46 > RBG-16-71-46 > WS-8. The sequence goes on along the minus strand of DASXTP010000010.1, from coordinate 1,868 downwards.
TGCCCGCCGGCGGGCTGCGCTCCCAAAACGAGCAGGCGCACCTGGCGCCCGCCGACGTCGTAGATGGCCAGCCTCATGGCGGTCTCGCGCGGCAGGGCGAAACGCAGCGTGACCCCCGCCACCGCCGGATTGGGGCTCGGGCGCGCGAACGTGACCTCGCGCGCGGGTGGAGGCCCATCGACGTCGGTGGTTTCCGCCGCCTGCAGCTCCAGCGCAAAGATGTCCGACGTGAGACCCGAGCGCAGATCGGTCCAGGCGATGATCGCGTCCGCCGGTCCGGCGGCGACCATGCTCGGGCCGTTTTGGGCGCCGGGGAGGTCGCACACCGGCCTCCCGTCGACCGGGAAGACGGGGTCGAGGGCACCCGAAGCCAGCACGTGCTGGGCGAAGATGTCGACAGAGCCGTCCTGCCAGGCAACGATCGCCCCGCCGGCACCGTCCTCGACCATGGTGGCGCCCGTCTGCTCCGTGGGCCGGGTGCTGAGCGCCCTGCCGTTCACCGGCCAGCGGGCGTCCACGGCGCCAGAGACCAGCACATGCTGGGCGAAGATGTTGTGAATGCCGCTGCGCTGATCCTCCCACGACACGATCGCTCCCCCCGCGTCATCCGAAACCATGATCGCGTGCTGCTGCTCGATCGGAGCGGTGCACACCGCAAGACCGTCGACCGGCCAGGCGCGATCCAGCGCGCCCGAGGCCAGGACGTGGTGCGCGAAGATGTGGGCCGTGCCGTCGCGGGCGTCGCTCCAGGAGACGATCGCCCCGGACCCGCCGGCGGCGGGTGCCCCGCCATCCGAAACAATGGTCGACTGGATCTGCCCACCCGTAGCGGTGCACAGCGCGCGGCCGTCATCCGGCCACGCCAGGTCCATCACGCCCGAGCTCAACACGTGCTGGGCGTAGATATCGAAGCCGGTGACGCTGCTGCGAGGGTCGGACCACGTGACGATGGCGCCGCCCGCGCCGTCGGTGTCGAGCTCGGGAAAGACCTGACGCCCCGGCGCCGTGCACACGGCAGCGCCGTTGGTTTTCCAGTCGGGGTCCACGACGCCGGAGGCGAGCACGTGCTGAGCGAAGATGTCGCCGCCCTCGGTGTCGCTGCCGCGCGCGTCCATCCAGGTGACGATCGCCCCGCCTGCGCCGTCCGAGACGATGGCGAGATCGGTCTGGTTGCCGGTGGCGGTGCAGAGCGCCGCGCCATTGGCGGGCCAGCGGGCGTCGACCAGTCCGGACGCGAGCACGTGCTGGGCGTAGACGTCGGCCCCGCTGACGCTGCTGGTGCGGCCGTCCACCCACGCGACGATGGCGCCCCCGGCGCCATCCAAGACGATGCCGGGAGCGGTCTGACTCGGCACCGCCAGCGCGGTGGGATCGGTCAGCAGGGCCCGGCCATTGATCGGCCAGGCACTGTCCAGTTCGCCCGAAGCCAGGACATGCTGCGCGAAGAGGTCGACGACGCCCGACCCAGCGTCCACCCAAACGACGATCGCTCCACCGGCGCCGTCCGGTGCGGCATGCGAGTCGTCCTGGTTGTTCGGGGCGGTGGTGATCGCGCGGCCGAACTCGGGCCAAGCGGCCGAGGCGGGCCGCGAGGTGACGGTCGAGGAGAGCCCGAGGATGGCCACCACGACAAGAACGAATGTCCCTATGCCCCGACTAAAGGCCACCTGAAGTCTTCGCATCGAAACCTCCATCCTGCGGCAGGCTATCTGAACCGACAGGCGCGACCGTGAGGTCGTGCCGCTACCTGAAATTGACGATCGCGCTCCCGCACCCCACTTTTTCGATCCAGACGTTCTGCGTGCCGGGAAGTTCGGAATCGAGGTCCTCCTCGGAGACGATCATCTTTGCCCTGAAGGACTCGTCCA
>DASXTP010000009.1:0-11083 GCA_036505355.1 Candidatus Eiseniibacteriota bacterium | reverse complement strand
GCGAGGAGCGGTCACGAAGGCCCCCGCACCACCGCCGCCCGGCGCAGCGAGGACTTGGCGACCTGCATGAACTGAACCAGCGGTCGCTCGGCCGGGCAGACGTACGAGCAGCAGCCGCACTCGTAACAGTCCAGCGCTCCGAAGCGCTCGGTGTCGGTCGGCCGACCCGCCTCGACCCGCACCGACACCTGGTTGGGCTCGAGGCCGAGCGGACAGGCCTCGAGGCAACGGCCGCACCGGATGCAGGGGCCGAAGCCGCGCTCCAAGGGCCCGGGCCCGGTCAGCAGCAGCAGCCCGTTCATTCCCTTGATCACCGGCACGTCGAGACGCGGCAGGGCGCGTCCCATCATCGGCCCGCCGGCGATCACGCGCGTGGTGTCGGCGCTCATGCCGCCGCAGTGGGCGATCACCTCGCTGAGCACGGTGCCGATCGGGACCTTGAGGTTGTGGGGCACCAGAACTCCGGGCCCGCTCACGGTCAGCACCCGGTCGAGCAGCGGGCGTCGGAAGCGCACCGCCTCGTAGACCGCCACCGCGGTGGCGACGTTCTGGACCAGGACCCCGACCGCCGACGGCAGTGCCCGCGGCGGAACGACCCGGCGGGTGAGCGCGGTCACGAGCTGGCGCTCGGCGCCCTGTGGATAGCGCACGCGGCACGGCACCACCCGAACCGGCACGTGACCGGCGGGGACGGTGGCGGCCTCCATCTCGAGCCCTTCTTGCGCCTCCCGCTTGTCGGCCTCGAGTCCGATCAGGACGCGCTGGACGCCGAGAATGCGCGCCATGACGAGCGCTCCCTCGACGACCTCGCGGGGGTGACTCAGCATGAGGCGGAAGTCGGAGGTCAGATAGGGCTCGCACTCGGCACCGTTGATGATCAGCATGTCGAGGTCCGAGCCGGGCGGCGGCCGGAGCTTGCGGAAGGTGGGGAAGGCGGCGCCACCGAGGCCGACGATGCCGGCCTCGCGGATGCGGGCCAGTGCTTCCTCGGCTCCGCAATCACGCCATTCCGGGTCCTCCAGCGGTTCGATCTCGTCCGCTGCCTCGCCGTCGCCGCTTACGATCACGATCGCCGTCGAGAGCACGTGGGTCGGATGGGGCACCTTGTCGATCGGCTTCACCTTGCCCGAGATCGTGGCGTGGAGCGGCACGCCGGTCTCGCCGCCGTCCGCGATCTTCTGCCCCCGCCGCACCAGGTCGCCCTTCTTGACCAGCGGGGTCGCGGGCTCCCCCAGGTGCTGGATCAGCGGCAGCCGCACTTCGCGCGGGGTGGGCAGGGTATCGATCGGGCGCCACGAGGTGGCGTGCTTGTGAGGATCGGGATGGATGCCGCCGCGTCCGAAGGTCCTCAGGTCGACGATCGCCATCGCTCACCCGATGAAATGGACGCCGAGCGCTCCCGGCCAGCCCCGGAAGGCCGACGGGCCGAGCAGGAACGAGACCGTGCTCATGACGTCGGATTCCACGCCACTTTGGGCCAGCACGCTGGCGCTCAGATGGCCGTCGGCGGGCCGCCCCCGGCGTGCGTCGAACAGGTGGCCGACCCTCAATCCGCTCAGGATCCGGAACTGCTCGTAGTTCCCGCTGGTCGCGACCGCGGCGTCGCGCAGGGTGAAGACTCGATCCACCTGCTTGGTGACCGGATGGAGCACGCCCACCGACCAGCCGGGGAGCCCTGGCTCGGGGGTGCCGAGCCCGTAGGAGTTGCCGCCCACGTCCACCAGCGCGGAGCGAACGCCGAGGCGGCGAAGCGCGTCGACCGCGCGGTCCAGCGCCCAGCCCTTGCCGATCGAACCCAGGTCGAGGCCCGCCCCGGCATGCTCGAGCCCCAGCGTGCGGCGGGCGGGATCCAAGGCGACTTGGCGCCAGTCCACCGTCGCGAGCGTGCGGGCGATCGCCCGGTCGCTCGGGTAGGGCGTCTCGCCCTGGCCGTAGAAGCCGTACAGGCGCATCAGGGGCAGCACGGTCGGATCGTAGAGGCCGCCCGAGCGCTCGGCGGCCGCGCGCGCCAGGCTCACCACCTCGATCACTTCCCGGTCCACCGCCACGGCGCCGCGCCCCGCCGCCCGATTCACCCGGCTGAGTTGGCTGTCCGCGCGATGCACGCTCATCTGGCGGTCCACCTCGCGGATCGCTGCGAACGCCGCCTCCACGGCGCGCTCGGCGCGCCGGCGGTCGCCGTCGCGGGCGACCACGCGAATCCAGGTCCCGAGCCCGGGCCGCAGCACCTCGACGGTCCCCGTCTCCTCGAGCCCCACGCGGCGCAACCATGGGACGAGGGCACTGGCGCCGGCGAGCACTCCCAGCCCGGCCAGGAACCTCCGGCGGCTCATACCATCGAGCGACCGCGTGGCCGGGAGCAGACGGTGTCTCGGATCGGGTGCGGGCATGAACGACACCTCGCCTCGGGGCGGGCGCCGGACGGTCGAGCGCCCGCGTCTCAGGGCTCCGGCCACGCTTCTGCATGATTCATGCACGGAGGAGGGGCGCGAACGGCTGGGTCCACCCCCGAACCCGGAGGGGCGTCCATGGCGCAAGTGCCTGAGTTCTATGTCGAACCCGACCTTTGTACCGAGTGTGGCGACTGCATCAAGGCCATGCCCATGGCCTTCCGCAACGTGGAGGACGAGAAGGTAGCCGAGGTTTACAACGGGAATCTGGACGGATCCCTCCTGCCACTTCTGCAGAAGGTCATGTCAGAGTGTCCGGGACACGCCATCCTGTGGCGGAAGAAATGAAGCGACATCTGCACGTGTTGTATCCGCAGGAACGGCTGCGGGGTGGCGTCCTGGAGCTGCGGGGTGAAGGCAAGGCCGGCGGCGGGCTGGTGCTCGCCTTCCAGGGCCTGGCCGCCCTGCTGCTTTCCGATCGTGGGCTGCACGTGCAGGAATGGCCATTCTTCGGCTCGGCGCGGCGCGGTGCCAACATCCGCTCCTTCCTGCGCGTCAGCCGTCAGCCAATCACCATGGCCTGCGAGGTCACTCGGCCGATCGTCGCGGTGCTCATGGACGAGGCGGCGACGCGCTCGGCCGATTTCGCCGAAGGAGTCCCGCGGGGCGGCACCTTCGTGCTCAACACGCGTCACAGCCCCGAGGAGTGCGCGCGCCACTACCGGCTTTCGGGCCGGGTGTTCACGGTCCCCGGCGACGACATCGGCGCGCGCCACCTCAAGCACGCGATCGGCAACGTCTCGGTGTACGTGGCGGTGGCCACCGCGATCGGCGGACTCACTCTCACCGAGGTCCGCGATTCGTTCCTCGAGACGCTGCGCAAGCGACGCATCCCGGCACCACTACTGGCCCGCAACAGCGACGCGCTGCGGGCGAGCGTCGAGGCGATCCGCTCGGGCGTGTTCGACGAGGCCCATCCGGGCGACCATGCCGCTGCACCGTTCCGCGGCTACGGCGAGCTGCCGGTGGGCGCCCAGACTCCGCTGCGCCTGTCGCGCCATCATCGCACGGCCAGCTACGCGCGCAGTGGGTTCCGGCTGCGGTTCGAGGATGCGTCGGGGGCGTGCACGGGGTGCGCCCACTGCATCACCAACTGCCCCGAGGGCATCATCCGCTTCCGCCCGGATCCGGAGCGTGGCCTGATGGTCACCGGCGTCGTCGTCGGCAACTTCTGCAAACTGTGCGGCGAGTGCATCGCCGTGTGCCCCGAGCATTTGTTCCTGGAAGGGGCCTACGAGGAACCCTGGAAGGAGGCGAAGGCTCTCGATGAGCATCCCGTCTGAGACCATCCGCCGCTGCATCCCCCACCGGGACACCCCGGCAGGAGCGCGCTACGACAGCGTGATCGATCTCGCACGCGTGCGGGCCGCCCACCGGGCGCTCACCGTCGACCGTGAGACCATCACCGCCGACGGAAACACCGCGGCGGCGCTGGCGACCCTCCAGATGTGGCGCTGCGTCCTGTTCGCGGGCTTCCCGATCACTCCCTCGACCAAGTGGATCGAGACCGTCGCGACGCGCTTGGCCGAACAGCCCGGCGGGCTCAAGCGGGTCAAGTTGCTCGAGGCGGAGCACGCGGTGGCGGACTACCTGGTCGGCGCGGCGGCGGCGTGCCGGGACCTGGTGTTCCCGACCGCGACCAGCTCGGTGGGGCTCGATCACATGACCGAGACCACCCGATCGCTCGGCGCCAGCGGGCTCGGCAACGTCCTGTTGATCAACGTCTACCGCGCCACCGCCAACTTTCCGCTCTGCATCGAGGGTGATCCCTCGGACACCTTGGCCCACCGTGACGACGGTCTGATCCAGATCGTCTCGCGGGGCAAGCAGCAGATCTACGACACGATCCTGCAAGCGCCCTGCCTCGGGATGCACCAGGAGGTGCTGACCCCGACCATGCCGGGCTACTACGGCATCAAGGACAGCCACCGTAGCGAGCGGCTCACCCTCGAGCCCGACCGCGAGATCCACGCCTTCCAGGATCGCTGGATCCCCGAGTGCCCGCTGCCGGGGCTGATCAACGGCGACACGGCGTTCGGCAATTGCGTCACCTCGCGGCATTTCCAGGGCTTCAAGGTCGAGCAGAAGCGTCGCATCGAGCGCGCCGTCGAGCTGCTGCCCGAGATCGGGGCCGACTTCGAGCGACACTTCGGGCGTCCGGGACTGCAGTACTTCGATGCCACCGGATGGGCCGACGACGGCGTCGCCGACCTCGCCGTCGTCACCATGGGCCCGGACTTCGGGACCTTCGAAGCTCTGCGCCCGGCCTACGAGCAGCACACCGGGCTCAAGTTGGCGGGCATTGCGATGCGCCTGCTCACCCCCTTCCCCCGCGGGGCGGTGCGGCGCCGACTCGAGAAGGCCCGCGTCGTGCTGGTGGTGAACCAGGCCCATCATCCGGGTCGCGGCCATCTGACCCTGGACGTCGCGGACGCGCTCTGCGACCTCGCCCCCGCGCCGCGGGTGGTGAGCGCGTTCGCCGGCCTGGGTGGGGCCGACGTGTCGGAGGCCACCTGGGAAGCGATGCTGGACGGGGCGCGGGGGGCCCTCGCGGGGCAGCCGCAGCCCGACTACCGCGTCTACCACGAAGGACGGGCGCTATGACCAGCTACAAGGAAACCGCGCTCAAGGAGAGCTTCTTCCGTCCGGGCTCGACCCTGTGCCCGGGGTGCATGGAGTCGATCGCGTTCCAGAACGCCGGGCGGGTCTCGGACAACGGGGTCAAGACGGTCTTCACGATCGGGACGTCGTGTGCCGAGGTCTCCTCGCTGGCCTTCCCCGACGTCGTGGCCTGGGGTCGGGGCGACGAGGAGCCCGATGACTTCGCCCGTAGCTTCTCCATCATTCACAACGTGTTCGAATCCGCTCCCACGGTCGCCGAGGCGGTGCGCGACGTGGCCGACGCCCTCGGCGCGTGCGGGGCGCTGGCCGAGCCGATCCAGGTCATGGCCGCCGCCGGCGACGGGGGTGCGCTGGCGATCGGCCTGCGCGCGCTCCTCCACACCATCCACCGCCGGGCGCGCGTCACGGTGATGGTGCTGGTGAACGAGATCTTCGCCAACACCGGGTTCCAGTACAGTCCGGCCACCATGCCGTTTGCGGACACCAGCACCACACCCGCGGCATCGAACTCCCCGGGCAACCCGCAGCTCCCCCTCGACTACATCCATCTGGCCATTGCCGGCGGCGCCGAGCTGGTGGCGCAGGTGAGCCCGGCGCACGGCAAGCTGTTCGTGAAGACCGTGGAGCGCGCACTCACCGCGACCGGCACCGCCGTGCTGTTCGTCCCCTCGCCGTGCATCAGCGGATGGAAGTTCGCGGACGGCCAGACCGTCGAGCTGGCACTGCTCGGGGCCCGCTGCGGAGTGTTCCCGGCCTTCACCTGGGAGCGCGGCATCGGCGGCAAGGTGCTCGACTGTCCGCGCGAGGCCGCCGAGCGGCCCCAAGTCGAGGCCTTCCTGGTGGAGCAGCGCCGCTTCCAACACCTGGTCACCCGCGACCCCGAAGGCCGGCCGGCGGTGCGGCCGGGTCGCGAGGCGGAGCTGGAGCGGCTGCGCGCCTGGACGCAGCAGAACGTGGAGCGGCTCTACCGGCTGGCCGAGTTCACGTAGGCGCAGGCCCGGGGATCCGCCGCGCTCCGACGGGATTCACCCTTCCGGCCGGTCAGGCCATGGGCCGCGGGCGGGCGCTGCACCACAGCACCGTGCCCACCAGGATCGCGAACCCCGAGACCAGCGGCGGAAGGGCGAGCTGCTTCTTCTCGGTGACCTGCATCTTGAGGTCGCCAATCTGAGCGACGTTCCGGGTCTGACGGTAGGGCACTCCGCCCCACACGAGTCCCGCGAACCCGAGCAGGACCAGCACCGCGCCAGCGATCTTCATCCGCCCTCCATGGTGGCTCGCGGCCCCGAGCGCCGCGACTTGGCCGCGGATTCTACTCCCTGAGGGGCGGAGCACCAGCCGATCATTCGCCAGTGCCCTCAAGCTTGGATCCGCGACCGCGGGATCGGCGCCCCTGCTATAGTGCGCGGCGATGCGAGCGCCGGCCCCCGCGAGTTCCGGGCTTCTCCGCCGCGGCGCACCCCTGCGCAACGAGGTCCTGCATGGCTGCCTCGCGGCCGCGCTGCTCGCGACGCTTCTTTCCATCCGCATCGGCGCGCCCTGGACCTACATCCACGACGACAACGGCGCGTGGACGCAGGCCGTCGCCGCGGCCCATCTCAAGGCCGGGCTCGGCCGCACGCGGGGTCAGGACTTCCTGCTCCGCCGCGCCGACGGGGCGCTGGTCGCCTACCTGCACCACCCTCCACTCTACCCCCTAGTCACAGCCGCGACTTATCGCGTCGTCGGCCGCTCGGGACCGCTGGTCACGCGGCTCGTCCCCGCGACCTTCCATCTGCTGGGCTTCCTCGGCCTGGCACTGTTGGCCCGCGCCCTGATGCCAGGCTCGGCGGCACGCCGGATCCTGGCGCTCTGGCTCTTCGCGCTGGTGCCGATGAGCAGCTTCTTCGGCAAGATGCCGTTCAACGAGTCGCTCGGCTCGTGCTTCGTCACCTGGGGAACGGCCCTGGCCGCGCTTTGGCTCCGCAAGCTGGGGGACGCGGCGCCGTCAACCGCCCCACGGCCCGGCGGCGCGCCGTCGCTCACTCTGCTCGGCAGCGCGGCCTGCTGGGTGTTGGCATGCCTCAGCAGCTGGCCTACCTATCCGGTGCTCGCCGGTGTGGGTGCGGCCCTTGTGCTCGAAGCACGACGGCGCCCGGGGCAGCCTGTGCTGCGAGCGGCTCTGCTCCTCGGCGCTACCGGTATGGCGAGCGGAGCCATGGTGCTCGCGCAGCTCGCTTGGGCGGGTGGCGGCGACCTCGGCGGCTTCTTGCGAGCGGGGCGGGTGTGGGGCGGGGCGCTGGTCGAGCCGTCCGAGCTGGCCCGCCAGCTCGGGGTCGTGCTCGACAATCACCGGCGCTATTTCGGCAACGTCCCATTCGCCTTGTTCGTTGCCTGGTGCGTGCTCCGGATCCGCGGCTGGCGGCGCGATCGCCGTCTCGCCTGGGAGGACCGCCTGCTCCTCTTCGCCGGCGCGGGATGTGCCCTATGGGCGCTAGCGTTCGCCAAGCAGGTGGCCCTCCACGCCTACGGCCAGTTCTGGTTCCTGCCGTTCGAGACGCTGGCGGCGGCGGACCTGGCGGTCCGGATGTGGGAGCGGCTCGCGGATCGTCCGGGGCCAAGGGCGGCGCTGGCCGCTGCGGCGCTCGCGGTCACCGTCCTCTCTTCGGCCTGGGTGCTAGCCTACCGTTACACGCATCCGCACGGCTACGCGATCCGGACCGCGGCCGCGCTGGCCAGAGATTACGAGACGCCGCCGTAGGCTCACCCCGGCGACGCGCGCGGCCGGGGCTCGTCACCGGCGTCACGTCACCGGGGAAGCCACCCGCGCGCTGGCCCGAAGCCGCTCGGCGATGGCGGCGATGAATCCCTCGGTGGTGGCGTGTCCCGAAGGTCGCGGCTCCGAGATCGCGGCGAGATCCTTGGTCATCGTTCCCGACTCGATGGTCTCGATCACCGACGCTTCGAGACGGCGCGCGAAGGCCGTCAGCTCGGGCGTGCCGTCCAGCTCGCCGCGCTTGGCCAGGGCGCCGGTCCAGGCGAAGATGGTGGCGGTCGAATTGGTGGAGGTGGGCTGCCCCTTCAGGTGCTGGTAGTAGTGCCGCTGCACCGTGCCGTGCGCGGCCTCGTATTCGAACCGGCCGTCGGGCGAGACCAGCACCGAGGTCATGAGCCCGAGGCTCCCGAAGCCCGAGGCCAGCATGTCGCTGAAGAGGTCGCCGTCGTAGTTGCGGCATGCCCACAGGAATCCTCCGGGGTGGCGAATCACGCGCGCGACGGCATCGTCGATCAACAGATACTGGTACGTGATGCCCGCCATCGCGAGCTCGGCCTGCCGAGCCTCCACCTCCTGGCGGAAGATGTCCTTGAACGCCGCGTGGTAGATCTTGCTGATGGTGTCCTTGGCGGCGAACCACAGATCGAGCCGCTCGCTCAGCGCGTAGGCGATGCAGGCGCGGGCAAAGGAGCGAATGGACTTTTCGGTGTTGTGCTCGCCCTTGACCACCCCGGCATCTTTGAAATCGTGTACCGTGATCCGCTGCTCGCAGCCGCCCGCGGGCGTGTACACCAGCTCCACCCGGCCCGGTCCTGGGATCTTCATTTCCACGTCCCGGTAGACGTCGCCGTAGGCGTGGCGAGCGATCACGATCGGCTTCACCCAGGCCCGGACCATGGGCGGGACGTTCCTGACGATGATGGGCTTGCGGAACACCGTGCCGTCGAGCACCGCACGGATTGTCCCGTTGGGGCTCGGCCAGGCCCGCTTGAGGTTGTACTCCTTCACGCGCGCGGCATCCGGCGTGATGGTGGCGCACTTCACGCCCACGCCGTGGCGCCGGATGGCCTCGGCGGCCCGCACCGTGACCGCGTCGTCGGTGCGGTCGCGCTCGGAGACGTGCAAGTCGTAGCGTTCGAGCTTGAGGTCCACGAACGGCTCGATCAACTGCTGCTTGACCAGGGCCCAGATCACCCGGGTCATCTCGTCGCCGTCCATTTCGACCAACGGATTGCGAGCTACGATCCTCGAACCGGACTCTTCGCCGCGGATCCTCATGGCGCTCCCCCCACACGGGTGACGTGTACCCACCTACCCTATCAGACGGCCGCATGGGGGGCGAGCCGAGGCCCGGTCGAAGCCCGGTCAGATGGCGTCGTCCCGGAGCCCCGGGGCTCGAGCCCGGCCCCGCGAGTGACGAGTTGCCCGGCACTGCTGACGCCTTGGCAGGCTGGGGTCGTGCCGCTTGCCGCCCATCGGCTTTGGGATGGCCGCCAAGCGTCGGGAAATCCGGGCCGCCGGCGCCCTCAGCGTTTCCTCGGATCCCGGCACAGCGGCTGCGTGGACCGCCGCGGACCCGTCCGGCCGTGTTTGCCTTGGCGAACCAGGACTGGTACAAAGCTCCGCCCATGCGCATTGCCGTGCCTCGAGAGATCGCCGCTCGGGAGACCCGCGTCTCCTTGGTCCCCGAGGTCGTGGCCCGACTGACCAAGTCGGGCCTCGAGGTGGTGGTCCAGGCCGGCGCTGGCGACCGCGCCACGTTCGCCGACGAGGCGTATCGCGAGGCGGGCGCACGCGTCCTCCCGGGTCCACGCGAGCTGTGGGGCGAAGCCGACTTGGTGGCGTGCGTGCGCGCGCCGCAACGCGACGAGGTGCTCGGCGTCCACCAGATCGACCTGATGCGCGAGGGCGCGGCGCTGATCGGCTTCCTTCGACCGGTCCAGAATCCCGACCTCTTAGGCAAGCTGGCGGCGCGCAAGATCACCGCCTTCGCCATGGAGCGGGTGCCGCGCATCTCACGAGCCCAGAAGATGGACGCGCTGTCCTCGATGAGCACCGTCGCCGGCTACAAGGCGGCGCTGCGGGCGGCCGAATCGCTCGGCAAGTTCTTCCCGCTGCTGATGACGGCGGCCGGCACCATCGCGCCGGCCAAGGTGTTCGTGCTCGGGGCGGGCGTGGCCGGCCTGCAGGCGATCGCCACCTCGCGGCGCCTGGGCGCGGTGGTGGAGGCGTTCGACGTGCGTCCGGCGGTACGCGAAGAGGTGCAGAGCCTGGGCGCCAACTTCGTGAGCGCCGAGCTGGCCGACGCCAGCGCCGTCGGGGCCGGCGGGTACGCCAAGGAGCAGTCCGAGGAGTTCCACCGGCGCGAGCGTGAGCTGCTCGCCAAACACGTCGCGGCCGCCGACGCGGTGATCTCCACCGCCATGGTGCCCGACCGGCCGGCCCCAAAGCTCATCACCGAGGAGATGGTGCAGTCGATGCGCGCCGGCTCGGTGATCGTGGACCTGGCCGCGGAAAGCGGCGGCAACTGCGTGCTCACCGAGCCCGGCCGGCGGGTGGTGAAGCACGGCGTGATCCTCGAGGGGCCGCTCGACCTGGTGTGCGAGATGCCGGTTCACGCGAGCCAGATGTATTCTCGCAACGTCCTGGCGCTGCTGACGCACCTCACCAAGGATGGCAAGCCGAACTTCGACTTCGAAGACGAGATCACCCGGGATTCCTGCCTGGCCCGCGAGGGCCAGCCGCTGGGAGAGCCGGTCGGCGCGGGGAAGACGGCATGAGCGGAACCCTGCTGGCCGAGATCTACGTGTTCGCGCTCGCGGTGTTCGTGGGCTTCGAGGTGATCTCGAAGGTCCCGGTGGTGCTCCACACCCCGCTGATGTCGGGCACCAACGCGATCCACGGCATCGTGATGCTGGGTGGCGTGCTGGTGCTGGCGACCGCCGACACGCCGCTGCTCACGGCGCTCGGGTTCCTGTCGGTGGTGTTCGGTGCCATGAACCTGTTCGGCGGCTTCGTGGTCACCGATCGGATGCTCGAGATGTTCAAGAAGCCGAGGGCCAAGCGCTGATGGAATCGACGGCTCAGCTCCCGGTGCTGTTTCACTTTTCGTACCTGCTGTCGGCGATCCTGTTCATCGTCGGGCTCAAGTTCCTGAGCGCGCCGGCCCGGGCCCGCTACGGGAACCTGCTGGCGGCGCTCGGCATGACGGTCGCCGGTCTCACCACGCTCGGCAGCCTGTGGGTGCCCGGCAGCG
>DASXTP010000008.1:0-3371 GCA_036505355.1 Candidatus Eiseniibacteriota bacterium | reverse complement strand
GCCGCGCCGCCGCTCCAGGTCTTTGGCCTGGCGCTGCTCTACGTGCTCGGGATCTCGGTCTTGTACAGCACGCTCGGCCTCGTCGCCGCGCTCACCGGCGGGCTGTTCGGCGCGTTGTTGCAGAACCCCGTGGTGCTGGTCGGTATCGGGTTCCTGCTGGTCGCGCTCTCGCTCTCGATGTTCGGCCTCTACGAGTTCCAGCTCCCACCCGAGCTCCTCGCCAAGCTCGGCGGTACAGGCGCGACGAGCGCCGCTGGCATCTTCGCCTTGGGCTTGGTGGTCGGGATCTTCGCGGCGCCCTGCACCGGGCCCCCGGTGGCCGCGCTGCTGCTCCTTGTGGGCGCCAAAGGGGATCCCTGGTTCGGCTTCCTGTCCTTCTTCGTACTCTCTTTGGGGCTCGGCGCGCCCTATCTGGTGCTCGGCACCTTCTCCAACCTGCTCCAGAAACTGCCGCGCTCGGGGGACTGGATGGTGTGGGTGAAGAAGGTGTTCGGCGTGATCCTGATCGCGGTGGGGTGCTTCTACGTGCTGCTCGCGGCGGCGCCCAAGTGGGCGATCTGGGTGCTCCCGGTGGCGCTGATCGCGGGGGGCTTCTATCTCGGCTTCCTCGAGAAGAGCGGCACCAGCCGGCGCGGCTTCCGGCGCATCAAATGGGCGACGGGTACGGTGGCGACCCTCGCCGGCGTGTTGTTCGTCGCCGCGACGCCGGGCTCGGGGATCGCGCTGCGCGCCTTCGATCCCGCGCAGCTCGAGGCGGGGTTCGCGGCCGGCCGCCCGGCGATGCTCGACTTCTCGGCCGACTGGTGCTTGCCGTGCCACGAGCTCGAGCGGGCCACGTTCAGCGACCCGCGGGTGGTGGATCGGGCGAGAGCGTTCCACGTCTACAAGGTGGACCTGACGCGGTACGACTCACCCGAGTCCGACCGCTGGCGTCGCCAGTACGGCATCCGCTCCGTGCCTACCGTGATCTTCCTGGCCCCGGATGGCCGCGAGGTGCGCGGCACGCGCGTCGAGGGGTTTCTGCCCCCGGAGCTATTCCTCGAGCGCATGCGCCTCGCCGAGGCGACCGCGAGCACGGCCGGGCAATAGCGCGGCACGGTCTCGACCAGGCACCAGGCCGCCGCGCCCTCCCCGCTCATCCTTGGCTGGCGGCAGCCCTGCGAGGGGACTAGCATCGAGCCTCGAGGTGAAGCCGCCCGGAGGGAGGTAGCGGGGCGGCGCGAGTCACCTGGCGGGTGCGGCCTGGCACGGTCTCGAGGACCGGCTGCGGGCCCCCGTCGGCCGACCAAGCGGAGGGAGCGACTCATGGCCCAGCCGTTTTCCATGCTGCTCGGGATCGTCCTGCTGGGGGTAGGCCTGTGGGGCACCTTTACCGGCGGGCACGCCCACACGCTGGTGGTCTTCGGAATCAACGGGACTCACAACCTGGTCCACGTGATCTCGGGGGCGTTGGCGATCGGAGTGTCGCTCGGCAGTGGATCCTACGCCCGGGCGTACTGCATCGCCTTCGGTGCAGTGTACGGCCTGGTGGCGATCGCGGGATTCGCGAATGTCTCGCCCGTGGTGTTGATGCTCAACCTGAATGCCGCGGACAACCTGCTTCACCTGGGGATCGCCGCCGCCTGCCTGCTGGCGGGCATCCAGTCCCGGCCGGCTCTCTGAAACGGGTGGCCGTCTTCGGCCACCCACTCGGATTCAGCGCGCCACGACCACGCGCCGTGCGGCGCTCGCGTTGCCCGCCCGAACGCTCAGGAAGTAGACGCCGCCGGGTGCCTCTCGCCCGGCGTCTTCCCGGGTGTCCCAGACCAGCCGATGGGAGCCGGACCCGAGGGACAGGTCGGCGGCAAGACGCCGGACCCGTCGACCGGTGACGTCGAAAACGGAAGCCTCGACCCGGCTCGGTCGGGAAAGCTCGAGCTGCCAGGTGACCTGACGTGCCTGGCGATGGTGCTCGCCCGCCGAGAGCTCGAGCAACCCTTGGTTGGATTCGCCGGCCACCCGGCCACGCGCATCCCCAAAGCCTTTCCTGAGAGCGGTCCCGCTCGGCCCGCCCGCCAACGCCTCGGCGGCTTCCGGCACCTCGAAGGTCGGCACCGTTCTTCCGCTGGGAACGCGATCCGGGATTAGCTTCATGAGGTTTTCGGGGCGCGCCCGCGGGTCGAGCAGGCTCTCGCGCACGAAAGCGACCAGCTCGGCCACCTGCTCGGACATGAGCGGGATCGGCTCGGCGAGCAAAGGATCGACTCGCTTGAGCACCGGCTCGAGAGGACCGAGCGGGCCGCGCAAGTCCTCGTCCAGCTCGTCCGTGGTGAAGCTGCGAGCCGAGCTGAACACGTCCAGGTGGTGGCGTACCGCTCGTTCGAGGTCCGTGAACGCTCCGTTGTGAAAGAAGGTCGGCTGCACCGCGACGTTCCGCAGCGGCGAGGTGCGGAATCGGTAGCGGTCCTTCTTGTCCCCGGTGATCTGCTCGAGTCCGAAGTCCTCGTTGGAATCCTTGCCGTCGAACACGGCGTTCGTGACCGCCGGGACGATCTGCGGGATGCCGATCACGTGCTGCTGGAAGTCGCTGAACATCTCGTGGGAGGTGCCGGACACGGCGTGGCAGCTCACGCAGCCCGCTTCACCGAAGAACAACAGGGCACCCCGTTTTTGCTCCGCGCTCATCGACGTGCGGTCGCCACGAGCGAAGCGGTCGATCGGCGCGTCGGTGAACGCGAGCGTGAACTCGAATTCGGCGATTGCCTTCCCGAACAAGTCGAAGGTGATCGGGGCGCCCGCTCGGACCTCCGCAAACACTTCCCCGAACAAGCGGCGATACGCCGGCGTCGCGTTCAGGCGTCGCAGCACCTCGGCGCGGATCGCGAAGTTGTCACCCGGGAACGTGAAACCGGCCACTTCGTTGCGCTCGGTGGGTGGGATGAACGCCTGCGCCACCAGGAGCTGTGGCAGATAGGAGAGCGAAAGCCCCTCGGGGTTCGGGAACGAGAAGCCCTGGCGGTTGTCGAACGGGTCGCCCGAGAGCGAGGCGAAGCGGGAATTCCACATCAGGTTCGGGTAGAAGACGGCGTTGATCACGATCGGCGAGCGACGTTGGTTCCGGGGCCCGAGCCGGTGGGGTCCCACGAACCCGTTGTTGTCGATCCCGATGGCGATCGATTGCGTGTCCCCGAAGCCGGCCGTGGGCGAATGGCAGCCCCCGCACGTGTTGTCGTCATTGAGTCCGGTGATGGTGTCGAACCAGAGCAGGCGGCCCAAGTCTGCGAGTCGCGGGTCGAGGCGACGACCGAGCCGGCTTTCCAGCGAGGCCTCCATCATCCCCGTGAACCCTTGTCGCCTCAGCACGGCTGCCAGGTGGTCGTCGAGAGTTGCCT
>DASXTP010000007.1:0-2291 GCA_036505355.1 Candidatus Eiseniibacteriota bacterium | reverse complement strand
ACGGCGACGTAGACCACGCCGAGGCCGAGGGCGTACTGGCGCGCGGCGTAGCCGATGGCGGCCAGGCCGAGCGCGCCGGTCGCGATGTGCACGAGGTTGTGCCACGCGTTGACGTTGAGGAGGCCGAAGACGGCGTCGACCTCGCCGGGCGAGCCGAACGAGGTCGAGTAGGCAAAGCCGATCAGGCCGGCGACGACGAGGGTCGCGCCGACCAGTGCGGCATAGAGCTTGGCGGGGTTGCTGGTGTTCATGAATCGATCGGGTAGGCGCCGGGCTCACCCCGGCGCCCCCCACACCACCGGACGTGCGGGTCCGCATCCGGCGGTTCGCTCGGCATCCCGGAAACGGCGGTAGGGGTCGGTAAACCCCTTGAGGCCCTGATGCACCCAGTAGGCGTTGGGCAGGGCGCGGGAGAGGATTGGGGAGCCTGAAACGCGCCAGTAGCCCCGGCGCGAGTGGCACCACTCGGTGGCTTCGCGCGCCGGGATGCCCAGTGCAATCAGTCTGCGCCGCTTGGTTTTGGGGCGCTTCCATTCCTTCCAGCGAACCTGCCTGAGCCTGCGTCTGAGCCACTCGTCGAGGCCCTCGAACACCGAGGGCGTGTCGGCCAGCGCGTAGTAGTTCGACCAGCCGACCGTGTAGCGGTTGATCTCTTCGATCCGCCGCTCCATCGACACGCCCCACTTGCGCGAGGTCAGCTGGCGCAGGCGATCCTTGGCCCGTTGCCGGGCGCTCGGGTCGATCCGCACCCTGACCTCGCGGTCGCGACCAAAGAAGCGAAACCCCAGCAGGGGCCGCTTTCTGGCGAGGTCGACCGCCGACTTCTGACGGTTGACCTCGAGCTTGAGGCGTCGCTCGACGTACTCGCTGATGCTCGCCATGACGCGCTGCCCCGCCCGCTCGCTCTCGAGGTAGACCGTCACATCGTCGGCGTAGCGCACGAAGCGATGCCCGCGCCGCTCCAACTCCCAGTCGAGGTCGTCCAGCATGACGTTGCTGAGCAGCGGCGAGAGCGGCGACCCTTGTGGGGTTCCTTCCTCGCTCGCGTGCACCAGCCCGCCATCCATGACGCCCGCTTCCAGGTAGCGCCGGGTCAGCCCGAGCACCTGCTTGTCATCCACCCTTCTTGCGACCCTGGCCATCAAAGCGTCGTGCTGAACCCGATCGAAAAACGAGTCGACATCAAAATCGGCGCACCACGCCGCGTCATCGTTGATGAACTGGCGTGCCCGCTCGACCGCTTGGTGGGCCGAGCGCCCCGGCCTATAGCCGAAGCTGTGGGGATGGAAATGCGGATCGAAGACAGGCGTGAGCACCTGCGATAGGGCCTGGCAGATCAACCGATCCACCGCAGCCGGCACCCCCAGCTTCCGCAGACCGCCCGAGGGCTTGGGGATCATCACCCTGCGCACGGGCAGCGGCCGGTAAGTGCCCGCGTCGAGCGCTGAGCGGACCTCCGGCCAATGGCCTTTCAACCACGGCCGCAGCTCCTTCGTGCTCATCCCGTCGATGCCAGGAGCACCGGCGTTCTGTTCGACGCGTCTGAGCGCCTCGGCGAGATTCCCGCGGGACAAGAACTGCTCCCACAGGCTCGCCTCGGCGGGGTGAGGTGCGGTATCGCTCGGCGCCGAGGATGGACTCTGCTCTGGACCTGGGCTGTCAGGCTTCACCCTCCAGCGCTCCCGTCCAGGCCCCTCGCGGGGTTGGCTGCCTTCAACGTCCATCCCACGAGCACAGGCGTCCTGCGCCTCGGCTTCGCGTTCGGTCCTTCCCGGCGCTCATCGATCCCGCCGGTAGTACGACCTCTGCTGACTTCTCCACGGCGAGCGACGCCCTCACGAACGCCACCGTCCCGCACCACCCCGCGAACCAAACGGACGAGGCATCTGGGACACCCGCGGAGATCTCCCCGGGTAAGGCCAGCAACCTTCATCGCACACCCACCGCGTCTACGTAGCGGCCACTCGATGACAACGGGCTTCGCCGTAACCGGCCAGCTCGCCCGGACCGCCCCGCCTCATACGCGCAGCCCACCGACGCCGTCCAGGCCCCGATGCGCCATGTGTTCCTAGGGTCGCGATTTCGCCTCCGGCTTCCTTCCCACCCCGCCTCACGACGACGCAGTTGCCCTTGGCTTGTGGTTGGTGTCATCTCCTCCACAGGGGACTTGCACCCCCGAGCTGCTGGTCATGCCGGGCGCACCGGTAGGGACCGCCATCGCTGGCGGCCCCCCGCGCAGATCCCAGCGTGCGCGTCTAACGCACTGGGCTCCTGCCTTGGGTTCTGGCGTC
>DASXTP010000006.1:0-13247 GCA_036505355.1 Candidatus Eiseniibacteriota bacterium | reverse complement strand
CTACCTCGGTGGTGTGACTGGAGAGCGCCGGCTCCCCGGTGACGTGCGAGTCGTAGGGATAGCTCGACGCCAGCGCCCGCACCGCCGATTCGCTCTGGACCCGAACGTAGTTCTCGTAGTCGTCCACCTCGAACATCGCCTCGGCGGTCTCGGTAACCCGCCAAACGACGATCGCCCCGATCTCGATCGGGTTCCCCCCGGCGTCGTTCACCTTGAGCTTGGCGGTCTCGAAGTTCCGGGTCCGGAGCGAGATCCGGCGCCTCTTGGTGAATGGGTTGACCCACCAGAACCCGCCCTCCTTCACGGTGCCCGAGTAGCGGCCGAAGAGGGTGAGCACGCTCGCCTCGTTGGGCTGTACCAGCACGAAGCCGGCGATCGCGATCAGCTCGAGCGCGAGGAGGACCGCCAGCCCCGCCATGGTTCGCGGAGCGTTGGCCTGAGCCGCCTGGAGGAACTGCCAGAACGTGCCGGCAATCGCGCCCAGGAGCACGGGCCCGGCCAGCAGGCCGGACAGCGGATGGATGACCTTCTCGCGTATCATCGGGTCGGCTCCTCAAAGGGATATCGGTATGATATCACAGTGATAGCCAGCCGTCAACTCCGCTGCTGCCTTCTCCTTTATTACAGGCGCCCGCGGCCGCTTCCAACGTCCCGCTGGGCCCAAGTGTCCAACCCGATGACAGATGGAGCGCCGGTCCCGATGACAGATGGAGCGCCGGTGCCAGGTCTGGAGGGAGCCCCCTGCACGCCCAACTCGACGTGAGCCAGACCGACGCCGATCGGGATGATGTGGCGATGGCCTGCGCCGGCGACCACGCCGCGTTCGAGCGGCTCTATCGCCGCCACGTGGCGCGGGTAACCAGCCTGGCGCGGTGGCTGCTCGACCTGGGCGAGGTGGAGGATGCGGTGCAGGATGTCTTCATTCGGGTGTGGCAGAAGCTGGATACTTTCGCCGGGCAGTCGGCCTTCACCACCTGGCTGCACCGGGTGGCGGTCAACTTGATGCTCCGCCGGCGGCAGACGATGGGGGTGGCGCGGCAGCGGCACACCGCGGACGACACGCCGCTCGAGGCGCTGGCCGGGCCGTCGGAGCGTCCCGATCTCCGCGTGGCCATCGAGGGCGCCGTCGACCGGCTCCCCGCGGGGGCGCGCGAGGTGTTCGTCCTGCACGACATGGAAGGCTACAAGCACGAAGAGATCGCCCGGATGCTGGACGTCGATCCCGGCACCTCGCGGTCGCAGCTCCACCGGGCGCGGATGCTGCTCCGGCAGCAGCTCGCCAACTGAGGGACCCGAACATGTCCGACCATTTCACCGATCAGCTCTCGGCCTATCTCGACGGCGAGCTCGACGACCTCCGCCGCGCCCGCCTCGACGCCCACCTCGCGACCTGCCCCGAATGCTCGGCCGTGCTCGCGGACCTTCGCGCCATCGTGGCGGCCGCGCCGGAATACGTCGGGCGGGAGCCGGAGGCGGATTTGTGGCCGGGGATCGAGGCGCGGCTTGAGACGGACGCAAGGACGCAAGGACGCAAAGACGCAAGCTCGAATGACGGGACGGTCTTTCCCTTGCGTCCTCGCGCCGTTGCGTCTTTGCGTCGATTCTCCCTTGGCCAGCTCCTCGCCGCGTCGCTCGTGATGGCCGCGCTCGGCGGCGGCACCGTATGGCTCGCGATGCGCGGCACGAGAGCCGTTTCGTCCCCGTCGCCGGTCGTCGCCGTAATGCCGTCCGCCGCACCGGGGGCTCCCCGAACCGCGGACCCCGACACGGCGCAATCGCCGCGCGTTCCGTCCTACCGTCCTTCCGTCGTTCCGTCTTTCCGTCCTTCCGTCGCCCCCGTGCGCTTCGCCGACGCGGATTACGATCGCGCCGTCCGCGACCTGGAACGGGTGCTGGAGTCGGGGCGCGGCCGGCTCGACAGCACCACGGTCGCGACGATCGAGCAGAGCCTGCGCCGGATCGATGCGGCGATCGCCGAGGCGCGTGCCGCGATCCAACGCGACCCGGCCAACGCGTATCTAAGTCGTCAGATCGCTTCGAACATGCGGCGCAAGCTCGATCTGCTCCGGGTCGCGGTCAACGCCATCAACGCACGAACCTGACGAGGAGTCCCGAATGTTCCTGCTGCCCACGCTGGTCCTGTTGGCCGCCCAGGCGCCCCAGGCGTACGAGACCGACACGACGATCGCGGTCACCCAGGGCACGCGGCTCAAGCTGGAGAACCAGGGCGGCGACATCGTGGTCCACGCCTGGGAGCGAAATCAGGTCCGGATCCAGGCGAGCCACTCCCGGCGCACCCGCGTGGAGATCCGGCACAGCGGCGCGGTGCTCTCCCTCGAGGCCTCGGCCGAGCGCGGCCCCGCGAACATGGTGGACTATGAGCTCACCGTGCCGGCGTGGATGCCGCTCAGCCTGGGCGGCATGTACGCCACGGTCACGGTCGAGGGGAGCAAGGCGCCGATCACGGTTCAGACGCTCGAAGGCGACATCAACGTCAAGGGCGGCGCCGAGTCGGTGAAGCTGAGCACGACCTCGGGGAAGCTGACGCTCTCCGGGGCCCGCGGGCGGGTCGAGCTCAACAACATCAGCGAGGACATCGAGGCCTCGGACATCCAGGGGGAGCTGATGGCCGAGACGATCAGCGGCGACATCGTGCTCCGCCGGATGGACGCGAAGACGGTGGAAGTCGAGACGGTGAGCGGCGAGCTCTACTACGACGGCCGCATCGTGGACGGGGGGCGCTACTCCCTCCTCACCCACAGCGGCGACATCGCCGTCTCGGTCGCCGAGGGCACCAATGCCACGATCGCCACCGCGATCGGCTCCGGCGACGTCCGGGCCAGCTTCGCGCTCCCCGCGTCCGAGCGCCCCAGCCGGCGGCGGCAGACGTTCCGGCTCGGCAACGGGAGCGCCAGCGTCGAGCTCGAGACCTTCAGCGGCGACGTTCAGCTCATGCGGCCCGCCGAGCTCGGCGCGAAGATCGACCGCATCCTCCGCGAGCGCCAGGAGCGGGAGGAGGAGAAGGCCCGGCACAAGCGGGACAAGAAGCCGGACCACGACCGCGACGACGATCACGCGGGGGGCTGAGCCATGCGCGCCACGCTGCTGGTCCTTCCGGGGCTTCTCACCGCGCTTCCGCTCGCCGCCCAGGGCAGGCCCGACTTCGAGTTCCGCCGCGAGCTGGCCCAGGGCAAGCGGTTTCATCTCTCCAACGTCCTCGGCGATGTGCAGGTGAGCGGCGGCGCCGGCCGGACGGTCGAGGTCACCGCGGTCAAGAAGGCGCGCCGCTACGGGGAGCCGGCCGACGTGACGGTCGAGACCATCGAGCTCGACGACGGGGTGGCGCTGTGCGTGCGCTACCCGGCGCAGGGCAGCCGCCGGCCCCCGACCCCCGAGCAGCTCGCCAGGAATCCCTGCAGTTCCGGCAGCTGGGAAGGGGGCGACTGGCACGACCGGGGGCACCGCAACGACACCGAGGTGAGCTTCACCGTGCGGGTGCCCGCCGGCCTCCGCCTCTACCTGGGCACCGTGAGCGGCGATGTGCGGGCCGAGCGGCTCGAGGGCGATCTCGAGCTGCGCAGCGTCTCGGGTGACGTCCGCCTGGCCGGCGGCACCGGCCCGGCGATTGATCTGGAGACCGTAAGCGGCTCGGTGACGCTGCTCCATATCCGGTCGAAGGACGTCTCGGGTCACACCGTGAGCGGGGAGATCGGCTTCGAGGGGCCAATCCAGGACGGCGGGACCTACGACTTCTCGACCACGAGCGGCGACGTCAGCGTCCGGCTGCCGGCGCGCCCCAACGCCACCCTGTCGGCCGCAACCTTTTCGGGGCGGCTCTCGTCAGACCTTCCGATCACCCCGAACGAATCGCGCCGTCACCGCCGCCGCTACGCCGCGACGTGGGGCTCCGGCTCGGCGCGGCTCGACATGGAGTCGCTCTCGGGAGACCTCTCGATCCGGGTGGCGGATCGTTGAGGGGAGGCTATCAGCTCTCTACCGAACAAGGAGTCCCATGGGCACCCTCCTCCAGGACCTCCGCTACGCCTTCCGCAGTTTCCGCAAGTCGCCGGGCTTCACCTTCACCGCGCTGCTCACCGTGGCGCTCGGCGTCGGCGCCAATACCGCGATTTTCAGCGTGGTGAACGGCGTCCTGCTCCGGCCCCTGCCGCTGGGCGAGCCGGAGCGGGTCGTCCTGGTCGGGCACAACTACACCAAGATCCACCTCGAGACCGGCGTCTCGGCGATCGGGTTCCGGTTCTACCATGACCAGAACCGGGTGTTCGAGAAGAGCGCGGCCTTCACCGGATGGGAAGCGAACCTCGCCAACGGCGGCGCGCCGGAGCGCCTGGTCGGCCAGCGGGCGACGTCGGAATACTTCGCCGCGCTCGGAATCCGCCCCATTCTGGGGCGCGCGTTCACCGCGGACGAGGAGCAAGTCGGGGGCGTGGGGGACAAGGTCGTGATCCTGAGCGAAGCGCTGTGGGCCCGGGATTTCGGCCGCGACCGGGGAATTCTCGGCCGCACCCTCGTGGTCAACGGCGAGGCGCACGTGGTGGTCGGCGTGGTTCCCAACGGGTTCCAGTTCGGCGCCGATCCGGTCGCGATCTGGAAGCCGCTCGCCTTCACCCCGGACCAGGTCTCCGGCTGCTGGGGGTGCGAGTGGCTGGGGATGGTGGCGCGGCTCAAGCCGGGGGTCGGCGTGCCGGCCGTCGAGGGCGACCTCGCCCGCATCACCCGCCTGGTCATTGCGATGCGTCGAGCTTCCGCGACGGCAATTGGCTGCTTTACTCCAAGTCCGCCACCGAGCAGGTGGTGGGCAACGTGCGGCCCGCGCTTCTCGTGCTCATGGGGGCGGTGGCGTTCGTGCTGCTGATCGCCTGCGCCAACCTCGCCAATCTGCTGCTCGCCCGCGCCACCTCGCGGCAGCGCGAGATCGCCATCCGGACGGCGATGGGGGCCGGCCGCGGGCGGCTCGCCCGCCAGCTGCTCACCGAGAGCGTCTTCCTCTCCACGATCGGCGGGGCGGCTGGGCTTCTGCTCGCCTGGGCCGCGGTGCGCGGGCTGGTGGCGAGCAATCCGGTCAACCTGCCCCGCATGGACGCGGTCGGCATTGACGGCCGGGTGCTCGCCTTCACCGGCGGAATCACGATCCTGCTGGGCTTCCTTTTCGGTCTGGCGCCAGCGCTTCAAGCCGCCCGGCCCGCGCTCACCGGGATGCTCAAGGACGGGGTGCGCGCCTCGCATCGCGGCGGGCTCCGCTCGGCGCTCGTGGTCTCCGAGGTGGCGCTCGCGATCGTGCTGCTGATCGGCGCCGGGCTCATGCTCAAGAGCTTCCGGCGCTGGATCGCGGTGGACCCCGGGTTCAAGCCGGACCGGGTGCTCAGCTTCGGCGTCTCGCTCCCCGACGCGACCTACGGCAAAGCCGAGCAGCAGGTCGCCTTCTTCGACCAGCTGCGTCGCGGCCTGGCGGCGCTCCCGGGGGTGGAGGCGGCGGGCGGCAACGTGGCGCTGCCGATGTCGAACAACAACTGGACCCGGAGCTTCCAGGTCGAGGGCTACCAGCCGCCGCCCAACACGTCCGGCCCCTGGGGTGATTTCCGGACGGTGACGCCGGGTTACTTCGAGGCGCTGGGGATCCCGCTCAAGCGGGGCCGCGCCTTCGACGAGACCGACATCGCCGGCGGGCGAAGGGTGGCTGTGGTGGACGAGGTGCTCGCGAAGAAGTATTGGCCGGGGCAGGATCCGATCGGCAAGCGGGTCGGCTTTCAGCGCCGCGACAGCACCGCCTGGCTCGAGATCGTGGGGGTGGTGGGCCACGTGATGCAGAACAGCCCCAGGGACGACGAGCACACCCAGCTCTATCAGCCGTTCGCCCAGGCGCCGTTCACCCAGCTCGGCTTCGTGGTGCGCACTCAGGCCGAGCCGGCCACGCTGGTGCCCGCGATTCGGCGGCTGGTGCTGGAGATCGATCGCCAGCAGCCGATCTACGACGTCAAGGCGATGGACGAGCGGGTATCGGGGTCGTCGGCGCAGCCGCGCTTCCTTTCGCTCCTGCTCGGCCTGTTCGCCGCGCTCGCGGCGACCCTCGCGGCGGTCGGGATCTACGGCGTCATGTCCTACACGGTGGCGCAGCAGACCCGGGAGCTCGGCATCCGGCTGGCGCTGGGCGCCGAGACCGGCAACGTGCTCCGGCTGGTGCTCAACCGCGGGCTGGTGCTCGCGGGCATCGGCGTGGGCATCGGCGTCGCGGGGGCGTTCGCGCTGGCGCGGGTGGTGGCGAGCAAGCTGCTGGAGAAGACGCTCTACCAGACCAACGCCGTGGACCCGGTGATCTTCTCCCTGGTCGCGGGGGGCCTGGTGTTCGTGGCCTTCGCGGCCACCTGGATTCCGGCCCGCCGGGCGACCCGGGTGGACCCGGTGGTGGCGCTTCGCGCCGAGTAGGTCGGGAACTCCTCCAGCAGCACCGGTCTCAACGACTCCGCCGCCCGGGTAATGCGGGCCCGGGCGCGCGGCGGTAGCGAGCTCACCCGGCGGGCGATCAGTCCGCGGAACAGCTCGAAGGTCTCCTCGAGCCGCCGGCGCCCGAGCGCGGTCGCCTCCAACACGCGGCTCCGCGCGTCCTGGGCGCCCGGCCGGCGGCGCAGCAGCCGCCGCCGCACCAGGCCGTCCAGCAGTCGGGTCACCGTCGCGGGAGCCAGGCCCAGGTGCCGTGCCAGCTCGGTCGGGCTCGGAGCGCTCCCCCCGGCCACGGCCGCGACGGCCCGGAATTGCTGGAGCGAAAGCCCGGCCGGGCGGCTCCGGCGCACCTCCTGCCGGGCCAGCCGGGTGACCAGAAATCCGACCTCCATCACCGCGCCGGCGCAGCGAGCCGCGCTGGCAGGCCGCCGGCGGGTCGGCGGTGCGGCATAAATCGGCCGTCCCGCCGGTCCCGTCCCGCGTGCGTGTGTCATTCCGCCCCGTTCCTACGTCCAGAGTAACGATCCGCGCGCCACCCGCGTATGGTCTGTAATACTTCGCTTTTCGAAGTATAATCGCCGGGGGGGGGTGGACCGATCGTGTATCGCGTGTTTGGAGTCAGGTGGTACGCCGGCCCCGCCGTCGCCGGCCTGCTTCTCGCCGGTGCGTGCGCCCGGCCGCAACCGCCGCCCAGGCGCCCGGTGCCGGTCGCCATCGGGGTCGCGACCCGCGGCCCGGCGCCGGACCTGCGCGTGGCCAACGGCGTGGTCGAACCGCTCAACGCCGTGGCGATCCTTCCGCAGGTGGGCGGCGTCCTCACCGAGGTGCGGTTCAAGGAGGGCGCGGACGTCGCCGCCGGACAGCTCCTCTTCAGGATCGATCCCCGCCCCTACCAGGCGGCCCTTCACCAGGTGGAGGCGGTGCTGAGCAGGGACCAGGCCCAGGCCGATAACGCCGAGCGCTCGGCCGAGCGGTACGCCGCCCTGGTGCAGGACGACTACGTGACCCGGGAGCAGGCCGAGGAGGCGACCGCGACGGCGGCGTCCGCACGGGCGGCTGTGGAGGCCGATCGTGCCGCGGTCGAAGCCGCGCGGCTCAACCTCGAGTACGCGACGATCCGGTCCCCGATCGCCGGACGGACCGGGAGCCTGCTGGTGCGGAGCGGAAACGTGGTGCGGCCCGGCGGGACGCCCCTGGTGACGATCAACCAGTTGCGGCCCATCCGGGTCCGGTTCGCCCTGCCCGAGCGCGACCTGGTCGAGGTGCAACGCTACACCAGCCGGGGCCGGCTCCGGGTGCGCGCGGCCCCCGCCGGCGACGGGCCGTTCGAGGACGGGGTCCTCTCGCTGGTCGAGAACGCAGTGGACACCGCCACCGGCACCGTCGGCCTCAAGGCCGAGTTCCCCAACCGCTCCGGCGTCCTCTGGCCCGGCGAGTTCGTGACGGTGCAGCTCGAGCTCCACGTCGACCCCGACGCCCTCACGGTGCCGACCCAGGCGGTGGTGGTGGGTCAAAGCGGCAGCTATGTCTTCGTGGTGCAGCCGGGTGACTCGATCCGGATGCAGCCGGTCGTCACCGGGCGCACCGTGCAGGACAGGACGGTCATCGAGCGGGGGCTCGACGCCGGGGCGCGGGTCGTCACCGATGGTCAGTCCAGGCTTTTGCCCGGAGCGCGGGTAGAAATCCGCCCGGCAGTCAAGTGAGTTTTACATCGCTCTTCATCCGTCGGCCGGTCATGACCACGCTGGTCATGGCGGCGATCCTGTTCTTCGGCGGGATGGCCTACCAGCGCCTGCCGGTAAGCGACCTTCCGGTGGTGGATTACCCGACGATCACCGTCTCGGCGAGCCTGCCCGGAGCGGGCCCGGAGACCATGGCCTCCGCGGTGGCGACGCCGCTGGAGAAGCAGTTTTCCACCATCGCCGGCATCGACAATATGACCTCGACCAGCGTCCTCGGCTCGACGACGGTCACGATCCAGTTCACCCTCAACCGCGACATCGACGCCGCCGCGCAGGACGTCCAGTCGGCCATCGCGAAGACCCTCCGGGATCTCCCCCCCGGCATGGTGCCGCCCTCGATGCAGAAGTCCAACCCGGCGGACTCTCCGATCCTGTATCTCGCGCTGGTCTCGAGCAGCCTGCCGCTGTCCCAGCTCGACGAGTACGGGGAGACGCTGATGGCCCAGCGGATCTCCACGGTGAGCGGCGTGGCGCAAGTGTCGGTCTTCGGATCGCAGAAGTACGCCACCCGGATCCGGCTCGATCCCCGCGCGCTCGCCAGCAGGGGCCTCGGCGTGGACGAGGTGGCGGCCGCGGTCGCGAGCGGCAACGTCAACCTGCCGAGCGGCGTGCTGTGGGGCCCCAACCGGGCGTACACTGTCGAGGCGGACGGCCAGCTCCACACCGCGGCGGAGTTCGGCCAGCTGGTCGTCGCCTACCGGAACGGCGCCCCGGTTCGCCTCGCCGACGTGGGCCGGGTGCTGGACGACGTGCAGAACAACCGGGTCGCCTCCTGGTACAACGGCGCCCGCTCGATCACCCTGGCGATCCAGCGCCAGCCCGGCACCAACACCGTCGCGGTCGCGGCGGCGGTCAAGGCGCTCCTGCCGGCGCTCGAGGCGCAGCTGCCCCCCTCGGTCAAGGTCAACGTGTTCTACGACCGATCGGCGGGCATCCAGCAGTCGGTCCACGACGTCAAGGGGACGCTGCTGCTCACCCTGGTGCTCGTGGTGCTGGTGATCTTTCTCTTTCTCCGGAACGTCTCGGCCACGGTGATCCCGAGCCTGGCGCTCCCGATGTCGCTGGTGGGCACCTTCGGCGTGATGTGGGGGCTGGGCTACAGCCTCGACAATCTCTCGCTCATGGCGCTCACCCTCGCGGTCGGGTTCGTGGTGGACGACGCCATCGTGATGCTGGAGAACATCGTCCGCCACATGGAGATGAAGAAGGCCCCGATGCAGGCCGCCTTCGACGGGGCGTCGCAGATCGGCTTCACGATTCTCTCCATGACGCTCTCCCTCACTGCCGTGTTCATCCCGCTCCTCTTCATGGGAGGCATCATTGGCAGGCTGTTTCACGAGTTCGCCGTGACGATCGGGGTGGCGATCCTGGTGTCGGGGTTCATCTCGCTCACCCTGACCCCGATGCTCTGCAGCCGCCTCCTCCGGTCCGGCCTCCACGGCGGCGGCGCCCGGCACAGCCCACTCTTCGACGCCTTCGAGCGGGGCTACCAGGCGGTGCTCGCGGCCTACACCAGGAGCCTCGCCTGGGTCATGGACCACCGGCCGGCCACCTTGGTCATCTCGGCGGCGTCGCTGCTGGGCACGGTGGTGCTCTTCCGGGTGGTGCCCAAGGGCTTCATCCCGAGCGAGGACTCGGGGAGGCTCTCCGGGGTGACCGAGACGGCACAGGGCACCTCCTACGACGCCATGGTGGCCCACCAGCAGGCAGTGGCCGCGGTCCTCGCCAAGGACCCGTACGTGGCCGTGGTGAGCTCCAACGTGGGGCAGGGCGGGGGCATCACGACCAACAACCAGGGCCGGGTGGTGCTGACCCTCACGCCGCGAGGCAGACGGCCCAGCGCGGACGAGGTGCTGCGCGAGCTGACCCGGAAGGTCTCCACCATCCCCGGGGTCAGCGTCTTTCTCCAGAACCCGCCCCCGATCAACGTCGGCGGCCGCAGCGCCAAGAGCCAGTACCAGTACTCGATCCAGAGCGCCGACCTCGCCGCGCTCTACGCTGGCGCCAACGCCATGCTGGCGAAGATGCAGGCCCTGCCCGGCCTCGCGGATGTGACCAGCGACCTCCAGGTGACGAACCCCGAGGTCTCCGTCACCATCGACCGGGACCGCGCCTCGGCGCTGGGCGTCACCGCGAGCCAGATCGAGAGCGCGCTCTACGACGCCTACGGCTCCCGTCAGGTCTCCACCATCTACACCCCGACCAACGAATACTGGGTCATCATGGAGGTCCTGCCCGAGTACCAGCAGGATCCGAACGCGCTCGACCTGCTCTACATTCGTTCCCAGACCGGAGCGCTGGTCCCGCTCGCTGCGGTGACGAAGCGGGAACGGACCGCGGGCCCGCTCACCGTCTCCCACACCGGGCAGCTTCCCTCGGTGACCATCTCCTTCAACCTGCGGCCCGGCGCCGCCCTGGGCGACGCGGTGACGGCGATTCAGGAGATGGCCCGCACCACCCTGCCCGCCGGGCTCTCCGCCGGCTTCTACGGCGCCGCCCAGGTCTTCCAGGACAGCCAGCGCGGCCTCCTGGCGCTCCTCATCATCGCGGTGTTCGTGATCTACATCGTGCTGGGGATCCTGTACGAGAGCTTCATCCACCCGCTCACCATTCTGTCGGGTGTCCCGTTCGCCGCGTTCGGCGCCCTGCTCACGCTGCTCGTCTTCCGGGTGGAGCTCAGCATCTACGCCTTTGTCGGCATCATCATGCTGGTGGGGCTGGTCAAGAAGAACGCCATCATGATGATCGACTTCGCGGTCGAGGCGGAGCAGCGGGAGGGGTGGTCGGCGCGCCGGGCGATCCTCGACGCCTGCCGAGTGCGTTTCCGCCCCATCATGATGACCACCATGGCGGCGCTGGTGGGCACCCTGCCGATCGCCTTGGGCAGCGGGGTGGGGGCCGAATCGCGTCGGCCGCTGGGCATCGCGGTGGTGGGGGGCCTCGCGTTTTCGCAGCTGATCACGCTGTACGTCACCCCGGTGGTCTACACCTATCTCGACGAGCTGCAGCACCGGTTCGCGCGCAGGCCGGTCGGGGCGGGGGAGGGGGTCGTCGCTGCGGCGTCCCGCGCCCCTGGGGCCGATGTCTAGGGGTCAGGGGTCAGGGCGAATTGGCCCGCGGTCGGTGTAGCACGCGCGAACCTCAGTAGCGCTCGAACCAGTACGCCAGCTCCGGGCCCCCTTTCCCTTCGTACGCGAGCTGGGCGACCAGCAGCGCGAACGGCTCGGTGTACCGGGCGATCCGTAACGGCCCGGCGTCCACCGGATCGAAGCCCACGTCGCGAATCAGCTCGGCGGCCACGGCTTTGCCCCTGCTGTCATCGCCGCAGTACACCAGACTCGGCCGACCGGCCTTGCGCCTGGCTTCGTACACGCCGAACAGCACTTCGCTGGGCACGGTGTTGAAGGCGGAGACGACCCGCGCCTTCGGAACCCTCTTCGCAAGCGCCTCCGCGCCCGAGGAGGTGTGCGCGACGACGAGTCCGGTATCATCGGCATTCATCGGCAGCGAGCAGCTGACGATCACCTTGCCCGACAGGTCGCCTGCCTGACTCAACGCGTCGTCCATCCGGGACCAGTGCACGGCGAGGAGGAGAGCGTCCGCTTCCTGAGCGGCCTCTCGCGGTGTGCCCGCCCGCGCTTTCCCTTTGGCATCCCGCGCGAGCTTCTTCAGCTTCTGCTCGCTGCGGGCGTAGCTGAATACCACCTCATGCCCCGCGCGCGCGAAGATCGTTCCGAGCTTGCCGCCCATCAATCCCGAACCCAGAATGCCGATGCGCATGCTTGCGGGCCTCCTCAGGCGATGTCTGAACCAACGACGTCCGGGTCACCGGTCGATCAACCGTTGCGTGGCTTCGGAGTACCGCGCCCCGTGCACCGTGAGCTGGTCGGCGGTGCGGGCGATCTCCCGGAGATCGTCCGCGGTGAGCTCTACGGTCGCCCCGCCCAGGTTCTCTTCCAGGCGGTGCGGCTTCCTGGTCCCCGGAATCGGAACGATCCACGGCTTCTGCGCCAGCAACCAGGCGAGGGCAATCTGCGCCGGCGTCGCGTGCTTCGCCGCTCCGACCCTCTTCACCAGGTCCACCAGGGCCTGGTTCTCCTTCCGGTTCTCCGCCGCGAAGCGGGGGACGGTGTTCCGGAAGTCGGAGCTGTCGAACGTCGTGTTCTCGTCGATCTTGCCCGTGAGGAAGCCTCTGCCGAGCGGACTGAAGGGCACGAAACCGATCCCGAGTGCCTCGAGCGTCGGCAGGATTTCCGCTTCGGGCTCTCTCCACCAGAGCGAGTATTCGCTCTGGAGGGCCGTGACCGGCTGGACCGCATGCGCCCGGCGGATCGTCCGGACGCCCGCCTCGGATAGTCCGAAGTGCCTGACCTTGCCTTGCTCGATCAGCTGCTTCACCGCTCCGGCCACATCCTCGATCGGCACCTCCGGGTCGACGCGGTGCTGGTAGAAGAGGTCGATGGCGTCCACCCTGAGCCGCTTGAGCGACGCCTCGGCGACCTCCCTGATGTGCCCCGGCCGGCTGTCGACGCCGATCTGCTTTGCGTCGGGGCCGAACTTGAATCCGAACTTGGTGGCGATCACCACCTGATCGCGGAAGGGAGCGAGCGCTTCGCCCACGAGCTCCTCGTTGGTGAACGGGCCGTACGCTTCGGCGGTGTCGAAGAAGGTGATCCCGCGCTCGACGGCCGAGCGGATCAGGGAGATCATCTCCCGCTTGTCGGCGGCCGGGCCGTAGCCGAAGCTCATGCCCATGCAGCCGAGCCCGAGAGCCGAGACCTCCAGGTCGCTGGTGCCAAGTTTGCGCTTCTGCATGGCGATCTATCTCGCGCTTCCGGCGGGCTCGAGCTCGTCGAAAGCGAGGGAGGTCGAGAGGTCGCGGTAGGCGTCGATCTGCGCCTGAAGATCGGCCACCTTCCGCTCGGCGAGGGCGATCGCGACCAGCGTCCGCGCGAGCCTGGCCGGGTCGCCGGGCTGCTGGCCGTTCTGCGCCGCCCACCACTTGAGCTGCTCCGCCCTGCGGTGGGCGTAGTCCTCAACGGACCGGTC
>DASXTP010000005.1:0-3626 GCA_036505355.1 Candidatus Eiseniibacteriota bacterium | reverse complement strand
AACGAGCGCAGGTCGCGCTCGAGGTGCCGCCGGATGAGATCACGGTGGAAGCTCTCGAGGCTCGTGGTCTCGTCCTCCCCCGCCGGCCCCACCGCGGCCGGCGCCTCGGCGAACACCCGTCGCAGATACGCGCGGGTGGTGGCCGTGAGCCCCGGACCCGAGGCCGGCCCGCAGTCGGCGCACACGAACCCGTGGGCGGAGGCGTGATAGTCGAGGTCGCCGCCCGGCAGCGCCCGGTGGCACGAGGCGCAGCGGTCGAGCGACGGGTAGAGCCCGTGCAGCCGCAGCAGCCACGCTTCCAGGTACCGCGCCAGCGCCGTCACCGATGAGCCTTCCTCCACCGCCTCCACCACCGCCAGCGCCAGCCGGTAGACCGCGTCCTCGGCCTCGCCTTCCTGCGCGAACGCGTCCAGCAGCTCGGCGAAGTACGAGAGCGCCATCGCCTCGTCCAGCCCGCGCTCGCCGGCCCGGAACGCGGAGCGCAGCAGCTCGCACTCGCCCAGGCGGTACAGCTCGGTGCCCTGGCGGCCGTACAGGCCGACCCGCACCTCGCTCAGCGGCTCGAGCGCCGACTGGTACCGGCTGCGCCGGCCCCGGGCGCCTTTGGCCACCGCCCGCACCTTGCCCCGCTCCCGGGTGAGGAGCACGACCACCTTGCTCGTCTCGCCCAGCTTGTAGGTGCGTAGGACCAGGGCGTCCGAGGTGATGGGCGGCATGGCGTGGGATGAGCCGGTGAGGACGGCCTCGCCGAAGGCCGTAACTTAGCACAGCCGCGACGCTTGCGCTATCGCGGCCCACCTGCTCAGCGCTGGCCTTCCCGGGCGGTGAAGCGGCAGCGAGCGAGCAGAGCGGCGAACCGGGGATCCGCGCGGTACGCGTCCCACATGGGATCCACGGGCAGGAAAATGAGGTGGACGTCGCGCGCCTCGTAGGCCCGATCGAGCCACTCGAAGACCGCTTCCCGCTCGCCGAGGCCCGCGTGCACGAGCGCCAGCGCATAAGGCGGCACGTAATGCTCCCGGGACACCGCTTCCAACGTTCTCAGCAGGTCACGGGCCTCGGCCACTCGTCCCAGCTTCGCCAGAAGGTGGCCCCGGAACGACAGCGCCTTGCTGTTCCCACCCGAGAAGCGCGCCGCGTTCATCAATGCCTCGAGTGCCTGGTCGGGCCGGCCGAGCTGCTCGTACGCCTGGCCCGATTGAATGTGGCCGATCCAGAACTCGGGGTCGACGATGATCGCCTGGCGAGCATGCTCGACGGCCGCGGGATAGTCGCGGCCCTGGAAGGCGACCTGTGACGACATCGCGTGCGCCATCGCGTTGAAGGGCTCGAGGTCGCGAGTTTCCTGTGCCACTTGCCGCTCTACGCAAACTCAAGATCTTCTTGAGCCGGCCTCCATGGCCAGGACCCTGCCATCCCGCGCAGAGTGCCGCGTATGAGGTGAAAGGAGTCACTCAATGCATTTCAATCTGCGCAGTGCAATTCCGGTGGCGATGGCCGCTGGGCTCGCGGCGACCCTGGCCCTGAGCACCGTATGGAGCGTGACCGCCGATGACGACGACGGCGGGGAGGGCCGATGCTCGAACCGGACCCTCCGCGGCGACTACGGATTCGACATCGGCGGCCAGATCCTGACCGGGCCTCTTGCGGGCAACGTCCTTCGGGGCGTGGCGATGACCCACTTCGACGGCCACGGGAACCTGACCCAGGTGGACTTCGCGACGTTCAACGGCGTCCCGGGGTGGCCCGACTGGAGGCCCGCCACCGGCACCTACGATCTCAACCCGGACTGCACCGGAACGGCGGAGATCATTCCCAGTGACCAGAGTCCTTCCCTGCACCTGCGCATGGTGGTGGTGGATCGCGGTCGGGAGATCCGGACCATAGTCGAAGGCAACGCCACCGGCAGCACCGGCATCAAGGTCCGTTAGAGGCCTGGTAGACCGGTTCGCCGTCGAGCAGCGTCATGAGCACACGTCTTCCCGAGCTGACGAGAAGGCATCTCGAACAGGTTCTTCTCGAGCACGACGAGATCCCGGCGCTTGCGCAGCTCGATCGAGCCGGTCTCCTTCGCCAGGCCCATGGCGTAGGCGGCGCCGATCGACGGACGCGATGCCGCCACCTATAGAATGCCGCGTAGAGGTGGTGGACGCGAGGGTATTATCGCCCTCCTCCGGCACACGAAAGGAACCACTCAATGCAATTCAATCTGCGCAGTGCAATTCCGCTGGCGATGGCCGCTGGACTTTTGGCGACCCTGACCTTGAGCCCCGTCTGGAGCGTGACCGCCGACAACGACGACGGCGAAGAGGGACGGTGCTCGAATCGCACCCTCCGCGGTGACTACGGATTCTCCATCGATGGCCAGATCCTTGCCGGACCGAGCCGCATCCTTATTCGCGGCGTAGCCATGACTCGCTTCGACGGTCACGGGAACGTGAGCATGGTGGACTGGGTGACGCTCGACGGCGTCCCGGCTTCGCCCGACTGGAGGCCGGCCACCGGCACCTACGATCTCAATCCAGATTGCACGGGAACGGCGCAGTTCGACTTCGGTGGCGGGAGTCCAATTCTTCGCCTGCGCCTGGTCGTGGCGGATCGCGGCCGGGAAATTCGGACAGTGGTCGAAAGTGGGCCTAGCGCCGGCAGCACGGGGATCAAGGTCCGCTAGCGGGAGGAGTCCTGGTAGACCGGTTCGCAGTCGACGAGTGTCATGAGCACGCGCGTCTTCCCGAGCTGACGAGAAGGCACCTCGAACAGGTTCTTCTCGAGCACGACGAGATCGGCGCGCTTGCCCAGCTCGATCGAGCCGGTCTCCTTCTCTAGGCCCATGGCGTAGGCGGCGCCGATCGTGTACGCGGCCAGCGCCTCCGGCAGGTCGATCACCTCGTCCGGCTGCATGACGTCGGACGGCTCCTCGTCCGGGCTCTGGTGCGTGACGGCGACCTGGATGCCCTCGAGCGGGGTGAGCGAGCTGACCGACCAGTCGCTGCCGAAGGCGACGACCGCGCCCGAGCGGACGAGCGAGCGCATGGGGTACATGTAGGCCCACAGCTCGCGGCGCAGGGCGGGCCAGGTGAGGTCCTTCATGTAGGAATCGGCGTAGACCCAGAGCGGCTGGAAGTTCGCGATCACGCCGAGCCGACGGAACCGCGTGACGTCCTCCGGGCGGATGAGCTGTGCGTGGGTGATCTGGAACCGCAGGTCGCGGCCGGCCGCCTCGGCCCTCGCGGCCTCCATCGCGTCGAGCGTCTCCCGGACGACCCGGTCGCCGATGGCGTGGACGGGCACGTTGAAGCCCGCCGCAGCCAGGCGGCGCACCAGCGCGCTCAGCTTGTCGCGCGCCAGGTTGGGCTCGCCGCGAAAGCCGGGCCGGTCGAGGTAGGGCTCGAGCATGGCCGCCGTCCGCCCCTCGATCACGCCGTCGGCGAAGATCTTGGCCGCCACCGGGCGCACGCGCGGGCTCATGAACTGCTCGCGCAGCCGCGCGTAGTTCGAGCGGACTCCGTTGCTGTGGAAGCGGTCGCCGTCAGCTCGCGTTCACCGCGACCGTCGGCGAGCAGTCGGTCAGGTTCAGCGCATCGGCCATCGCCACGAGCACTTCGCGCGGCCCCTCGAAGCGCTCC
>DASXTP010000004.1:0-3426 GCA_036505355.1 Candidatus Eiseniibacteriota bacterium | reverse complement strand
GGGTCGGCTCGTGGGGAAAGTCCGAGGCGCAGAAGAAGTGGTCGGCGCCGAGAACGTCCACCACGACCGGCAGCATCTGCTCGTCCAGCTCGCAGTGGAAGAAGATCCGGTCGCTCCGCAGCTGCTGGCTGGGGCTCGAGGTGAGCCCCGCCCCCCGGTTCTTGCACTCCCGGTCCAGTCGCTCCAGCACGAACGGAACCCAGCCCGCGCCCGCCTCCATGAATGCCAGCGTGAGCCGAGGGAATCGCTCCAGGACACCGCCGAGGACGAGGCTCGTGAGCTGGATCATCTGCGCGAACGGGTGGGAGAGCGCCCGCGCCTCGACGAGACGCTCGAAGAAATCGAAGCCGAGCCCTTGCGCGGGAGCGCCGTGAATCGCCAGCGCGCACCCGAGCCGCTGGGCCTCCTCGTAGACCGGCTCGTAGTAGGCGTCCCCCAGAGGGCGCCGGAGCCCGACCGCGGGGAGGATCGCGCCCACCATGCCGAGAGCGGTGACGGCTCGTCGCAGCTCCTTGACGGCCTCGCCGACGTCCTGCAGCGGGATCAGAGCCATGCCCTTGAGCCGGCCGGGGGCGGCACTCAAGAACTCCTCGTAGAGGAACGTGTTGTAGCCCCGCGCCAAGACGGCCGCCCATTCGCGATCCTTGATCAGACCATGGGCGAGCCCGTTGGTGGGGAACAGAACGGCCGCCTCGACCCCGGCCGCATCCAGGAACCCGAGCCAGGTCTTCGCATCGGGCGCAGGCATCCCCTTGCCCTTGCCGTCGGCGATGCGCCGGGCCGCGCGATTCCAGCCGTCGAGCGAGGGGAACAGGGGGACGTTCAGGAGATCCGGATGACTGCGATAGGGCTCCTCCAGGTACGGCTTGAGCTGGGCGTCCCGCTCGATCACGTGGCCGTCGGCGTCGATGATCGGCATGACATCATCAGAGGGGGCGGACGTTACGGCCCCCTCCAAATCCTCCCCCAGAACAGGATTGCGCCGGCGGAGCCGGCGCTCGAACGAATGTGACTCCGACGAGTCGCTAGTGTCGCGTCCTCGAAGTCATGTTCAGAGCCTGCCAGCACGCGGCGCCGGGGCCGACGGGCACGTGCGGCAGGGTTCGACGGGACCCGTTCCCGCCCGCTGGCAACGGACCCCGCGTCCCAGGTGGAGCCCAGCCGCAACGGGGCCGCGGACGCGTGCCGCGTGGTCCCGCGATCCCTGCCGCACGTGCCCGTCGGCCCCGCCGGCAGCGGCGCGAGCGCGGCGATCGTTAACATGACTTCCCAGACGGAACACTAGCGAAGCAAGAATGCTGCGATCCGTCAAGCCCTCCGCAGCGCCCGGTACCAGGCCACGTAATCGCTGATGGCGGCCTCCAGGTCGTAACCGGGGGCGTAGCCGAGCTCGGCTCGGGCGCGGGTCAGGTCCAGGGGACCATGCATCTCAGGGGCCGGGGCCTGGGCATCCGGCGGATCGATGCGGATCCGAGCGCTCGGAACGATCCGGCTGAAGGCCGCCGCGACGTCCTCCGCCGACACCACCCGCCCGCTACCGATGTTGAAGACACGGCTCTTGAGCCCCTTCGCGCGAAGGGCCAGGACCGCGGCCGCCGCGGCGTCTTTCGAGTAGAGCCACTCCATTCGCCGGCGGGGCAGCGCCGCGACCTGCCCGGCCAGCGACCGCTCCACCAGCTCCCGGAAGGTCTGGCTCGGTCCCCCGCCACCGCCCCGGCCCCGCCAGGGGCCGACGACTGCCGCGTAGCGGACGGCCACGAAGTCGACCCCGAACCAGCGGGCGTAGCAGAGGCCCAGGTTCTCGGCGGACTGCTTGGTGATGGCGTAGACGGTCGACGGTCGCGGATAGGCCTCCTCCCTCAGGGGATCGTCGCGATCCTCGCCGCCCACGAGGTAGTGAGCGAGCACCGCGGAGCTGGTGAACACGACCCGCTCGACCTCGAGCACCCGTGCCGACTCCAAAATGTTCACGGTGCCCATGATGTTCACCTGGATGGCCGAGGCGGGGTGGCGCTGAGCGCCGACGGTCAGGAGTGGGTTGGCGGCGGTGTGGATGATGCGGGTGATGTGCTCGTCTCTCAACACGCGAACCAGGTCGAGGGGGTTCAGGAGGTCGCCCTGCACAAGGGTGAGCCGGCCAGGATCGACGATGTCGGCGAGCGCGTCGAGGTCGGGGGCGCGGTCGAACAGCACCGGGCGGTCGCCGGCCTCCACCAGGAGGCGGGCGATCTGGGAGCCCACGAGACCGGATCCGGTGACCAGCACAGCCATCGGGAGCGCAGCTATCATACGCGCACTCCACCACTTGGCGCGCCCGGCGCTTGCCGGCCGCGGCGCGCGTACTTATCATAGGGACCACTTCCTGAGAGCCGCCGAGTGGGACAGGGCGGCCCAGCGCGAGACGAGGGAGAGTCACCGATGCCAATTTCCAACGATCCGTCCACCACGCTCACCGCCTACCAGGCCTGGCAGAAATCCGAAGGCATCCCCGTCATCCGGGGGTTCTACGTCGAGGATCTGAGATCGGTGGAGGTCCAGCCCTGGCCCCGCAAGGGCGGGCGCGGCGTCTTCATCGACATGGAAGGCACCGGCGGGACCAACGACGCCTATGTGTGCGAGGTCCCGGCCGGGGGACAGCTCGCGCCCCAGCGGCACCTCTACGAAGAGGTCATCTACGTCCTCCAGGGGCGTGGCGCCACGACCGTGTGGATCGAGGGCAGCGCCAAGGTCAGCTTCGAGTGGCAGACGGGCAGCCTTTTCGCGGTCCCACTCAACGCCTGGCACCAGCACTTCAACGCCTCGGGCACCGAGGTGGCGCGTTATTACGCCGTGACCACCGCGCCCCTGGTCATGAACCTGTTCCACAACCAGGACTTCGTCTTCAACAACCCCTTCGTCTTCAAGGACCGCTTCGGTGGCGAGGCCGACACCTTCAGCGGGAAGGGCACCTTCCTGGCCAGCCGGATCTGGGAGGCCAACTTCATTCCCGACGTGAAGAAATTCGCGCTCATCGAATGGAAGGAGCGCGGCGCCGGCGGCCGCAACATCATGTTCGAGCTGGCCAACAACACGCTGATCGCCCACATCTCCGAGTTCCCGGTCGGCACCTACAAGAAGGCCCATCGCCACGGCCCTGGGGCCCACGTCATCACCCTCAGCGGCAAGGGTTACTCGCTCCTCTGGCCAGAGGGGGCCAAGCCCACGAAGGTGGACTGGCACGAGGGGAGCGTGGTCGTGCCGCCGGATCTCTGGTGGCACCAGCACTTCAATGCCGGCGCCAGCCCGGCCCGCTACCTGGCGATTCGCTGGGGAAGCGTCAAGCACAAGCTCGACGACAAGTACAGCCGCCTCGATCAGGACCGAGCGACGGGCGGCAACCAGATCGAGTACGCGGACGAGGATCCCGCCGTGCGCGCGCTCTTCGAC
>DASXTP010000003.1:0-6006 GCA_036505355.1 Candidatus Eiseniibacteriota bacterium | reverse complement strand
AGGCCGTACAGCGCCATGCCGATCGCGCCGCCCACGATCCCGTTCTCGGCCAGCGGCGTGTCGGCCACACGCTCGGCCCCGAACTCGGCCTGAAGCCCTTCCGTGACGCGGAAGACGCCCCCGTTCTTGCCGATGTCCTCGCCGAGGAGGACGACGCGCGAGTCTTCGCGCAGGGCGATCCGCAGCGCGTCCTGGATCGCCTGCACCATGGTCATCTGGGGCATCGCTCTCTCCCGACGATGAAGGACCGGGCAGCGTAGCCGATGCCGGGGGAGGCGGGCAACCGCCGGGAGACTCGCGCAGGCCGAGCCGCGCCGCGAGGCTCGGCGGCACGCCGCACGGACGCCGACGCTCTCCGAAATCTCGTTCGACTTTAGCCTTGCCAAATAGAGTATTTAGTCTAGGCTAAAAGACATGGCTCGCCTCACGCGGTCACGACAAGACTATCTCAAAGCGCTCCACGCGTTGGCGCCTGGCGGGGAGCTGGTTCCGACCTCGAAGCTCGCCGCCCAGCTCGGCGTCTCGGCGCCTTCGGTCACCAACATGCTGGGCCGCCTTAAGACGGAGAAGCTCGTCCGCTATCGATCGCGCGTCGGGGCCCGGCTGACGCCCCGGGGGCGCCGCGAGGCGCTCGAGATGGTGCGCCGCCACCGCATCCTCGAGACTTTCTTGGTGAGCGTGGTGGGGCTCGACTGGTCCGAGGTCCACGAAGACGCCGAGGTGCTCGAGCACCACATCAGCGATCGGGCGCTCAAGGCGATCGACCGGCTGATCGGGCACCCGCACGAAGACCCGCACGGACATCAGATCCCGGACCGGCGGGGGCGACTACGGAGGCGCGTCCTGACCCCGTTGGCGCGGCTGGACGGCGGCGCCCGAGCCGTGGTGCGCGAGATCCGCGACGCCGACGGGCCGCGCATGACGCGATGGAAGGACGTGGGCCTGGTGCCGGGAGCCGAGGTGCACGTGCGCGCGGTGCGGCCGCTGGAGGACGTGTTCGAGCTCGAGGTCGCGGGCCGCCGGCTGGTGACCGGCAGCGAGGGGCTCGACGGCGTGCTCGTCGAGCGACGCAAGGGAGGCACGCATGGCCGTTGATCGTCACACACCGTCGCTTCAGGAAGTCCACCGCAGCGTCCCGATCCCGGTGGCCGGCAGCTGGTTCCGGCGGCTCTTCGCTTTCGCGGGCCCCGCCTACCTGGTGAGCGTGGGCTACATGGATCCCGGCAACTGGGCCACCGACCTCGCGGGCGGCGCGCGCTTCGGCTACCAGCTGGTCTGGGTGCTGCTGATGAGCAACCTGATGGCGGTGCTGCTGCAGACCCTCTCGGCGCGCCTGGGCGTGGTGACCGGCAAGGACCTGGCCCAGGCCTGCCGCGACTATTATCCGGCCTGGGTCTCCTATCCGCTGTGGCTCCTGTGCGAGGTGGCGATCATCGCCTGCGACCTGGCCGAGGTGCTGGGCGCTGCGATCGGCTTGAAGCTCTTGTTTGGCCTGCCGCTCCTGTGGGGCGTGATGATCACCGCGCTCGACGTGCTGCTGCTGCTGGCGCTTTCGCGTCTCGGCATGCGTCGCATGGAAGCCTTCATCGTGGTGCTGGTGGCCACCATCGGCGTGTGCTTCGCGATCGAGATGCTGCTCTCGAAGCCCGAGATCGCCGCCATCCTCCGCGGCTTCATCCCGCGCGGCGAGGACGGCCAGCTCGGCATTCCGCGGCGCCTGGCGGGCGGCGGCTGGTCGGTGCTCGGCCTGACCGGGGAATCCCTCTACATCGCCATGGGCATCCTCGGGGCCACGGTCATGCCGCACAATCTCTACCTGCACAGCGCGCTGGTGCAGAGCCGCGATGTCGCGACCTCGGTCGAGGGCAAGCGGCAGGCCTGCCGCATGAACCTGGTCGATACGGTGGTCGCCCTGAATTGCGCGTTCTTCGTGAACGCAGCCATCCTGGTGCTGGCGGGTGCCGTGTTCCATCAGGCCGGCCACCAGGAGGTCGCACGCTTGGAGGACGCCCACCGTCTGCTCGCCCCCTTGCTCGGCACCTCGCTGGCCTCCGTGTTGTTCGCGGTGGCGCTGCTGTGCTCGGGGCAGTCCAGCACCATCACCGGCACGTTGGCCGGCCAGATCGTGATGGAAGGCTTCCTGCGCATCCGGATCCGACCGTGGCTCCGCCGGCTCATCAGCCGGGGCCTCGCCATCGTCCCGGCCGCGCTGTTCATCGCGATCCGCGGCGCCGGCGCCGTGGACGATCTGCTGGTGCTCTCCCAGGTGGTCCTGAGCCTCCAGCTCTCGTTCGCGGTCCTGCCACTCATCACCTTCACCAGCGACCGCGCCAAGATGGGCGAGTTCGTGAGCCCGCGCTGGGTGGTGGGGTTGGCCTTGCTGACGGCGGCCATC
The DNA here is from genome assembly GCA_036505355.1 of Candidatus Eiseniibacteriota bacterium. Taxonomy (GTDB): domain Bacteria; phylum Eisenbacteria; class RBG-16-71-46; order RBG-16-71-46; family RBG-16-71-46; genus WS-8. The sequence continues at coordinate 3,611 of DASXTP010000003.1, read as the reverse complement.
ATTCTGGGGCTCAATGCCAAGCTGGTCTTCCAGGAGGTCTCGGGGTGGTTCGCGGGCGCCGGTGGGGTGCCCTGGCTATGGTTGGTGGTGATGCCGCTTCTGGCCGGGATCACCGTGCTGCTGCTCTACGTGATGAGCGCTCCGCTCATCCGCCGCGTGGCCCCGGCCTGGGTGCGCGGCGCGCCGGGGGCGGCCCGAACGCTCGAGCTGCCCTCGCTTCGCCCAGGGCAGCGGGCGACACCGCGGATCGAGCCAGGCCTCTACCGTCGGATCGCCGTCGCGCTCGAGATGGGACCCGCCGATGGCCGGGTGCTGGAGCACGTGCGGACTCTGGTGGTTCCGGGAGAGACCGAGGTCGTGCTGGTCCACGTAGCCGAGAGCGCGGCGAGCCGTTACCTGGGGCCGGAGACGTCCGACCTGGAGAGCCGCGAGGACCAAGCCACGCTCGATGCCCTGGCCGACCAGTTCCGCGCTTTGGGAGTGCGGGCCGAGACGCGGCTCGGGCACGGCGACGCCATCGGGGAGCTGGCGCGTCTCGTCAACGAGGCGGTGCCCGACCTGCTGGTGACGGGCGCCCATCGCCACGGGCTGATCGGCGACCTCTGGCACGGCGCCACGACATCGGGGGTGCGCCACCGGGTCGCCTGTCCGGTGCTCACCGTGCCACGGCGGTAGGAGGCTGCCGAAGAACCCCGACTGCGGCGCTGCTCGGTCGCTCCTCGCTGCGAAGTATCCTGCGGATACGTCTCCGGGCACCCGCCACAGGCGGGTCGCGCTTCCCTCGCGCCTAGCATTCGGGGTTCTTCGGCAGCCTCCGAAATGTGTTTGCAAACGCCGATCGGGCGGAGTCGTCCTTTGACGCCTCGGCGACCCGGTTTGGCGGCGGCCGGGCCGGAGCCTAGAATACCGGCTGCCGATGAGCGAGCGTCTCTACGCGGGTCGCCTGGCGGCCTCGATCGCCGAGGTCGTGGACGCGGGGGTCGAGCTGCTGCCGCACTTCGAGCTGGCGGCGATCGCCGTCTTGGACGGCGCGGAGCGCCCCGCCGAATGGCCGGTGGTGCGACGCCGCTTGCGGGCCGAGGGGATCCGCGTCTCGGATCATCGGGGGGTGCTGTTGCTCGTGCCCGGAGAGCTGGACCGGGTGTCGGCGGTCGGGATGTTGAACGGCAACGACGAGCTCTACCTCTGCTCCGAGTGGAACGACGAGTTCGAGACCTTCCCCGGTCGCATCACGCGCGAAGCGTGCGACTTCGACGACGGCACGCCGCTGGGTCTCGAGGAGTGGATGATGGACACCGGCTGTCTGCTGGCCCTGGGCGACGGAGCGGGGCTCAACTTCGCGACGCTCGACGCGGCCCTGGCGGCTCGCCTGCGCGCGCGGTTCGCCGTCCACGGTTGATGGCTTGCGGCGGCCCGTGAACGAGGGCACCGCCCCGGCGCCTTCACGACTCGAGTCGGTGATGCTGCCCGGCCCGCTGGGGCTGCTGGAGGGCTTGCTCCAGGAGCGATCGGGTCGCGACCATGCCCTGGCCGCGGTGGTCTGCCATCCCCATCCGCTCTACGGCGGCACGATGCACAACAAAGTCGTCCACCGGATGGCCTCGGTGCTCCACGGCCTCGACGCCGCTGTGTTGCGGTTCAACTTCCGGGGTGCAGGCCGCAGCCAGGGGAAGTTCGACGGTGGCGACGGCGAGTTGGAAGACGCCCGGGCCGCGCTCGCGTTTCTGCGGTCGCGCTACGCCGGGGCACGGTGCTGGGCCGCCGGGTTCTCGTTCGGCTCCTGGGTGGCGGCACGGCTCGCGGCCTCCGAGCCCGATGTGGAGCGCCTGGTGCTGACCGCGCCGCCGGTGAGGACTCAGAGCTTCGAGGTTCTTCGCACCTCCACGGTTCCCAAGCTCGTCCTTCAGGGCACGCGGGACGACGTCTGCCCCTTGGAGGCGCTCGAGCTCGAGTACGCGACCTGGGCCGGGCCCAAGGAGTTGGTCCGGATCCATTCAGCCAACCACTTTTTCGATCGACAGTTGGGGGCACTGGCACAAGCAATGGATCAGGCCCTCATAGGGCCCGCGAAGGAGGTGACCTCATGAACTACTTGAAGTGGGCGACCAGCCCCGTGGGTCTCGCGGTCGGGCTCCTGCTGGGGAGCCTGGGTGGCCCTCAAGGACCCGCCGCGGCACCCGGCGCCAACGACCAGGGCTTCGAAAGCTTCCTTTGGGACGACGGCACGGCCGAGTTCTCGACCTACGTGGGCACCACGCGGCGCTATGGCGAAGACCGCGCCACCGAAGCACGGATCGTGGTCGTGAAGGAAGACTTGCTGCGCGCGACGTTGGTCAAGAGCGAGCAGGGACCGGTGCCCGGCAAGACCCTGGAGGCGATCAAGCTCAACGTCTTGGTCGACTTCCAGACCGGCGTCTACACGTACCACCAGATGGCCTCGGTGTTCTTCGATCGCCGCACCATGGAGGTGCTCAAGGAAACCATGAGCCACACCGAGGCCTGCGGGATCACCTACGTCCGCGTCGGGCCGAAGCAGGGGAGGCTGGTCCACGAGGCGCACTCCTACTGGGAGGGCGAGGCCGACCGGGAAGTGCCGTTGCGGTGGCCGGCGGGCGGCGAGCCGCTCTACTGGGACGCGCTTCCGGTGTCGCTCCGCCGCTGGATGGCGGGGCCATCGGGGCCATCCGAGCAGCGGGTCTGGCTGCTCCCGAGCCAGGTGTCGGGTCGCTCGCCGGTCGAAAGCACGCGCCCGGCGCGGGCCACGATCCGGATGAGCGACGTGGCCACGATCCAGGTACCGGCCGGGCGGTTCGCGGCGCGAAGGTTCGAGGTGCAGACCGCGCAGGGGGCGGACACCCTGTGGCTGGACCGGCGTTTCCCGCACACCATGCTCAAGCTCGATACCGCCGCCGGGCGACACCTCGCCTTGAGGCAGACGTTGCGGCTCGACTACTGGAACCGTCATCGGAACGGCGACGAGAGGATTCTGCTTTCGGCGCAGTGAGGAGCGGCGGCTGCAGTGCCTCCCGTCCGGCGCCCACCGGGCTCGCACCCGGCCCAGGAACACCTCGGGTCGGAGGGACGTCCGTCGTTGGAGGCGTTTCCGATCGACCGCGTTCGCCGCGTGTCGCGGCCGCGCTGGTGAGGGTTGTCTCCGTCCTGACGTGCTGGTCGGTATGCTAGCCTAGCTTGCGTTTCGGTCGAGCGGGCCGTGGCCTGCCGACCCAGGGGACGACGGATCCTGCTCGAGGGAGGTCCCGTGTATCGCAGCCGCTGGGTCATCACGGTGGCCCTGCTCGCGATCGTCGCCGCCGGGTGGTGGTGGAAATCGCGCGCCCGCCCCGATAGCCCCAAGTTCCGCACCGCGGCGGTCGAGCAGGGTGCGATCGAATCCGTGGTCTCCGCGACTGGCACGGTGAACCCGGTGGTCCAGGTCGAAGTCGGCAGCCAGGTGAGCGGAACGGTCGACCGCATCTTCGCCGACTACAACGCGCGCGTGCACGCGGGCCAGGTGCTGTGCCGAATCGAGCCCTCGTCGTTCCGCGCCCGGGTCGTGCAGGCCGAGGCCGCGGTCGCCAAGGCGGAGGCCGCGGTCAAGGACGCCCAGCGGG
>DASXTP010000002.1:0-20892 GCA_036505355.1 Candidatus Eiseniibacteriota bacterium | reverse complement strand
AACCCAAGCCGGGGACCTCAACATCAACCACGTGATCCTGGGCGGCGGCCTCGTCCTGGCGCTGGGCGGCAAGCCGCGCGACACCGACGGCGACGGCGTGCCGGATCGCAAGGACCGGTGTCCCGACACTCCGCACGGGGCCACGGTGGACGCCAGCGGCTGCCCCAAGGACAGCGACGGTGACCAAGTGCTGGATGGGCTCGACCGGTGCGCCGACACTCCGAAGGGCTGCACCGTGGACCAGACCGGCTGCCCGAAGGACGACGACGGGGACGGGGTGTGCAACGGGCTCGACCAATGCGCCGATACGCCCAAGGGGGCGACGGTGGACGCCAGCGGTTGCCCCAAGGACAGCGACGGCGACCAAGTGCTGGACGGTCTGGACCCGTGTCCGGAGACGCCGAAGGGCTGCACGGTGGACGAGAAGGGGTGCCCCAAGGACAGCGACGGCGACGGGGTGTGCGACGGGCGGGATCAGTGTCCGGACACCACGCCGGGGCTGCGGGTGGACAGCGAGGGCTGTCCGATCGAGGTCCAGGAGAAGGAGACCGAGCTGCTGGACACGGGGATGATCCGGCTGCAGAACGTGAACTTCGAGACCGGCAAGAGCACGGTGTTGGCGGAGAGCTATCCGGTGCTGGAGGTGGTGGGGCAGGTGCTGAGCAAGTGGCCGGAGCTGTCGATCGAGATTGGCGGGCACACCGACGCGCGGGGCTCGGAGGCCTACAACCAGAAGCTGAGCGAGGGGCGGGCGGCAGCGGTGCGGCAGTACCTGGTGGAGCAGTTTCCGGGGCTCAAGCCGGAGCAGTTCACGGCCCAGGGGTATGGGGAGAGCCGGCCGTTGGTGCCGAACACCAGCGCGCTGAACTGGGCGAAGAACCGGCGGGTGGAGTTCGTGGTCAAGAACAAGGAGGTGCTGAAGCGGGAGGTGGAGCGGCGGCGGCTGCTGAAGCAGGGGGAGGGGCTGCCGACGCCGGGGGCGCCGCCGGACACGCTGCGGTCGGTGCCGGCGCCGCCCGATACGCTGCGTCCGGTGCCCACACCGCCGGACACCTTGCGGCCGGTGCCGGCGCCGCCCGATACCCTCTCGCCGCGGTGACCTCGCGGCCCGAGATGCTTGCGCTAGCCCCGCGGTAGTCGGGGCCCACCGGCCGACACCGGTGGGCCCCGATCGGGTCAGCGGCTCACGATCACCTTCGCCGCTTCCTGCCCACCGTCACAGCGGAGCCGAATCAAGTAGGACCCGGCCGGCACCCGACGGCCCGCCGCGGGCCATTCGCGGCGGTGGAGCCCCGCCGCCAGGTAACCGCGCTCGAGGCGCTCGACCACCCGGCCCTGCACGTCGAGCACGTCGAGCGAGATTTCTCCCCCGCGCTCGAGCGACAGCCAGATCTGCGACCGGCCATCTCCGAGGCGGGTGTTATGCAGGCGCCTCCTGCCCTTGTTCCACGAAGCCCCGGTCGAGCCATGTACTGTCAGGTGGGCGATGCCGGCGACCGGGCGTCCATCGGACCTCATGGCCGTGAAGAGCAGGTCGTACTCGCCGTCGGGGCGATTGGCGAAGGGCGCGCGGGGGAACTTGAAGGTGGTCCCGTACCGACTGCCACGGCCCAGTGCCAACGACGAGAAGAAGGTTCCCTCCGCTGGCACGTCGTCCAGGCGAGCCGAGGAGGCCATGAGGGCGTTCGCCGGCCACAGCGGAGTATTGACGCGGACCGCGATCCAGCGGCCCTGGCTCTCCCCGTTGAGCTCGCCGGGATAGACCCATACCGCAACGTGCAGCGTGTCGTCCGGCGGCGGTGGTGGTGGCGGCGGGGGCGGAGGCGGTGGTGGCGGCGGCGGCGGTGGAGCCACGGCGCACTGAGAGACAGCCAGATCGGAAGATAGACCGTTGGTGTTCATTCCGCCGGCGACCACCAGGCACGTGCCCGACAAACCGGCTGCGCTGGCGACCAGCGGCGCGGGAAGCGAAGTCTCGCTGTGCCACACGCCGTCGGCACCGGCGCTGTAGACCCGGTTGCTGCCTGCGATCGAGGCGTCGAAGCCTCCGACCACCCACACCCTGCCGTCGAGGGTGCCGGCTGATGCGTAGAGGAGAGGTTCCGGCAGGCCCGGGGCGACGCTCCATTGCCCGCTCGCCGGATCGTAACGCTCCACGGTGGCCATGGGTCGGTCGGTCCTGCCGCCAATCACCCACGCCAGCCCGTCGAGCACGGCGGCCGCGACCCCGCTGCGAGGAGTGGGGATCGGCTGAGTCGGCGTCCAGGCGCTGGTCGCCGGGTTGTAGCGATAGGCGTCGGCGACTAGGCCGGCTTCGTCCTCGCCGCCGGCCATCAGCAATCCACCGGCCGTCGCCACGACGGCCATGGCGGCCCGCGGTCCGGGGAGAGTGCCCAGCGCCGTCCACGTATTGGTTGCCGGGTCGTAACGCTCGGCGCTCGCCAGGGGCAGGCCATCGGGATCGAAGCCGCCGAACACGTACACCAAACCGCCTTCGGCTGCCGCGCCCGCCAGCAGCCGCTCCTGTCTCATCGAGGCCGTCGCGCCCCAGGACTGCGTGGTGCCGCTCCAGACCACCCCGCTTCCTAGCGTGGCAGACGAGCTTCCGCCCAGCACGTAGACTCGGTCGTCGATGCTGGCGGCGGCGGCACCGAAGCGGGCCTCCGGCAGGGAGGGGAGCGCGTTCCAATCGGCGGAACGCGCGGGGCGCACATCCGTGAGCGGCCCGAGGATCGAAAGCAGCAACAGGATCGGAAACACGGAACGCCACCTCCTCGGCTGGGTCGAGGCCCGTGCGGATGGATCCGAGCGCGGGGGGCGGCATCGGGGGGAAGCAGCAAACTCCGGACCACCCGCGATCGCATCGCGGGGGTGCCCGAGCCGCATGCATACTGCGCAAATCGACAGCCCATTGGGGAAGTTGGCGCGGGCGAGCTGCACGCAGATTCGTCGCGAACTGCGCTTTGCAGGTCGGCGGGGGCGGCTCTCAGGTCCGCTGCTTCTTCTTCTCCGCCGCCGGGAACAGCACGTTGTTCAAGATCAGGCGGTAGCCGGCGGAGTGGCGGTACTTGGCGAGGTCGGTTGGTGGGTCGCCGACCATGTGCTGGTAGTCCTCGGGGTCATGCCCGCCGAGAAAAGTGAAGGTGCCGCGCCCGAACTGGCCGTGGACGTACTTCACCTCGTCCGTCCCCTCCACTTCACCCAACACCACCACGCCGCTCTTCAGCTTGGGGCGCCGAAACCCGGTGGTCTGGCCGAGGAACTCGGGGACCGCATTGACGTGGTCCTGGATCAACATGGTAGGCACCGGATCGTTCTTGGCCGAGAAGTCGAACAGTCCGAACACGGTGTTCGGCCCGCGCACCGCCGCCTCCTGGGTCACGTCGATGTCCGAGAACTTGTAGAGCAACGGGTCCATCTCCAGCCGGAAGTCCTTGAACGCCAGGGTGCGCGAGAAATCGAGCTTGCGGTTGGCCAGCGGGTCGGCCGGATCGCCGTCGTAGATCCCATCGGCGATATCGACCCCGTTCGCCGCGAGCGCGATGTCGTAGGTGTCGGTGGCGGAGCACATCCCGAACATGAAGCCGCCTTTGCCGACGTACTGCTGGATGGCGAGGGCCACCGCGGCCTTGAGCTGGGTGACTTTGGCAAAGCCCAGCTTGGTGGCCATCGCCTGCTGGACCCGCTCTTCCTCCTGATACCACGGGAACGAGTGATAGGCAGCGTAGAACTTCCCATGCTGGGCCGTGAAATCCTCGTGATGGAGGTGGAGCCAGTCGTACTTGGAGAGCTCTCCTTGCAGCACCTCCGGGTCCCACACCCGGGTGTAGGCGATGTCCGCGTATTCCAAGGCCAGGGTAACCGCGTCGTCCCAGGGCGGTGTGTTGGGCGGAATGTAGACCGCGACCCGGGGCGCCTTCTCGAGCACGATCGACTCCATGTTGTTGTCGGCGATCTCGGCCCGCATCGTCGCCTCCTGCGCGCCGCTCATGGGCTCGAAGGAGACGCCGCGGACGTTGGCCTCGCGCTCCGTGGCGGCGTCGTCCTGGAGCAGGAACGACCCGCCCCGGTAGTTCAGGAGCCACTCCGCCTTCTGACCGCGGGTCAGCACCCAGAACGTCAGCCCGTAGGCCTTGAGGTGGTCGGTCTGCCGTTCGTCCATCGGCACCAGCACCTTGGCCTGGACGGGCGCGGGCGCGCCGGGGGCGGACGCCAGCACGGCCGCGAGCCACGGGGCCAGCGGCCACGCGCGCCCGAGCAGTCGCCGTCGTCCGTCGAGTGATCTCATGGGACCCCCGTCAGAAGCGCCGCTCGCGGCGCAGGCTCTCCACCGCCCGTCGCACCTCGGGCGCATTCCACGCCTTGGGATAGCGCGACAGGCATTCCTCGTACTGCTCGAGCGCGCGTGCGTCGTCCTTGAACCAAGTCCGCAGCACGTCCCCGGCGCGCTGACGCGCCAGCGGGGCGAGCTGGTCGGTGGGCATGCTATCGGCGGCCGCCAACAGCGGCTCGAGGGCGGCCTTGCCGTCGCCCGCGGCCTCGCGCTGCGCCGCCAGCGCCAGCGCGGCGTGGGCCCACAACGTGCCGCGTGGAAGGGTGCGGTACAGCGAGTCGGCAAGGGCGAGGGCGGGCTTCGATTCGCCCCGCCACTGCTGGTAGGCGAGGCGGCCGAACAACGGCAGCGCCTGGCGCGGTTCGGCATCCTCGAGCAGGAAGATGCGCTCCAGGGCGGCGCCGGTGTACGGGCCCTGGGGGTCGCGCGCCACGCGCTCGTAGCGAGCCAAGGCGGAATCGCAGCGACCCGCGAAGAACAAGGCCTCGGCGTGGCGGAACGCCGCCTCCTCGGACTGCGTTGCCAGCGCCTCCAGTTCGGCCAGCACCCGGTCCGACAGGCCGTCTCGCAGCTCGCTCAAGGCCCGTTCGAGTCGAAGCTCGGGATCGCTCGAGCCCCGCGAGCCCAATCCCGCCATCAGCGCCCGCGCATCGGTGGTGAAGCCCACCTGCCGCAGGTCGCGCACGATCGACAGCAGAAAATCGTCGCCCCACAGCTCCGGCGGCACGCCCCGCAGCGCGTGCGTCAGGCGCAGCGCGGCCTTGTGCGGGCTGCCCGAACCGCCTTGCAGCTGCCACGCCCGCCTGGCTGCGAAGAGTCGCTGGTTGGCATCGAGCGATGGGTCGGATGTCAGGTCGAACAACACCTCGATGCCTCCGCTCGAATCCCGCGCCGTCCCCATGGCCAACAGCTCGTCGGCGAAGCTCCAGCGCGACGGCGCCCCGCGCACGTCGCGGTCGGCACGCGCCAGCATCTGCAACGCCGCCGGGAGGTCGTCGCCCCGCCATTCGAGTCGAGCGGCCGAGCGGGCCAGCTTGGGGCGGGAGATTCGCTCGGCGGTTCGCCTCAGCAGCTCGCGCACGCCACGGGGGTCGGTGGTAGCCAAGCGGAGCAGGGCTGCGTTCGCCCATTCGTCGAGCGCATCGTCGGCGACGCAGGCCTCGAGCACCACCTCGGCGGCCTCGCGCGGCCGCGCCAGACGCTCCAGCGCCACCGTCAGCTCCGGCGCCAAGAGCAGCGAGTCGTGGGTTGCCGCGCGCTCGGCGCGGGCCAGCGTCTCGACGGCGCGCCAGGCTCGACGGTCTCCATGGACACCCGCCAGCTCGATGAGCGCCAACGGATGATGAGGGGCGTTGCCGAGCAGGGTCGCGAGGGCGCGACGGGCGGCCTCGTGCTGACCGGACCGGCGCAGGGTACGGGCCCGCTCCAGCAGCTCGCTCTGAGCCGGGGAAAGGGCTGGAATCGGGCGCCGGGTGAGCATCGTCGGATGCTCGGACGACGAATCCTGGATCAGGGGCTGGCCGACCAAGCGCGTGCCGGGAGCTGCGGCGGCGGCGACCGGGAGCGCCGCCAGACCGACCGCCAGCAGCCAAGTCGCCGGACCGGGTCCGAGACGAGACCCCGTCAACGCGGGCTCCCGTTCAGGGAGCGCAGGTAGGCCTCGACGAACGCGCGGTACTGGGCCGGATAGCGATCTGACTCCGCCTTGAGCAGATCGTGCCGCAGCCGGTCGTTGACCCGGAGCAGCTCCGGCGCCAGCTCGGGGGGGCTCGCACGGACCACGTCTTCGCCCGGGCGCGACTCGCGCTCTGGATCGAAGTCCCGACGGTTGATCGAGCGCTGGGCGTCCAGCAGGCGTGACAGGATGCGCTGCTGCTTCTGCTCGAGATCGGCGTCCGAGGTCCCGCTCCGCAAGACCTCTTCGACCTCCTTCATCTCGCGTTCGGCAGGGTCGAGCTTGCCCAGCAACTCCCGATGGGATTCCTCGTCGCGGCGGACCTCCTCGAGCTGTTGGCGGATGCGAGCCTGCTCCTCGGCCAGGCGCCGCATCTGGTCGCGATCGCCCGCCGAGAGGCGAAGTTGTTGGCTCAACCGCTGGGCGAGGCTCCGGGTGTCGCGGTTGAGCTGGCTCTGGCGCTGCCCCATTTGCCCGATCTGCTGCGGATTGCTGCGCCCGGTCATGGTGGCCGGGCCGGGCTTGTCGCACATCGCGCCCTCGGTGGCGCGCAGCTCCAGCACCGCCTGGTTGAGGGAGTGGCTGCCGCTGCGCCCTGCCTCCTCGCCCCGCAAGCGGTTGCCGGCTCCCAGCTCGCGCCCCGACTGCCCGAGTTGGGTGATGGCTCGCCCCAGGGCTTCGGCGAGCTGCGGGCTGATGAACGGCGTCTGGCGCGACAAGGCGAACAGCGAGTCGGCGACCCGGGCGGTGCCTTCGGACAGGTCGGTCTGGCGGTCGGCCTTGGCCGCCGGCGAGTCCTTGGAGCTCAGGGTCTGCTCGCTGGTGCGCTGCAGCGACACCAGATCCTGGGCGGCGCGGCGCAGCGCCGCCAGGTCCAGCTCGTTCTGCTGTTGCCGGGCCTCCTTCGCGACTTCATCGAGCCGCTGGGCGGCGCGCAGGAGGCTCTGGCTGGCGCGCTGCCCCGCCTGCTGCGCCTGGTTCTTCTGCCGATTGCTCGCCGCCCGGGCCGCCTCGCGCTGCGATGGGGCGGCCTGGTTCGAGAGCTCGGCCGCGGCCTCGCCCAGGTCCTGCTCCCGTTTCGAATCCTGGCTTTCTTGTTGGACCTTTTGTGCCTCCTCGGCCAGCCGGCTGGTCTCGTCCGCGGCCGCCAGCTGTTTGTGTTCCAGTGCTTCGGCCTGTGGCTCCGCTTGATCTCGGGACGGCGGCTCGGCCGCGTGCTCCTCGTTCATGGCGTCCTGCAACGTCTTGAGTTCACGAGCCCGCTGGGCCAGCGACTCGAGGCGCTCTTCCTCGCGAAGCTTCTTCAGTAGCTCGGCCGTGCGCTCCAGACGGTCGAGCATTTCCTGGTTCTGCTGGCGCCAGCGGGCCAGATCCTGCTCGGGCTGGACGCGATCCATGTTCTCCAACGCTTCGCGCATGGTCCGCATCGCGTCCTTGAACTCCCGGGACTGGATCTGCTCCATGAGCTCGTTGAGCTCGCGGAGCTTGCGCATCAGCTGATCCTCGAATGCCTGGCGCTCCGCCGCCTGCTCGACACTCTCGCGGAGCTGCTGGCTCGCCTCGTCGATCCGCTGAGCGATCTGTTGCTGGCGGTCCAGGGTGGCCTTCAACTCCGCGCTACGCTCGAACGATTGCGGGGATTCCGAGTTGGGGGGCTGGGGTTGCCGCGACAACTTGTCCAGGGACTTTTGCAGCTCGCGGGCCTGTTCCGCGACCTTCTCGAGCGTCGTCTGAGCGTCGGCCTGACGGCGGTCAACCCGTTGGTAGAGGTCCGCGAGCGAGGGGAATCGCAACTCGAAGGTGGGGCTCACGGCGCGCCCCCGCCCCGAGAGCGCGTTGTCGTCGAACAGCTCGAAGCGGAAGGTGGCGCTCTCGCCCGGCAACAGTGCGAGCGGGGCCGCGTCCCAGCGCGTCGTCACCTGCGCCTCGCGCGGGCGGGCGGGAAAGCCCGCCAGCGGCATGTCGGTCCACGGGTCCGCCGCGTCCTTGCGGTATTGGAGCTTGAGCTCCGAGAGCCCGAGATCGTCCTGGGCCAGCACCTCCACCGGGATCCGCTGGCCGGCCGGCAGGTCGACATCCCCTTCGGGCACGCGCACCGTGATCACCGGGGCGGCGTCCTCCACCGGGGTGACGCGGTAGGCGAAACGGCGCTCGCCGGGCCCGTTCGGCCAACCGGTCCTGCGGACCGCGGTGGCGCCCAGCACGTACTCTCCGTCGCGGTCGATCGATACGTCACCCGCCCAACGCCGCGGCGTCAGCGCCGACCAGCGATCGGTACGACCGCCGGGGAGCGTTGCCGTCAAACCACTCAGGTCCCGATCGAAGGTCACGACCAGGTGCGCACGCGTGCCGCGCAGGGCGGTCAGGTCTCCGCGCGCCGCCGCTCCTCGCTGCACCGGCAGGCGGGCGTAGCTCGGAGCGTGGTATTCGACCTCGAAGCTCACCGGCGACAGCTCACCGGACAAGGAAATCCGATAGCGCGGGCTCTCGACGCTCGCCACGCGGACTCGATAGATCTGTTCCCGGGTGAGCTGCGAAAGATCGAACCGCCACAACCGGGCGCCGTCTTCGGCGCGTCCTTCGGCCGCCGCGGCCGGGGCGGCTTCGCGGTCACGCAGCAGGCGCGGGGCGCGGTCGGCGCCCCAGACTCGGGCGCGCACTGCCAGGGCCGCCCCCGGGGTCACCGTCACCGACCCCGGCTCGACCGCGAGCCGCACCGGCGGGGCCGCCGCCGCCGGGTTCCAGAGCGTCGCCCAGCTCCGCGTCACGCGCGCCGGCCACGCCGCCGCGAGCCCGAGCAAGACCAAGAGCGCGAGCCCGATCGCGAGTGCCGGGCGCCGGGTCTCGATCCTGGGAACGAGCACCGCGAGCGGGGCGTCGGCGAGCCGCCGACGAGTCTCCGCCGAAACGGCCTGCGCAAGGGCCGGTGAGGTATGGGCGGACGGATGTCGCTCGAGGTCGATCGCGTTGCGCAGCCAGGACTTCAGCGGGGGGAAGCGATCCTCGGCACGCTCCAAGAAGCCATCCAGCGCGAGGCTCGCGCGGTGGAAGCGGCCAACCGCGAGCCCCACGGCCGCCAGGCAGGCGGCGAGCACTAGGCCCAGTCGCGCCGATGCCCCGCCCTGGCCGAGCGCGAGGGCCGTTCCGAGCACCACCCCGAGCGCGATCGCAACGACCGAGCTGGCGGCGGCGCGCAGCGCGTGGCGCAGGATCAACGCGCGCTGGTAGGCGCGGTGCTCCCGCTCGAGAGGGTGACGGAGCTGGATCCTGTCGGGCTCGCGGTCGTTCATGGTCTGTGCGGCGGCCCGTGGGGGAGCGTCAGTGGGTCAGGGCGTAGTGCACGATGTTGATGGCCATCCGTAGCGCCGCTTCGCGCTTCTCGGCCGGGTCGTGATGGACTTCTTCATCCTCGAGCCCGTCTCCCAGATCGGTATCGAAGCTATAGAATACAACTAGCCTTCCTTCGTGGACAATGCCGAAGGCCCGAGGCGGTCCGCCGCTGTGCTCGTGGATCTTCGGCAGCCCGCCCGGGAATTCGTAAAGGCCGTGAAAAATCGGGTGGGAAAAGGGCAGCTCCACCAACGGCTGATCGGGAAAGACCCGTTTCATCTCGCGACGAAACGAGGGGTCGATCCCGTAGTCGTCATCGACCCACAGGAACCCGCCGCCCGCCAGGTAGCGTCGCAGGTTGGTGACCTCGGTGGCCGTCATTTTCATGTTCCCGTGCCCGCACGCAAAAACGAACGGGTATTGGAACAAGGCGGCCGATCCCGGCTCGACGACCGCCTCGCGCTCGCCCGAGACCGGGATCGATGTCCGAGCCCGGAGCGCCGCGAGCAGGTTGACGAGCGAAGTCCGGTCTTCGTACCAGTCGCCGCCGCCCCCGTACTTGAGTCGCGCAATCCCGAACGAGCGCGCGCCCGGCGGAGTGGGTTCGCTCGATACCGCCTGCGGCAGGCCGCTCGCGGCCAGGGCGGCGACCGCCAGCAGCAGCGCCGTGTGCGGCGTCGAAAGCCTGCGGCTCAGCGGCGGCGCCCGAGGCGGGACATGCCGGCTGGCAGGATCCAACGCCTCTCCAGCCTCGTGGTCCCGGAGGCCCCTGCAGTTGTTAGCACGGGCGGAGCGGCGCTCTGCTTGGGCTGGACCACCACGCCACCGACGGGAAACACACGGAAGAAGATCTTGCCTTCCCTCTGCTCGCTGAAGGCCTGGAAGCTCCCGCTCTCTCCGGTGTAGTTGAGCAGCTCGCCGGCGGGCCCGACCGCGGAGATGCGGACCGTGTACAACCGGTCGTTGAAGACGATGTTGTGGAAGAGCTGGTGACTGCCTTCGGGTAGCGGATCGCCGATCCGGTAGGACCTCCGGTCGGGCTGACCGGACGGACGGGACGCGGTCGTCTCGGGGATGTAGGCGACGAAGAAGTCGCGCGTCGGGCCCAGGAACAAGGGGGACGCGATCCCCGACCGGATGATGTCGTCTCCGGAAAGACTGGCGGCGAGCTGGTAGACCTGAACCCAGTATCCGCGGGCCCCGGGGGCCGCCTCCCACTCCAGGTACAGGAGCGAATCGGGGCACTGGTTCTGTCGACGGCATTCGCGCGGATCGATCTGCGTGGCGCAGTTCAGGCACGGGATCTCGTTGCCCGTCTTCGCCGTGAACACCAGGTTGCCGGGAACGACGTTCACCGGAACCTCGCCCACGTTGGTGAGCGGCGACGTCGCGTTGGTGATTCCGGCGACCACGCCGCGGCCGACGTACTCGCGATCCGTCGATGCCACGGGCTTCGGATCCGCGAAGGCGTATGCCTCCCAGTGCGACTGCACGAAGAGCTTGACCGGCCGGAAGGCAAAATCCCTCAACTGCTGGAAGTGGACCGTATCCGTGCCGACCCCGCGATAGACCTCGAATCGGTTTGCATTCGTGGAATCCAGGATCACCCCTTGCACGGCGCCCGGCCCGGTGGCATGGAAGGTCTCGCTTCGGACGAACACGTCATCGGTCGAAAACTTGCCGGCGCTGTCCGGATTGTCCTTGTTGTCCAGGTAGACCCGCAGAATGGTCGGAGTGTCGAGGAAGACGACGAGGTCGGTGTTCCCGCGCAGACCCTCGGGATACCGGCCGGGGTCGGGCAGGTCGTTGACCCCGGTCATCCTCTTGGAGCAGGAAAGGATCACCAGGCCCGCCGCCGCCAGGAGGATCGCCCGGCGAAGACGCCGCACCCGACCGGTCTGGGCACCGGGCGCCGCCGGGGGGCCAGCCACCTGGGCTCCTCCTCGCATCGGCGTCATCCGGCCTGGACGCCGCGCCGGCGGTCGAGAGCGATCCAGATGTCCAGAGCCAGCGCGCTGGCGACGTACACCGAGGAGTAGGTTCCGAAGGCGACCCCCACCACCATGGCGAACGAGAAATCCCGCAGCACCTCGCCGCCCCACACCAGCAGGGCCACGGCGGTCAGGAACACGGTGAGGGAGGTAATGATCGTGCGCGACAGGGTCTCGTTGACCGCGATGTCCATGGCGCGCGAGTGCATCTCCTTGCGCAGCGCCTTGGAGCGCTCGCGGATGCGGTCGAAGACCACGATGGTGTCGTTGATGGAGTACCCCGCGATCGTCAGCAGCGCCGCCACCACCGTGAGGCTGACCTCGCGGTGGGTGAAGCAGAGCACGCCCAAGGTGACGAAGACGTCGTGGAACAACGCCACCACGGCGCCGAGCGCGAATTTGAACTCATAGCGGATGCCAACGTAAAGGAGAATTCCGACCAGGCTCCCGACCACCGCCCAGAACGCCTTCTGACGCAGCTCGCCGCCCACCTTGGGGCCCACCGCTTCGCTCCGCCGAAGCTCCACCGTCCGTCCCGGGAAGCGCGACTCGATCGCCCGCTGGATCGAAGGGAAAACATCCTGCTCGCTCGGCGACTTCATCCGGACCATGAACTCGTCGCGATTCTCCCCGCTGAGCTGCTGGAGCTCGAATCCCCGCAGCCCCGAGGCATCCAGCGCCGCCCGCACTTGGTCGGCCGGGAGGGGCTGGCTGGTGCGAACCTGGACCAGCGTCCCACCGGTGAAGTCCACGCCGTAGCGGGGCCCGCCGTGGGCGACCAACCACACCGCGGTCGCCAATACGAGCCCGCCCGACAGGACGTAGGCGATGCCCCGGAACCTCATGAACGGAAGGTCGGTGCCGATCAACAACTGGAACATGAGGAGTCTTGCCTCGCGATCCCGCTCAGATGCTGAGTCGCTCGACCTTGCCGCGGCCCAGCATGAAGTCGAAGATCATTCGGGTGAACAGCACCGCCGTGAACATGTTGGCGATCAGGCCCACGCTGAGCGTGACGGCGAATCCCTTGATGGGTCCTGTGCCGAACTGGAACAAGAACAGCGCGCTGATGAGCGTGGTGAGGTTGGCGTCCAGGATGGTGCGGAAAGCCCGCTCGTAGCCGAGCTGGACGGATTGACGCACGCTCTTCTGGTGGCGGAGCTCTTCGCGGATGCGCTCGAAGATCAGCACGTTGGCGTCCACGGCCATGCCCACGGTCAGCACCAAGCCCGCGATGCCGGGGAGGGTGAGGGTGGCGCCGAAACCCGCCAGCGTCGCGATCACGTACAAGACGTTCAGCACCAGCGCGGCGATCGCGACCAAGCCCGAGAGCTGGTAGTAGACCAGCATGAAGACCACGACCAGCACCGTGCCGATCAGGCCGGCCGTCAAGCCCTCCCGGATGGAATCCGACCCCAGCGACGGTCCGACCGACCGCTCCTCGATGATGCGCACCGGCGCCGGCAGGGCACCGGCCCGCAGCACGATCGACAGATCCTTGGCCGACTGGATGTCGAAGCTGCCGCTGATCCGCGCCTGACCTCCGGGGATCCGCTCCCTGATCTCCGGCGCGGAATTCACGATCCCGTCGAGAACGATCGCTAGCTGCCGGCCGACGTTGTTCCCGCTGACTCTCGCGAACTCGGCGCGGGCGCGGGGCGTGAACGTCGCACTCACGCCCATCTCCCCCGTGTTCTGGTCGGGTTCCGGAATCGCGTTCGCGATGGAGCCGCCGCTCAGCTCGGGCTGGCGCTTCAGCACGTAGAGCCTGCGCCCGGACACGCCGTCCAGGCTGGCGCTCTTCTGTCCCCAGTGGAGCTGGGAATCCGGGGGGATGATGGAATCCAACCCCGGTACGGCCAGCATCCGCTCCACCGCGGGAAGGTCGTCCTGACGGACGAACGCGCTGGTGGAAAGATCGAGGAAGTGCCCGGTCAGCGGGGCGCGGCGCATCAGGCTATCGAGCTCCGAGCCGGCGCCGCGCGACGCCAGGTAGGTATCGAGGCGCTGGAAGGTGCTGCGCACCTCGTCGGCGGAGCGCACCAGCTTGAACTCGAGCAGCGCCGTCTTGCCGATCAGCTCGCGCGCCCGCGTGCGGTCGGTGAGGCCGGGAAGCTGAAGCGCGATGCGGTCCTCGCCCTGGCGCTGGATGAGCGGCTCCGCGACGCCGAACTGGTCGACGCGGCGGCGGATCACCTCCAGCGCACGGTCGGGGGCGTCTTTGGCCTCGGCGGGGTTGAGACGCGAGCGATCGACTTCGAGCACCAGGTGCATGCCGCCCTGAAGGTCGAGACCCAGGTGGACGGCCTTGCGCCGTAGCTCGGCGAGCCGGGTGGCCGCAACCTTGGCGCGTTGCTCGGGGGTGAGGCCGTAATACTGATAGGAGGGGAACAGGTACCAAACGGAGAGCGCTGTCGCTGCCACCACGCCGAGCAGCTTCCACTGGTCGGTGCGCGTCATCACGATCCCCCATGCAGCCGGCGGACGGGAGAATCCCGGGTTGGAGCAGGCAAAATGAGTGCGGCAGTCTACGGGCCAGCCCGCTAAGTGTCAATGAACGAGCGGGTTCAAGGTCCAGGCCGGCGCCACGTCGGCCACCGCGGGGCCATGGGAGTCTCTTGCGGGACCGGGACTGGGGCCGGTTGGCGGCCGGCCCCGAGAAGCGGGGGCATCCGATGAGGTGGGCGAGGGTGGGGAAAGGACTGCGGATTCGAGCGGGATCCCGGTCCAGGGTCTGCCCGTGCAACGAGCAAGTCGAGTTCCAGCGCGACCGAGCCGCGCCGGCCATCAGTTGGTCGGCTGAGGGGTCGAAGCCGACGTCGGGCGAGCGCCGGCGATGTCGTCGGGTGGACGGCGTGGGCGATCCCCCCGGAGTCTGGCCCCCGGGCGGAAGTGCTTATGGCAGAGCGAACAAGCGTGCTCCGAGCCTTGACACTCTGGGACCGCGTTCCTATACTGCCGCGCTCTCGCACCGGGCTTTCCTTTCATCTCCTCCCGCACGCCCCAGATAAGGAGCCTTGGTCACATGTTTTCACGCGTTCGCTGGCTCGGCATCGCGTGTTTGGTGGGCCTTCTGTCCCCGGCGATTTGCCGTGCGGCCGAGCCCCAAGGGGCCTCGCGCGGCCGGGGCGGCGTCGGCGGCCAGATCGGTGGCTCCTATCTCGTCGCCACCCAAGACTACTCGAAGGGTGCGTTGCCGCGGTTCGACTTTGCCGGCCACTTCCGCTACGTGCTGGCCGGCTGGTTTCGCATGCAGGTCAGCCCGGGGTTCACGTGGTCCGGGTATTCCAAGGAGGAGCCCCCTCCGTTCACCGACTTTCGGTTTCCGACCGACCAGACCAAGGAACACTACCTGACCCTGCTCATCCCGGTCTCGGTCCAGGGGCAGCTCACCTGGGACCTCGGACCTTGGCACTGGCACCTCGGCGCGGGGCCGGGCATCTATCGGGTGCTGGTCGAGAACCATCGCAAGACGCTGGAGGATCCGGTGACGTTCCGCCCGCATCGCGGCCCGTACCTCGGCGGCTCGGCGGAGCTGGGAGCGGAGCGTTTCTTCAAGATCCTCCCTTCGACCAGCGTGGAGTTCTCGATTGTCGGCCACCACGTAACCGCGACCCGGGACGACCAGTTCCCGACCGGCTGGAACAGCAATCTCAGGGCCGCGGCGGTGCGAGTGGGCGCGACCTACTACTTCGATCTCAAGCGGGTGAAGAAGGCGCCGGAGCTGCCGCTGCCGGGCACCGGGAAGTAGCCTCGAGGCGATGGAATGTCGGCCACCGCGACCCGGGTCCTCGAACAGGAGACGTCCGCGACCGTGAGCGAGCGGGTCCCGTGGCATGACAAGATCGGCCCCGAGGCCTTGACCTTCGACGACGTCCTGCTGGTCCCCGGACGGTCGGACGTTCACCCCCGCGACGTGGACACTCGCACACGCTTCTCACGGCGCATCGAGCTCAACGTGCCGATCGTGAGCGCGGCGATGGATACCGTGACCGAGTTCGAGCTGGCGATCGCCCTGGCGCGGGAAGGCGGCATCGGCGTGATCCACAAGAACCTGCCGATCGCAGAGCAGGCGGCGCAGGTCGACCGGGTCAAACGCTCGGAGAGCGGCATGATCGTGGATCCCTTCACGTTGCCGCCCGGGGCCACCTTGCGCGAGGCCCACGAGCTGATGGCCCGATACCACATCTCTGGGGTGCCGATCACCGAGGGTGACAGGCTGGTCGGGATCCTCACCAACCGGGATCTGCGCTTCGAGGATCGCCTGGGGCGCAAGGTTTCCGAAGTGATGACCCGCGAGGGCCTGGTCACCGCGCCGGTCGGCACGACCCTCGAGCAAGCGCGCGCGATCCTGGCTCGGCATCGCATCGAGAAGCTCCCGGTAGTGGACCCGGAGGGACGGCTCAAGGGGCTCATCACCGTCAAAGACATCGAAAAGCGCATCAAGCATCCGAGTGCCTGCAAGGATGCCCTGGGCCGGCTGCGCGTGGCGGCCGCAGTCGGGGCCGGCGGCGACTATCGCGAGCGCGCCCAGGAGCTGCTCAAGGCCGGTGTCGACGCGCTCGTGGTCGACAGCGCCCATGCCCACTCGCGCAGCGTGCTCGAGGCGGCCGAGGCGATCCGCGCGCTCTCGACGGGCGTCGATCTGGTGGTCGGCAACGTGGGCACCGCGGAGGGGGCGCGGGCGGTGGCGGCCACCGGGGCCGATGCGGTCAAGGTGGGCATGGGGCCCGGGGCCATCTGCACCACCCGGGTGGTAGCTGGAGCGGGCATGGCACAGGTCACCGCTGTGCTCGAGGCCGCGCGGGCGCTGGAAGCGGTCGATCTCCCGATCGTCGCCGACGGTGGCGTGAAGTATACCGGGGACATCGTCAAGGCACTGGCGGCCGGCGGCCACTCGGTGATGATTGGGAGCCTGTTCGCGGGGACCGAGGAGAGCCCGGGCGAGGTGGTGCTGCTCGAGGGCCGCTCGTACAAGGTGTACCGCGGCATGGGCTCGCTCTCGGCGATGGCGGCGGGGCGCGGCAGCCGCGAGCGATACTTCCAGGAGAGCACCGACGAGCTGTCCAAGATGGTCCCCGAGGGGATCGAGGGACGCGTGCCGTTCAAGGGGTCGCTCGCGGCCTCGGTCTATCAGATGGTCGGCGGCCTGCGCGCCGGCATGGGCTACTGCGGGGTGAAGGACATCGAAGGGCTGCGTACCCGTACCCGATTCGTTCGCGTGAGCGCGGCCGGACTGCGCGAAGGCCACCCCCACGACGTCACCATCACCCAAGAGGCTCCCAACTACGAGATCCCGCGCCGGTGACCGCCGGGCGCGCGCCGCGACCGCCGACCCCCGCGAGGCCCAGAAACAGCGAGGCCCGGTCTTTCGGACCAGGCCTCTTGCCTGCCGGACGAGAGGGGAGCCTCCTCCGGGGCGCGGCGGACGCGTCTCGGCTCTTCGCGCCCGCCGGGCTTCCATTCACCCATTCGTCGGCGCACGGGGAGTCGCGCCGACCGACTTCGCTCAGCGCTTGGGCAGCTCGAACTTGAACGACGGATTGAGCTGGCGAATCTCGCTCACCACCCGCTCCAGGTTCTCTTCGGTCTCCGGGTTGGGCTGGGACTTCCAGGCACTGTAGAGCTCCAGCAGCTCGTCCTGCTTCATGCGCAGCAGCTCTTTCTGTGAGTCCTCGTTGATCGACCGCTCCAGGTGGTAGACCTCGCCCTGGGAGAATCGCTTCATCAAGTCTAGGTACTCGCCCCGCATGTGCGACAGGATGCGAATGTACTTTTCGAAGCCCACCGACAGCTTCTCCAGCACCTCGGTGACGCCGGCGTTCTTGCGGTGGACCTGCTGCCCGTACGAGTAGGCGAAGTGGTAGTAAGTCTTACCACGACCGATGTAGGCTTCCTCGCTGGGCTGCACCTTGGACCGGCTGGTCGCCGGACCCATCGGATTGTCGAAGATGCCGATCGAAATCAGGAGGAAGTCGGCATTCGTCTTGTAGATCACGTACTTGAGCCGCGAATCGCTCGAATGAGCGAGGCGGCGGAAGACATCGGTGTCGTAGCGAGATAGGAACTTCTTCGACTGTTCCACGTACTCCGGGTTGATGAACGAGTGCAGCAGGTGGGCGAGGTAGACGTTGACGTCCTCGTCGTAGAACTCCTGGTTCGACACCAGCCCGGTCTCCATCCGGCTGTAGAGCAGGCAGTTGATCATGAAGTAGTAAGTCGGCTGCAGATTCCGACTGGTCTCTTTGAGATCTACGTAGTGTCGAGGATTCATGCTCCACCTGCCATGGGACCGGCCGAGTTCGCTCGACGCACCCCGCTTTCGGTGCTGTGTCGTCCCGCCGGGGGTTTTCGCATCCTTCGTGCCACGGGGACCCGAGGACGGCGGCACCCGCGGCTGGGCGGTGGGCCCCGCGCATCGCGCGTTTCCGCTCGGTCTGGAACCGATGAAGCGGCGGGCACTTCGCGGTGGATTCCCCACCGAATGGGCGATCTGACCCGCTCGGCAGCCCTGGGATCGGTGGTGGGCGGGTGCCCCGGGGTGTGCATTCGGGTGAGGAGGACGCGCCTCTATTTTCGCAATGGATTTGTCACCCGCGAAAGAGTTTTGATACTCGCGGGGCCCAAACTCTGCTGCGCCGCAGACGGATAGCCGCGGCCTTCCATCTTGCGAGGCCGCATGCATGCTGCCTCGACGTGCCCGAACGGCGAGTCCGGGGGGCAACGTCCGGAGCGACCCGTCACGCCATGTGCGGCAACGACTTTCGGGCACGGCTCTTGCGCTGCCAATCGGCACCAGCATCCTTGCCTCCACTTCCACCCTCGGGCCCGTCTTTCGCATGACCCACACGCCAGATGACCGGCCCTCGGACGCCCCTGCCGATTTGGCCACTGGGCTGGGCTTGAGGCTGCGCCTTTGGGCGGCGTGTCTCGCTGGCGCCTTGGTATCGGGCGCGGGCGTGTGGTGGGTGATGGGGACCCAGACCGGTCCCCAGGGCCTCGACGTGCCGGCGGTCCTCTCGTGGCTCGTCGCGGTGGCGGGGCTGGGGATCGTGGTGGGAGCCGCGTTCGCGCTGTGGCTCGATCACGGCCTGGTGGTGCATCTGCGGGGCCTCACCGAAGGCGTCACCACCGGGCAGGTCGCGCGCCTAAGAGGCCTCCCGGCAGCGTCGGGTTGGGGCGAGCTGTCTCAGCTCACGCAGCGGATGCAAGTCCTCCTCACCCGCCATCGCCTGGCGGCGCGCGCCGTGGACGAGTTGGGACTTGCCCGACATCAGCTCGACCAGCTGCGCGAACGGCTGGGGCGCTGGAACGAGACCGAGCGCTGGAGCGAGATGCGGGTCGAGGGCGGGCTGGTCGGGCCCGTGGTCGACGCAATCAACCGGGGCCTGCGGCGCCAGGACGAGGTGCGCGAGCAAAACCTGGAGGCGGCCCGCCAGATCGGAGACGAGCTGGCGGGAGCCGTCAAGGCGGCGAGCGAGTCGAGGAGGCAGGCGGAAGGCGCCTTCCTGGAGGCGACTGCGATGTTGACGACGGTTCGCGAGCTGGAGCGCCTGGGTGCCGAGCTGGCGCGATCGTGGGCCGCCCCGTCCGCCGAGTCTCCCGCCGATGGCGAGGCCGGCTATCGCGGCGCCGCCCGGGCCGCCATCGAGGAGCTGGTGACCAGCTCCACGCAAAGCGTGGATCAGGTGGCGAGGGCTCTGCTCAAGGCGCAGGAGATCGCCGAGCAGGTGGCGCTGCTGGCCAATCGCGCCACCCTGATTGCGCTTCACGCCGCGTCCGGCGGGTCCGGGCCCCGCGTCGTTCTGGTCGACCAGGCAGCCGACATGAAGCAGCTCGCCGACCAGGTCCGGGCGGCGACCGATCGCACCACCCAGCTGACGCGCGAGATTGAGATGGAGGTGGCCGGTGCCACCGAGCGCATGCGCGGAGTCCGGGAGCGGGTGGCGGAGAAACTGGACCGGGCGCCGTTGACGGTCCCCAAGGTGGCACCCGGCGACATGGTCCGGCTGGTGGAGCGCGTGCGGGAGATGATCCAGGACGCCACGCAGAAGGGAGTCCGGCTCTCGGCCGCGGGTGAACGTGTCTCACGGGCGGCGAACGATCTCGTACGAGACCTCGAGGCCGAGCTCCAGGAGATGTCGGGCATGGTGGTCCGTCTGTCCCTACCCGAGATCCCCCAGCCCGCCGTACCCGAGCGGCCTCGCGGCATGGCGCCGGAACCCCGGAAGGGACTGCGGCTGCTCGGCGAGCGCCCCGCCGAAGAGTCGCCGGGCTCCGCTTCGGATCTGGGGGAGGAGCGGACGTGAGCACCACGGACCGTCGCGGTCTCCCCGAGAATCCAGGGCCGGGTGCCTCGTCGGGCGTTCCGGTCAGCGAGATCTTGGCGGCGCTGCCCCGCACCGGGCCCGAGGGCATTGAGCGCGTCGGCCTCGAGCCCGTGGTGGCTGCCGCCCTGCGCACCGCGGTGGACTTCCTGGCCGGCGAAGCGCGGGTGCGTCGACCGCTGGTGCTCTCGCACGACGAGGCCGTGCTCGAGCTGAGATGCGATGGTATCGATCCCGCAGGGATCGAGCCGGCGAGCGAGCTGCTCGAGCCGGTCGGTGGAAACCTCGGGCCGATCGCGGGTGGTGGTGGGGCCTGGCTCATCCGGGTGCCGGTGGTGGCGCCCCGCGGTACCTACCTCATGCTCGAGCAGGGCATGCTCCCGCTGGCGGTCCCCTGGCACAGCGTGCTGCAGGTGCGGATGGTGCCGGCGGTGGCGATTGCCTCCCTGCCCCGGCAGCACGGCTACCCCGTGCTGTCCCCCCTCGCACGAGGGCCGCGCGAGGGCCCGGAGCGACCGGTAGTGCTGGTGGGGCTCGGTCTCAAGCGGGCCTTCTTGGTCGCCGATCGCCTGGTCTGGCGTCTGCCGGCCGAGACCCTCGAGCGCTCGGACTCGGAAAGCCGAATGGGGCTTTCGAGCACCGTGCAGACCGCCGAGGGTGAAGTGTTCTGGGTCGCCGAGCCCGCCTTCCTGCTGCGAGAGGTCGAACCGCCGTCGGCGGCCGAGCTGCTGCGCGATTGGGGCGCCGCCCGCCCGCCGGCGGCCGAGCCTCACCGGCCGAGTGCACCTCGACCGACCACGACGCAGCCGCTGATCGAGCTCGGGCGAGAGCACGTCGAGCCATTGGGTCAGTGGCCCACCCGACGCGAGGTCCGCGCGCCGGCGGGCCTCGACCCATCGGCGGCCACGTCCCGGATCGAACCTGGGCCGACGGCGTCCGGGATGGTCGGCCCCGAGCCTTCGGCTGCGGACGTGGTGGACGTCGAGCCACCCGCGACGGCGCCGGTCGGCCCGGAGCCCGGAGGGGTAGCCACGGTCGAGCCCGCGCCGGTGCCCCGGCGGGCCCTGGTGGCGGAGGACTCCATCTCCGGCCGCATCTTCCTGTGGCGCCTGCTCGAGCAGCAGGGATTCGAGGTGCACACGGTGACCACTGCGGCGCAGCTCGAGGCCGCACGCCAAGCCGGACCCTGGGCGCTCGTTTGCGCCGACGTCGAGCTGCCCGACAGCCGTCGGGCTC
>DASXTP010000001.1:0-3491 GCA_036505355.1 Candidatus Eiseniibacteriota bacterium | reverse complement strand
ATCCGGGCACTGCCCGATGCGCACGGCAAACGACTGCGACGCCCGCTTGAGCTTCTGGCGGGCCGATGGCTGGAGCTTGTTGATGATCTCCCGATACCGATCGGCCGCGCGGCGCTCGACCCCGGCGTCGGGCTGGAACCGAACGGTGACGGTGCGATGGCTCGCCGCACAGCCGAGACCGGCGAGCGGGATCGCCATCAACGCCGCAACCGTGACAGAGCGCGGAATCCGTCTCCGGGATCTGATCGTGTTCCCAGCCCCACTGCATCCGTCGCCGGTCGCCATGCGGCCCCCTATCGCGCTCGCGTGAGTTATCTGAGTTCGCCGGGGAGGTCATCCCCGAGAATGATCCATCGGCCATTCCAGTCACTCGCTCCAGCCCGATTTCGCCCCTTGGTCCCGGATCGGTCGCGGGCGTTCCGTCTCGAAGCCGCACTCCGGGCTAGCGCAGCAGTGCCAGCAACGGGGTGAGCGTCAGCGGGCTCAAGAGCGTGGTGAAGAAGACCACCGAGGTAACCAGACCGGGCTCGACATCGTACTCGGTGGCGAGGATCGTGGTGATCACCGCCGTGGGCGTCGCAGCTTGCAGCACGCCGGCCTGTCGGGCCGCGCCCTCGAGCCCGAACAGGGGTGCCAGCGCGAGCCCGGTGGCGGCCCCGCCCAGCAGACGGAGCCCCGCGGCCAGGACCACCGGGCCCGCCGGGCCGCGGGCTCCGGCCTCGTGGAGCTGGATGCCGAGGATCACCAGGAAAGCCGGAATGCAACCGTCGGCGAGCAGGTGAAGTGCGCTCGTCGCCGGACGCGGTAGCGTCCAGCCCAAGCGCAGCGCCGCCAATCCGAGCACGACGGCCCAGATGGCGGGCACCTTCAAAAGCCCCAGGAGAGCTGAGCGAAGGCCCACTCGCCCCAGCGAGGCCACCAACACGCCCACGGTGAAGGTCACCACTGAAGAAGCCAGGAAGAACAGGCTGGCCTGCGTGAGCCCCGCCGGACCAAAGGCCAGCAGGTTGGCCGACATCCCGAAGTTCCCGGCGTTGGGCAGCAACGCGCACAGCACGACGGCGGTCGAGCGGGTGCGCGGCCAGCCGAGCAGGCGAGTGATCGCGAACGCCACCGCCCCCAGTCCCATCATCGACGCGGCGGTGAATCCCGCCATCCGCAGCACCGCGTCGGGTGCGAGCTGGGATCACGACCCGGAACACCAGGCAGGGCGCGAAGACGTTGAACCCCACGTGGGAAAGAGGCTTGGGATCGATCTTGAGCCGCATCGCCAGCAGGTAGCCGGCGCCGGCAGCCAAGAAGATCGGAAGCAGGTGCTCCGAGAAGAGCTGGACGAGGGCCATTCAGTCGGCGGTGGGTCTGGCGGGGGAATCCCCTTCAGGGTCTCGGCCCGGAGCATAGCCGGCGCACTGCAGGACCGGCAGGGTCGGGTACTTGGGAAAGCGTGGGTCGGTCTTGGAGAGCCCGCACAACCAAAACAGGCTGCGCGGTGTCTTTACGGTATGCGCGTGGCGACAGCCGGCGCAGAGTCCGACGGAATCCCTGGAAACCCGAGCTTCCACAAGGGCTAAGATACGCCAGGGCGGTGAGGCCGCCGAATCGCGAGGTGACAATCGGGAGGTGATGATGGTGAAGCGAGCCGTGTGCGTGGTCGCGGCGGTCGCGCTCGAGGCCCTGGCGAGGCACGATGTCTCAGCCGATGGACAGGAGCGCGCGCTGGCGGTGGCCCGCGAGGTGGAGCACCTGGCGAGCCAGCGGACGCTGTGGCCGGGGTTCGATGCCAGAGCGATCCCGTTGGCGATCTACATCGGAGAACGTACGTATCTCTTCCGCCACCCGGTCCCACCCAAGGGCTTCACCGCGGTCGCGGGCAGCCGACCAGCCGCCTACTCGCAGCCGGGACGGCACCCGGCGGTCACCGCGAACTCGAGCGCGGAAATCGGCGGGATCATGACCGCCACGTTGCTCACGGACGCCTCGGCGGCGGACCGGCCCGCGCGTGCGCTCGCCGCGGTCGCCCTCCACGAGGCGTTCCACGTGTACCAGCGCAAGCGGCATCCCGGTTGGCAGGGCAACGAAGGCGATTTCCTGCTCTACCCGGTCACCGATGCCCGGCTGCTGGCGTTGCGCCGGCTCGAGACCGAGGCGCTGCGGCGCGCGCTGGCGGACTCGACGCCCGCCCACGCCGCCGGCTGGACCCGACGCGCGCTCGGCCTTCGAGCCGCGCGGTTCGCCAGCATGGACTCTGCCTTCTCCAACTACGAGCGGCGGACCGAGCTCAACGAGGGGCTCGCCACCTACGTCCAGCTCCGGGCCGAGGGAAAGTCCAGCGTGGAGATCCCGGCACGGGAGTTCGCCGCCTCCGACGTACGTCAGCGTGTTTACGCCATCGGCCCGGCGCTCGCCTTTCTGCTCGACCGCTTTCAGCCGGGCTGGCAGGAGTTGCTGGAGTCCGGCGAACGAACGCACCTGGATCAGGTCCTCGAGGCGGCGGTCAGCGCCGCCGACACCGCCTCGTGCACCTTCACCGATTCCGAAGTGGCGGACATCGAGCGCCGGGCCCGCCAAGATGCCCAAGCGGTCGTGGGATTGCGGGTGGAGCGCCGGAAGGCCTTCGACGCCCGGCCGGGGTGGCGTTTGATCATCGAGGCGGCCGATGGACGGCCGCTCTGGCCACAGGGCTTCGACCCGCTCAACGTGCAGGTCGTCGAAGGCGGGCTGCTTCACACGCGGTTCCTTCGGCTGGGCAACGATTCCGGCCAGATGGAGGCAATCGACGGCACCGGAGCCGACCTCGAGGCGCTCACCGAGGGCCTCGGGCCGCATCCGCTCTTCAACGGCATCCGCCGCGTGGTGATTGCCGGGCTGGCAAAGCCGGAGGTCACGACGAGGGGCTCGCGGGTCGAGATACGAGCGCCGGGCCTTGCGGTCGGTTTCGCCAACGCCCGGATGCGCGAGGTCGGCACGGAGGTGGTGGTGCAGCTGGGGACGGCGAAGTGAGGGACGTCCACCGCGGCAAACTACGTGGCCAGGCGGGCCAAGCGATTCGGGGCTGACCGGGGAGGATTCGGAGGCGTAGAATCGCGCCACCTCGGCCGGGAGGGCCCGTTCCATGAGATCGTCTTTCCTCGCGGGGCCGCGTCGAGTTCGCCACGAGCGAGCTCGATGCCTCTCTCGCTCGTGGGCCACCGTCACGCTGGCCTTCGTATCCCTCCTGAGCACCTCGCCGGCCATTGCCTCCATCGATTTCGCGGTCCCCTTCCATTCCTACGACGTCGTGGCGTTTCCGACGTCCGTTGCGGTCGGGGATCTGAACGGCGACGGCGATCTCGACGTGGTGGTGACGAACGGCGGCAGCAGCCCTTTGGTCTCGGTGCTGCTCGGCAACGGCAATGGCACGCTCGGAGTGAAGACCGACTTGAGCGTCGCGCTCATCAGCCTCTCCTCGGTCGCGATCGAGGACCTGAACGCCGACGGCAAGCTCGACCTGG